>NZ_CP155073.1:941892-1255856 GCF_039621805.1 Paraburkholderia sp. PREW-6R | reverse complement strand
GTACTTGTCCGCGCCGTGCCGGTCGAACGCCACGCGGCGCGCGAGTTTCAGCGCGGCCTCGTTGGCCTCGGCGCCGGAGTTGGCGAAAAAAGCGCGGTCGGCAAAAGTCAGGTTTTCGAGACGTCTGGCCAGACGCAGCACCGGTTCGTTCGTATAGCCGTTGCCGATGTGCCACAGCTTGCTGCCCTGCTCCTGCAGCACTTTCAACAGTTCGGGATGCGCATGACCCAACGCGGTAACAGCGATTCCACCGGCGAAGTCGATATAGTCGCGACCCTGCGTATCCCAGACGCGTGAGCCGAGGCCGCGATCCGGCACGAAGGGGGCGGGTGCGAACACCGGCACCATGACTTCGTCGAAGGTCTGGCGTGTCACTGTCAGGTCATTCATGGCAAATCCTCGTTACGGGTGAGAGGTAATACAGGTAGTGTAGGAAACCGCATGCGATACGTCTTGCGCATACGCGACGCTTTCTATGCGCTTCTACGCGGCGCGCCGATCCGGCGTGTGTCGTGTGTGTGGTGTGTGTCGTGTCAATCCGCCTGATCCGGCCGTTCGATCAACGCCGCGGGCCGCGGTTCGCTTGCTGCCGCGCCCGTCGCGCCGGTCTGTTTGTCGATCCAGTTACGACGATCCTCTCGCGGTGTGACACCAAAGCGTTCGCGGTACGCATTCGAAAAATGCGCCGCCGACGAGAACCCGCAAGCAAGACTGATCTGCACCACCGACTTGCTGGTGCGCTGCAGTTGCGTGCGCGCCTTCGAAAGCCGCAGGCCGAGATAATATTTGGACGGCATGGAGCCGAGATACTGGCGAAACAGGCGCTCCAGCTGACGCCGCGACACGCCCACGAGGCCGGCGATTTCGTCCGTGGTGAGCGGGTCTTCAATATTCGCTTCCATCAGGAGCAGCGCGTCGTTCAGACGCGGATGGCGCTCGCCGGGCGCGGTCACGAATGGAATGCGCTGACGTTCCTCGCCCGCGCGCAACACGCCCACGCCGAGCGTGTCGGCGATCCGGTCGGCGAGTTCGGGGCCATGCTCGCGGCCGATCATCGCCAGCATGAAATCGACGGTGGCCTGACCGCCGGCGCACGTGGCGCGATCGCGGTCGATTTCGAAAATCTGCTGCGTGACGATAGAGCGCTCGAACTGCTCGGAGAACTGCTGATAGGTTTCCCAGTTCACGCTCACGCGATAGCCGGACAACTGCCCCGCCATCGCGAGCCACCACACGCCGTGGTGAATACCGGTGACGAGCGGCGTACGTTGCCCGACGCGCGAAAGGCTGGCGAGGAAGAGCCGGTAATCGGCAAACTGCTGAAACCGCTCGCTGACGACGATCAGCCAGTCGCACGAGATGGCGTCGCCGAACGCGGCATCGGCGGCCCACTGCGCGCCGCCCGAGAGCGCCACCGGACGGCCGTCCCATGAGCAGACCTGCACGCGGTACAGTGCACGGCCGTCGATTTCATTGGCGAGATTCAGCGCGTCGACGATCGGTCCCACGCCCGACATCGACACGGGCGGCAAGGCAACGATAGCGACCTGCGTGATGCGAGCCGGGCTGGACGTGCGAGGCATTGCGGGCTGAATCAGACGATGGGTCCGGCGGCGAATCCGGCAGCGAACGAGGCGGCGGAAAACGCGACTGCGCGCCGCGTCACTTCAGGCTGCCGGACAGGAACTGCTTCAGACGCTCGCTGCGCGGCGAGCTGAGCACTTCCGCAGGCAGGCCCTCTTCTTCCGTGCGCCCCTGGTGCAGGAACATCACGTGGTTCGACACGTTGCGCGCAAAACCCATTTCATGCGTGACGACGATCATCGTGCGGCCTTCTTCGGCGAGCTTCTGCATCACCTTCAGCACTTCGCCCACGAGTTCCGGGTCGAGCGCGGACGTGGGTTCGTCGAACAGCATCACGTCGGGATTCATTGCGAGCGCGCGGGCAATCGCCACCCGCTGCTGCTGGCCGCCCGACAGATGCGATGGATACTGCTTCTCGAGGCGCGGCGCGAGCCCGACCTTCTCCAGATATTCGCGCGCGCGGTCTTCCGCTTCACGACGCGGCAAGCCGAGTACATGAATCGGTGCTTCGACGATATTCTCGATCACGTTCATGTGCGCCCACAAGTTGAAGTGCTGGAACACCATGGCGAGCTTCGTGCGAATGCGCTGCAGCTGCTTGTGATCCGCCACTTCGAGATTGCCCGCGCGGTCGGCTTTCGTCTTCACCGCTTCGCCGTCGACGACGATCTGCCCTGCGTTCGGCCGCTCCAGAAAATTGATGCAGCGCAGGAACGTGCTTTTGCCCGACCCGCTCGCGCCGATAATGCTGATCACGTCGCCTTTGTTCGCGTTCAGCGACACGCCCTTGAGCACTTCGTTGTCGCCGTAGCGCTTGTGGATGTCCTGAACGGCGAGCTTGCAAGCTTCGGTTTGAGTCGTGTGGAGCAAGATGCTCTCCCTTTGTAGATACGGATCGATCTTCGTGTTCAGCGGCTGGGCTTCGCAGCGGGATGTGCTGCGGCAGCAACCGCATTCAATGCGCACGCACCGCCAGGTAGCCGAGCCAGCGCCGCTCGGCGCGACGGAACAGCGCCACTAGCGCAAACGACACCACGAGGTAAATCAGCGCGGCGAGTCCAAATGCATTGAACGACTGGTAGGTGGCCGAGTTTGCATCACGCGCCACTTTCAGGATGTCCGGCACAGTGGCCGTGAACGCGACCGTGGTGGCATGCAACATGAGGATCACTTCGTTACTGTACAACGGCAGCGCCCGGCGCAGCGCGGACGGTATCACAACGCGGCGGTACATCGTGAAACCGCTCATCCCATACGCGCGTGCCGCTTCCACTTCACCATGCGACGTGGAACGGATCGCGCCCGCGAAAATTTCCGTGGTGTAAGCGCAGGTGTTCAGTGCAAACGCAAGGATCGCGCAGTGAAAACCGCTGCGAAAGAATGCGTCCAGCAGTTGATGCGAGCGCACGAATTCCAGGCTGTACATGCCGGTGTAGATCAGCAGCAATTGCACGTAAAGCGGCGTGCCGCGAAACACGTAGGTGTAAAGACGCACCGGCGTGGACAGCCAGCGCTTCTTCGACACGCGCGCCACCGCAAGCGGAATCGCCAGCACGAAGCCGATTGCGATCGACGCCACCAGCAGCCATAGCGTCACTGCAAGACCCGAGATGCGCTGACCGTCCCAGTACAGGAACGCGCGCCAGAACTGGCTGAGAATGTCGATCATGACCGGTCAAAGCTCCGCGTGGCGCACGCCGATCGAATAGCGCTTTTCCAGCCAGATCAGCACGAGATTCGACGCCGTGGTGATCGCCAGATAGATGAGCGCGGCGATCATGATGAAGAAGAACATGTTGAAGGTGCTTTTGCCTGCGTCCTGCGCGGCTTTCACGACGTCCGCGAGACCGATGATCGACACCAGCGCCGTGGCCTTCACGAGCACCTGCCAGTTGTTGCCGATACCCGGCAGCGCAAAACGCATCATTTGCGGAAACAGGATGCGCGTGAAGACCCGCGCACCGCTCATGCCGTACGCGCTGCCCGCTTCCAGCTGGCCGCGCGGCACCGCGAGGAACGCGCCGCGAAACGTCTCGGTGAAATACGCGCCGTAAATGAAGCCGAGCGTCAGCACGCCCGCCACGAACGGGTCGATATCGAATTGCGGCAGGCTCAGCGCGTCAGTGAAATTATTGACGGCGATCTGGATGCTATAGAACAGCAGCAACATCAGCACGAGGTCCGGCACCGAGCGGATCAGCGTCGTATAACCCGTTGCCAGCGCGCGCAATGGGCGGTTGAACGACAGTTTCGCCGCCGCGCCCGCGAGGCCGAGCAGCACGGCCGCCGCCAGCGACAGGACGGACAGCTCGATCGTCTGGATCGTGCCGGCCAGCAACACCGGACCAAAGCCATAAAGGAACACGCGTGTCTCCATCCATGTTGATTGAGGATGTCTTGGATCATGGCGGCCTTGCAGCGGTCGCGAGGGCGTCGCGATTGCTGCAACCGGTTCATCCAGCATGGCGCGCAGTCTCGCAGGACGAAATTAAATGCTCAAAGGATCGCAGCGCATTTGTTGCGCCGCAGCAAGTGGCGGAATCTGGCGGCGAGCCGCTATCGGCGCCGGTTTGACGCGGCATGGGAACCGGTATGCGCGGCGACGGGCGGCAAGCGCTGCCGCGATTTAGCAAGTTTCGAGTCGCTTTTTCGATAGATGCGGGCGCGCGGTCCGAGCCGTTGAGCGTTGTGATCAGCGCGTGGATCTAATGCAAAGGCAAGCAAGCGGCACGCAATTCGGCTCGCAATTCAGCCCGCAGTCCGGCACGCAGTCCCGCACGCATTCCGGCACGGCATCGGCACACAGGTGCCGGGCGGGTGACACGCAGGTGACGGGCATACGTGCACGACTGTCCGCCTAGTCGATCCCCAGACGCGCCCGAATGGCGGGCAGCATGTGCTCGACCGCCGCGCGTCCCTCTTCGATAGCCGGCGCGGCGCGATGAAAATCGAAGATTCCCATTCCACCCAGACGCGGCTGAATCAGAATGTCCGCCGGCTCGCCGGCGAGCCGGCTCCGCGTGATCCGTACCTGCATGATGTCGATGCTCTGCGCGATCGAACTGAGCATGGACGGCACGCGCCCAGTTGGCGGAGGCGGCACGCGTACGTCGTCGGTGGCGCGTGCTTCCGCGGGCGCGAGCCAGCGTGGCCAGGGTTTGCCGTTGCGCCGCAGCGCGACGGGCGGCGGCGCGGATGGGTCGAGCGCCGGCGTATCGACCACGGCGCCGCCGAAATCGCGGCCATTGAGGATGTCGTTATTCAGATCGACGGCAATCACGCAGTCCGCCCGCATGCCACGCGCGACCGACACCGGCACCGGATTGCTCAGGCCGCCGTCCACGAGCCATACGCCGTTGTGCCACACCGGCGTGAATATGCCGGGAATCGCAATCGACGCACGCACCGCGTCCACCACGCTGCCGTCCTGCAGCCAGCTTTCGCGGCCCGAATCGAGTTCGGTGGCCACGGCCGCGAACGGCATGTTCAGTTGCGCGATTGATCGTCCATTGAATTTGTCGGCGAAAAGCTGGATCACTTTGCGTCCACCCAGCAGACCGCCCGAGAGCCGCAGATCGAGCAGGCGTACCACGGTTTGCCATGTCAGACGCGACACCCACTCCTCCAGCCAGTCGAGATCGCCGTTCGCGTAGACCGCGCCGACGAGCGCACCGATCGACGTGCCGCACACTACGTCGGGCTTGATACCCGCATCGTGCAGCGCACGGATTGCGCCGATATGCGCCCAGCCGCGTGCGGCGCCCCCTCCCAACACCAGCCCGATACGGCTGTACCGACGTCGACGTATCATTGCTCACCCCGCTTTCTATTTTTGTCTATCGCCCACGTATCACGTCTGAGCGCGATGTCGTGTACACCTTGTGAAACTGGTCGAAGTGGACGTTGAAAATGCCTTCTTCGGTGACGCCCCGCTCGCGCCATTTCCAGCTCCACACCGTCTCCGGTTTGAGCGGATAGACCGCGACTTCACCTGGCTTGCCGAGCAAACGGCGCACTTCGTCCTCGGTCATACCCATGCGGATTTTTGCGAAGTTCTCTGCCGTCAGCACCTGCGTGATGGCCTGCAATTTCCCGTCGCGGTCGATGTCGACCATATACGTATTCAGCCCCTGCGGACCACGCGGATATTCGAAGCGTTTCGACCCGTCGGTGAAAATGCGCTCGGTTTCCGGCTTGCCCATCTGATCGCGGATCTGCGCTTCGGTCGTCAGGCCGGGCGTCATGTTTTTCAACAGGAGCGCGTCCGGCTTGACGGCATTGAAGAACTCCTTCAGTTTTTGCACGGCTTGATCGCTCTGTTGTTGGTCGCAGCCGGTCAGCGCGACGCACGCGGCCAGCATGACGGCAGTAAGCGGTTTCAGACTCACAGCGGATGTCCTGTAGGAACGCGGCGCATCGCCGGCGTCCGAATGTTTATGTCTACCCCGACGGCCATTGCATCCGGGACGTGCTACAGGATAACCGCGCACGGAAAAATCCGCGAGCGGGCGCGGCGCGCAGGTGGCGCTGCGATCTGGCAGGGAAAATGGAGAGCGGGAACAGGACGGCAGGCGACACCACGAACGCTTGCTGAACCGGCAGGGACGACGCGCAGCAGTCCGCTTCCACGCGATGCGATCATTGACCTTGGCCGCTGACCTCGCGCGATCGCCGGATTAACGGACTGCTGCTGGAATGGCCGCCCTGGTCCCTCGATAGAGCCTTTCGGGTGCAGCTAATCTAAACGCATTGCACGCATTAGACGAGAGCGCGTTTACACTGAATCGGCAGATGATTCAAGAGCCGACACTTCCTTGAGATCCGGCTGCGTGGAGCTAGCCGGGAACGCCGGCATGGGTCTGCGTGAGCAATGAGCCGGACGCATTGCTGCCGGAAAGTGAATGACGGTGCGTCACCGCGTTGCCCGCAAGCGAAGCAGTGATATCGGTGTGCGTATCAACGTAACGGAAAACGGCGATCAACACTCGTGCGCACGTCAAAATCCGCGGATCATACTGGTAGCTTCGTCAGTATCCGCGGTGCAATGCTGCGGAGATTGTCATCGCTGCGCTTACGTCATGACATCGAGTGGATGTCATCGGCGATCAGGCGCGCGTACGGATCAGACAAACGCCGTATTTTGCCAGGCAAATGAACACTGCCCCGGCACAGCTTCAAAAAAGCGGGCACCCGGCATACAGTCAAACGGCACGTCGGGCGGGCAGCTTCATCGCGTGAAGCTGCCCTGCTGGATCAAGGCGGCCCATGTCAGATCACATGAAAGCCATGCGTGCCATCGCGGCCGAGTTGCGCGACGAGTCCGTACTCCCATTCGAGATATGCGTTCATTGCTTCACGCGCGTTATCGGTGCCCTCGTAAGGACGACGATAACGGTCGATGCGCGGCGACGCCATCCGCGTCTCGCCAATTTCCAGCGGCAGATCCGCATCGATCCATGCATTCGTGCCACCGCTTAGCACCTGAACCGGCTTGCCGGTCAATGCCACAACCTCGGGCGCGGCGAAGCGTGCAAGCAGGCTGCTGCCGCACGTGAGGACATAGCGTTGCGCAGCGGGCAGCTTGAGCAGCGCCTGTTCGAGATTCGAGCGGATCACGAACCACGCGCCGGGAATGTGATGCTCCACGTAGTTTGCGCTGGTCGTGAAATCCAGCACCGCCGTGCCGGGCGATTGCAGCAACGTGCGCAGTTCGGTAGGGGTCAGTTCATCGACTGCCGGCGGCGTGGGTGCATGGCGCGCCGACGGGCCGGAACTCTTCTCCGCGAAGTCGGCAGGCATCAGACCATCCACGACATAGACCTCGATGTTCATCTGCGCGAGCCACGATGCCGTCATATTGGCGCGCACGCCGTCGTTGTCCGCGAGGATCACGCGGGCGCCGCGCACCGGCGCGAACATGTCGGTCTCCTGAACGAGTTGACCGCCGGGCGCGCTGCGAAAACCGGGGACATGCCCCGCTTCGTATTCTTCCGGCGTGCGCACGTCGAAACGGTAGACGGTCCGCACCGCTTCGCCGGCCCAGCGGCGCGCTTCGTCGCGCGACGTACGGCCCACGCGCGCGCGGTTCGCGACATTGCGCGCGGCGTCGGCGGAAACGAGACGCACGTGGTCGTCCACGTGCGGATCGAAGCGCCGCGAACTGCCGTGCGCGAGCGCCTGACCAGCGAGCGTCCAGCCCATTGTTCCATTGCGCAGCGCCGCGACCGGATTGGGCACGCCCGCATTGATCAGTGACTGCGCGCCGATGATGCCGCGCGTGCGCCCCGCACAGTTGACGATGATTCGTGTGGCCGGGTCCGGCGCGATCTGCCGCGCGCGCAGCACGAGTTCGGCCCCGGGCACGCTGATGCTGCCCGGAATGTTCATCGTGTGATATTCGTCGTATCGGCGCGCGTCCAGCACCACGACATTCGCCTCACGATCGAGCAGCGCCTGCACCTGCGAAGGCGGCATGGATGGCGTGTGGCGCTCGCTTTCCACCAGTTCACCGAACGCCTTGCTCGGCACGTTTACGTCTTTAAACAGTTCACCCCCTGCATCACGCCAGCCCTGCAAACCTCCTTCGAGCAACGTGACATGGGTGTAGCCCAGTTCCTCCAGCCGCTCAGCCGCTCGCTCGGCGAGACCTTCGCCGTCGTCGAATACGACAATGGGGACCGCCAGGCGCGGCAGACGAACCGGCGCGTCGAGTTCAAGCCGCGACAGCGGCAAATTGGCTGCGAATAATGGGTGACTACGCGCGTGCGGATCTTCTTCGCGCACATCCACGAGCGCGATTTCCTCGCGCTCGAGGAGGGCTTGGCGCACATCTCTGAAAGATCGGGTACGAAATACTTTGGCGAAACTCATGAGTTCGAAAACTCCCTCGTGACGTTCCAGTTATTCGGCAACACGTCGTTCGAATAGCCGGATATAAATGGCTTGCGGCCTGTGCCGGCCTCACTGGCCGAGCGCCTGACCGCGCCGATATTTGCACCGTACACGTGAATGCGGATAAGCGTACGGTCACTCCGTGTCCTGCTTGCACGACGCAGATCGTCAAAGCGTGGCGACGCCGCATCGACCGCGCCGACGTCCGGTCCCTTTATCAAGACGCCGTCCGCAGTGTTGTAGAGGACTGTGCAATTTCCGCGCCACGCGGCGCTTGATAAACGAGCTTGCGCCTGCACGTGGCCGGCCCTGCCTCAGGGTTCAGATCACTGTAAAATCAGAGGATTGGATTTGGACGCTGCGCTCCCGCACCATGCGAGCGCTTAGTCTGGGCGCGCTGGCCCAAAGCGGTGCCACATCGCATGCTGATCTAGGAGGAGATGGGTACACGTAGTCTCAAGTGTGACTTGCTTGGTTACCTGCTCAGCGACCTGCTAAATAACCTGCTTGCAATATTTGCAGTCGCGCCGTTGCAAGCGGTAGCGTCAACCACTTTTTGATGCTTTGCAAAAACAGAGTCCTGATTGAACGATGGCGGTCGGCGGGTGGAGTGTGGGCGCGAGACGCGGCTGACGATTGCGCCATTTTTTTGCCCTGTTTTCGCGCGGCGGTTCATTGTCGAACCGGAACTTGCGCAGCGGCGCGTGGCGTTCGATCGAGGGCAACCCACGCACAGAGTTGATGGGAAAACAGATTGGGCATCGCGGCCTGTCAGGCAGCCACTCTGCCGCGCGCGATTCGCTCGCGGGTCGCCGGAATGAGCGCGCGGCCATAGTCGAAGGCATCTTCGAGCGGATCGAAACCGCGCATGAGGAAAGTGGAGACACCGAGCGCATGATATTCCGCAAGCGTGTCGGCCAGCCACGAACGGGCGCCTCGACTTGAAGGGTACATTGCTTCGATATACGAACGATCCCTCGCACTTCCCTCGCTCGTGACAAAGCCGTCATCCGCTCCCGCTCCGAACTACGTGCGTCGCGGACGGGTCTGCCAGGGAAACCAGCGATGCGGTGACAACAGCGGCGGGGGGCGATCGGCTTCGCCTCGGCAACGCCGCGACAACCGATGATCCTGATATGCGCAGAGCGCGTGGGACAACCAACGGTTTGGGATGTACCCGTCGACGCGCGTAGCGCCGCCGGAAGAATGACTGCCTTGTCACAGGGGCGGAGTGTGCGGGAGCACAGATTCCAGATGAACCACTGCCTTCTGCGAACTGGGGGACCCGCTTAAGAATTAGCGGTTTGAGCCGCTTTCTCTTGCCTACTTCTCTTTGCGGCGGCAAAGAGAAGTAGGTGCCGCCCCGCACAGGGGCAACGCCAATAGACCACCAACATCACAAAGAAAAGAAAAAAAAGAAAGCACACCCAAACCTCAACCCCCTTCCACGAACGTGGACATCCCCACCCTTCCGAGCAAAAACCCCAAACCTTTGCCACAATCGACAGATCACGCAAAAGCGCAAAAACCCGAAAGCGCCAAAATCCTTGTGGAAAGCAAAGCACCATGATCCCCTTCTCGGTCCTCGACCTGTCACCCGTCACTGCTGGCGCCACCCCCGCCGACGCATTCCGTAACACGCTCGACCTCGCGCAGCATGCGGAAAAGTGGAACTACCATCGCTACTGGCTCGCGGAGCATCACAACATGACCGGAATCGCCAGCGCGGCCACCGCCGTCGTGATCGGTCACGTCGCAGGGGGTACGAAGACAATCCGCGTGGGCTCGGGCGGCATCATGCTGCCCAACCATGCCCCGCTCGTCATCGCGGAACAGTTCGGCACGCTCGCGTCGCTGTACCCCGACCGTATCGACCTGGGACTCGGTCGCGCGCCCGGCACCGACCAGACCACCGCCCGCGCGCTGCGCCGGGACCTGCAAAATAGCGCAGACTCTTTTCCCGATGACGTCGTGGAGTTGCAGCGCTATTTCGCCGACCCGGTGCCCGGTCAACGCATCCGCGCCGTGCCCGGTGCGGGCCTGCACGTGCCGCTGTGGCTGCTCGGCTCGTCGCTGTTCAGCGCGCAACTCGCGGCCACGCTCGGTCTGCCGTTCGCGTTCGCGTCCCACTTCGCACCCGACTACCTGCTCACCGCATTGAAGGTCTACCGCGAACAGTTCCGTGCGTCGGCTACCCTCGACAAACCGTATGCAATGGTCGGCGTCAACCTGTTTGCAGCAGATTCGAACGACGAAGCGCAGCGTCTCTTTACCTCGCTGCAGCAGCAGTTCATCAACCTGCGACGCGGCACGCCAGGACTGTTGCAGCCGCCCGTCGAGCGTCTCGAAGCATCGGACATGGAACTGAACGGCGTTGCGCATTCGCTTGCGTGCACGGTCATCGGTGACCGCGACGCGGTGCGCGAAGGTTTGCTGTCGGTCATCGAGCAAACCGGCGCCGACGAATTGATGCTCACCGCGCAGATCTATGACCACACCGCGCGTCTGCGCTCGTTCGAAATCGGCGCACAAGTGCGTGATGAACTGAGCGCGAGCAAGTAACAGGTAAGCCTGCGGCGAAAGCGCGCGGGCGCATGCGGCGAGAGCTCACGGCAGAAGCAACGTCCAGCAAGCACCTACCACCGCAAAAAAGGGCGGTCCGCTTGAGCGGCACCGCCCTCGACTGCTTCCGGGCACGCCTCGTCGCCCTTCACTTACGGCAGTCGCGAACGACGCCCAGCGCGGCAACGCCTCCCCTCTAGCGATTCGCCGGCACCGCCGCCATCCCGTCGAGCAACGCCTTGTGAAACGCCTGCGGGTCCTGCATCTGCGGCGCGTGCCCTAGCTCGGCGAACTCGATCAGCGTCGCGTGCGGAATCGCTTTCGCGGCAGCCTTGCCGAGTTCCGGATAATGGCCGAGCTTCGCGCGCACCTCGGGCGGCGCCGCATCCTTGCCGATGGCGGTCGTGTCCTTCTGCCCGATCAGCAACAGCGTCGGCATGCTCAGTTGACCCAACTCGTAAACAACAGGCTGCGTGTAGATCATGTCGTAAAGCAAAGCTGAATTCCACGCGACGATCTGCTTGCCCGGTCCGCGATACATGCCCGCGAGCATCTGCACCCACGGTTCGTAGTCGGCGCGCCACTGTCCCGCGTAGTAGGTGGATTGCTCGTAGCGGCGAATGCTGTCGGCGGTCGTCTTCAGTTCGCGCGCGTACCATTGATCGACCGACAGCGACGGCACGCCCTTCGCTTTCCAGTCTTCGAGGCCGATCGGATCGACCAGCACCAGTTGCTGCGTCTCGCGCGGGTACATGAGCGCATAGCGGATGGCAAGCATGCCGCCGGTCGAATGGCCGATCATGGTGGCATCGGTCACGCCGAGCGATTCGAGCAACGCATGCGTGTTGCGCGCCAGTTGCTGGAAGCTGTACTGGTAATGCTCAGGCTTGCTCGATTTGCAAAAACCGATCTGGTCAGGCGCGATCACCCGGTAGCCCGCGTCGCTCAGCCGCCGGATCGTCGCGTCCCACGTGGCCGCGCAAAAGTTCTTGCCATGCAGCAACACCGCCGTGCGTCCATTCGCATGGGCGGATTTGATATCCATGTAAGCCATATGCAGCGCCACGCCCTGTGACCTGAATTCGTACTGGTCGACGGGCGCCGGATAATTGAAGCCCTGCAACTCGGGACCGTAAGCGGGACCCGCATCGTCAGAAGCAGCGGCCGACGTACCGGCCTCGCTCCCCGCGTGCGCGGCACCGCTCGCTCCATCAGTTCCAGCCGAGGCCGCTGTCTCTGCGGCGAACGCCGCGAGGGGTGTCGTTAGCGCCGTCGGCGCCGCAAAAAATACACAGCCGCCCAGAATGGCGAGCAAGGTATGCCGGCAGGAACTCATCGTTTAATTTGCCAGTGAAAGAGCCATGAAACGAGAAGCAGGCGGGATGCAGAAGTCCGATTGTGCGGGCGCCGCCTGCCGTAAGCGCTTGATTCTACGACGCACCGCTCAGCTCTGCCGCTGCTCGCACAAGCCATGCGCAACGATGCCGCCGCAATCGAAGGCAGCGCAAAACCGACGCCGGCCAGCAGTCAACCGCCTAAATCAAGCCGGCTCGACCAGGCGGTTTGAGCCATTGCTTCTGGGCACGTATATTGCACCGGATCACCTCACGCCCTATGTGTCATGACGCACGGAGCAGAGCCTCTTTACGGCCGATCTTGCACAAGGAAGACTGCGCGCCGGCTTCTCTGCGTAGTGGACACTTCAGGCTTGCGATCAATCAGTGCGAGAACCGGCTGACAGCGTCATGATGCCAAAAGCCGGCCGCCGACACGAAAGATCAGCGAAGAAAAACGGAGCAGCACCCGGGGCATACCAATCAGCAACTATTCGCATGCGACTCGAGTCAGCGCTCAGGCGTCGGCTCTCGTCGACACAGGAGACAGACATGGACACTCCGGCACGATTGAACGATCTGCAACGCACGACCCTCGCCATCGTCCTCGCGGGCGGAAGAGGCACGCGGCTCGGGCCGCTCACCAATAAACGCGTTAAACCGGCAGTGCATTTCGGCGGCAAATACCGGATCATCGACTTCGCGCTGTCCAACTGTCTGAACTCGGGCATTCGCCGCATTGCGGTGGTCACGCAATACAAGGCGCACTCGCTGCTGCGTCATCTGCAGCGCGGCTGGAGTTTCCTGCGCGGCGAGTTCGGCGAATTCATCGACCTGTGGCCGGCGCAGCAGCGCGTCGAAGGCGCGCACTGGTATCGCGGCACGGCCGACGCCGTGTTCCAGAACCTCGACATCATCCGCTCGATCCGGCCCAAGTATGTGATCGTGCTGGCGGGCGACCACATCTACAAGCAGGACTACACGCGGATGATCCTCGACCACGCAGAAAGCGGCGCGGATTGCACGGTCGGCTGCATCGAGGTGCCCCGAATGGAAGCGGTGGCCTTCGGCGTGATGCATGTCGACGAAAATCGGCGCGTGACCGGCTTCGTCGAGAAACCGGCGGATCCGCCCTGCATTCCCGGCCGTCCCGACACCGCCCTCGCGAGCATGGGCATCTACGTGTTCAATGCGGACTATCTGTACTCGCTGCTCGAAGACAACATCACCAGCATCGACACCGATCACGACTTCGGCAAGGACATCCTGCCGCGCGTAGTCACCCAGGGCACGGCGATCGCGCATCCGTTCAGCATGTCGTGCGTATCGTCCGATCCGAATGTCGAGCCGTACTGGCGCGACGTCGGCACGATCGACGCGTACTGGGCGGCCAACCTCGATCTCGCCTCCACGATTCCGACGCTCGATCTGTACGACCGCTCGTGGCCGATCTGGACGTATCAGGAACAGTTGCCGCCCGCCAAATTCGTGCGCGACATGAAAGGCCTGCAAGGCTCGGGCAATAATCTGATCGTGTGCGGCGGCTGTGTGATCTCGGGGTCACAGATTTCGCGCTCGGTGTTGTCCTCGAACGTGAAAGTGAGTTCGTTCTGTAACATCAATGAGGCAGTGTTGCTGCCACAGGTCACAGTCGGCGCGAGTTGCCGCCTGCAGAAGGTCGTGATCGACCGCGGGTGTGCGATTCCCGACGGCACGGTCATCGGCGAAGATCCGGTGGCCGACGCCGAGCGCTTCTACCGTACCGAGTCAGGCGTCGTGCTGGTCACGCCCGAAACGCTACAGGCAAAAGCGAACTGACACCTGCATCCCATCAACTGGAACGAGACGGAGCCTATGACGATTCGCGCCCTGCACGTCGCAAGCGAGCTGTATCCCCTCCTCAAAACGGGCGGTCTCGCCGACGTCGCGGGCGCATTGCCGCCCGCGCTGATCGAGCGCGGCGCCGATGTGCGCGTACTGCTGCCGGGCTTTCCGTCGGTCGCCGCCGGGCTGACCGACGTACGGACGGTCGCCCAGCTCGGGCGCCATTTCGACGCGCCGGACGTGACGCTGGAACAGGGCACGCTGCCGTCGAACGGGCTGACGGTTTACATGATCCGCGCCAAAACGCTTTACGACCGGCCCGGCAACCCGTATCTGAACGACGAACACGTCCCCTACGGCGACAACGCGCAGCGCTTCGCGCTGCTCGGCTGGGTCGCTGCAAAAATGGCGCAGCAGCTCGACCCGGCGTGGTCGCCACAGATCATTCACGCGCACGACTGGCACGCGGGCCTCGCGCCTGCCTATCTGAAAGCCGCCGAGCGCGAGCAGGGCCGCGCGCTCGCCCACAGCATCTTCACCGTACATAACCTTGCCTATCAGGGCGTCTTTCCCGCGCACCAGTTCGGCCAGCTCGGCCTGCCGGACGACTTCTTCAGCGTCTACGGCATCGAGTTCTACGGCCAGTTGTCCTTTCTCAAGGCAGGCCTGTATTACAGCGACAGGATCACCACGGTGAGCCCCGCTTACGCGCGGGAAATTCAGACGCTTGCACAGGGCGGCGGCCTGGACGGCCTGCTTCGGCACCGTTCGCACGATCTGAGCGGCATTCTGAACGGCGTCGATTACACCGTCTGGAATCCGACGAGCGATGCGCTCCTCGACAATCATTACAGCGTCACGCGCCTCGCCGGAAAGATCGCCTGCAAGGAGGCGCTGCAAAAGCGCTTCGGCCTCACGCAGAAAAACGACGCGCTGCTGTTCGGCGTGGTGAGCCGTCTGACCGAGCAGAAAGGCCTCGATCTGCTGCTCGAAGCGGTGCCCGAAATCGTCAAACGCGGCGGACAGCTCGTCGTGTTCGGCACGGGCGACCCCGCGCTTGAAAACGGCCTGAAGCGGGCGGCGCAAACGCACCCACACTCGGTCGCGGTCGAACTGGGCTTCGACGAAACGCTCGCCCACACCATCGTCGCGGGCAGTGACGTGATCGCGGTGCCGTCGCGCTTCGAGCCGTGCGGCCTCACGCAGCTCTACGCGCTCGCGTATGGCTCGCTGCCGCTCGTGCACTGCGTCGGCGGTCTCGCGGACACCGTGGTCGACGCCTCGCTCGAAAACCTTGCCGATGAGATCGCCACTGGCTTCGTGTTCGAACGCTTCGAGCTGAAGGGCATCGCCGCCGCGATCCGCCGCGCGTTCGCCCTCTACGGCCGCCGCACCGACTGGAAAGCCACCCAGCGGCGCGCGATGCGGCAGGACTTCGGCTGGGGTGCCTCCGCCGAGCGTTATCTCGCGTTGTATCGCGAACTGGTCTGACGAAGCCCGCGCCGTTTGATGGTTCGGCGCAACAACACGGGGCCGGATCAACTCGCGAACAGCAAACTCATGTATTGTTTCCTGATCACGCAAGCCGTGCATTTTTACCTGCCCGGCCTGCTTCCACGTTGCCGCGCGAGGCATCCGGCCGCCGCCGGCACGCTTCGCGGCACTCCTTCCTGTTTCCCAGATCGCGCATGAGCGTTGCGCGCGCCATACCATGACGAAGAACGTCCTGAGCATCCAGTCACATGTCGTATTCGGGCACGCCGGCAACAGCGCGGCTGTCTTTCCGATGCGCCGTCTTGGCGTGAACGTGTGGCCGCTCAATACCGTGCAGTTTTCGAATCACACGCAATACGGCCACTGGACAGGCAGCGCGATCGACGCTGCGCAGATGGGAGATCTCGTCGACGGAATCGGTGCGATCGGCATGCTGCCGCGCTGCGACGCGGTGCTGTCCGGCTACCTGGGCACGCCGGAACAGGCGGAATCGGTGCTCGAGATCGTCGCAGCGGTGAAGGCCGCCAATCCGCGTGCGTGGTATTTCTGCGATCCGGTCATGGGCGCGGCGAGCGGCTGCAAGGTCGAGCCGGGCATTCAGGAATTTCTGGTGCGCACCATGCCGGAAAAGGCCGACGCGATGGCGCCGAACCATACCGAACTGCAGCTTCTCACCGGCCGCGAGATCGAGACGCTGGAGGAAGCCGTGATCGCGTGCCGCGAACTGATCGCGCGCGGCCCGAAGCTCGTGCTGGTCAAGCACCTGCTCGACCGCAACAGTCCCGCGGACCGCTTCAACATGCTGGTCGTTACCGAGCGTGAAGCGTGGATGGGCCAGCGTCCGCTGTACCCGTTCGCGCGGCAGCCGGTGGGCGTCGGCGATCTCACGAGCGCGGTGTTCGTCGCTCGCACGCTGCTCGGCGACTCGATTCGCGCGGCTTTCGAGCATACGCTCGCCGCGGTCAACGCGGTCGTCAAGCAGACCTGGCAAGCCGGCCGCTACGAACTCGAACTCGTGGCCGCGCAGAACGACATTGCGCAGCCGCGCGAATGGTTCGACGCGTGGGTCGCCGAATCGGCGTAGCCGCATCGTCGTTTTTTGCGTGAATCTGCGCTGTCAGGCCGGCGTCCTATAATGCGTGCCGCGTGAGCGAGGCGTGCGCTTCGCTCACGCGGCATTTTTTCAGGCACCCGGCATTCAGCAGACGAGGCACAGATGGACGGTTATATCCGCAGCGAGCGGGAAGAATATTTCGAGCAGTTGTGCATGAGCGTCGACGCGGACGAAACGCACGAACAGGAAGCGATCGAGTACTTCGAGAACCAGTTCGACCAGGCCGACTTCGATCCGGCTCAGTGGCTCGACATTGCGCTTTACTATTCGCCCGCGGTCGCGCGCGGAATCGTCGACATGGTGACGCCCGACGACAAGGCGCGCAGCAACATCGCCGAAGTGATCGCCGACAACCTCGACATCTCGTATGGCGAAGACGAGTGCCAGCAGTTTGCCGAAACCATCGAATTCGCGATGAACAACGGCGTGCCGGTGGATCTCGATCTCGTGCTCGATGGCTGTCAGCGTGCAATCGACGATCTCGACACGTGGGCCGACGAGGCAACCAGGGAGCCGCTTCTGCGCTTTCGCGAAGAACTGCTGCGGCTCCAGGGCGAGCGTTAAGCCCGCTTCACAACGTTGCCTTCCGCGGCCCGCGTGCGGGCCGACCTATGCCGCGATCCTCACCCGGGCCGCGCGTCGCTGTGACCGCCCGCCAAAGCGCTGCGCCGGCTGTGCCGAAATGCTCATTCGAAGCGCCGCGATCTGCCAAGACGAACTCAAATTGGCTTTCTATATTCGCGCCAGATTCCTTGGCGTGTCAGACGGCCGCGCATGCATCGAATGGCCCAGGGGCAGCGCGTCTTCCCATTTTGTTTATGGCGAACGATCATTCCTGCGTCTTCCGGTGCGCCTCGCGAGAGGCCTGACCCGCGCGTCGATCCCGCGCGACCGCCTTGCCGCTTTCAACGCTTTCAACACCCTGAAACTGTCGATGAAAGGAGAGACCATGAGTCGTCGCAACACGCTGAAAACGCTTGGCCTGCTGATTGCCGCTGTCTTCGCGGCCGCGCCGCTCGCCAGTCGTGCCGATGATCTGACGGTCAAGATCGGCTTTGCCGCTCCGCTGACGGGTGCGAACGCGGGCTACGGCAAGGATCTGCAAAACGGCGTCCAGCTTGCGCTCGAAGAAGCGAACGCGCAGAAGATCAAGATCGGCGACAAGGTGGCGCAGTTCCAGATTGTCGTCGAAGACGACCAGGCCGACCCGCGCGTCGGCGTGCAGGCTGCGCAGAAACTGGTGGACGCGGGCGTCGCGGCGGTGGTGGGCCACTTCAACTCGGGCACGACGATCCCGGCCTCGCAGGTCTACGAGCAGGCCGGCATTCCGGTAATCGATCCGGCCGCGACCAATCCCATCATCACCGGGCGCGGCTTTGCGAACACCTTCATGGTGATTTCCACCGACGCGCAAAATGCCGGCAACGCGGGCGTCTATGCCGTCGAGGTGACCAAGGCCAAACGCATCGCGATCATCGACGACCGCACGGCCTTCGGCCAGGGCGAAGCCGACGAGTTCGAGAAAGCCGTGAAGGCGCACGGCGGCAGCATCATCACGCGCGAATACACGGACAATAAAGCGGTCGACTTCAGTACGCAGATCACCAAGATCAAGTCAACGAATGCCGATCTGGTTTTCTTCGGCGGGCTGGACACCCAGGCCGCGGGCTTCGCGAAGCGGATGAAACAACTGGGACTGAACGCGCAACTGGTGGGCGGCGGCGGTGTGATGGACGAGGACTTCATCAAGCTTGCGGGCGATTCCGCCGAAGGCGTGATGGCCTGGGAATACGGCCGTCCGCTATCGCAACTGCCAGGCGGCGCGACCTTCTCGGCGAAATTCAAGAAGCGTTTCGGCGTGGACATCCTCTCTTACGCACCGTTCGGTTATGACGGCGCATGGGCCGCGATCAAGGCAATGCAGCAGGCCAGATCGACGTCTCCCGCGGTGTACCGGCCCGCACTCAAGGCGATCGATTTCGACGGCGTGACCGGCAAGATTTCGTTCGACAGCACCGGCGCGTTGAAGAGCGGCTCCTCCACGCTCTATCAGGTCAAGAATGGCGCATGGGTGCCGATCGTGACGAAGAGCGGTACCTGATGCGACGAAGCGCTGATCGAACGGCGTGCGCGCTCCGTTATCTCGACGCCCGCAACACGAGATCGGCGTCGAGGTCGCGTTCAATCCGCACGAGATCGTCCTTCATCTCGCCGAACTCGCTCGCGGAGCACATCTGATGGCCGAAGGCGGCACTGAGGTGTCGCCTCACCTGCAAGACCCGGGTCACCGGGTCGAAAACGTAGCGCGACGAGAAATTCAGATCGCGGTCCTGCACGGTGGTGTCGGCAGGAAAATCCGTCACACGCACGAATGCCGGCAAACTTATCTCCAGCGTTTCGTCGAAGTCGCCGCCAATGCAGGCCCAGGGTTGCGTTCTGGACGGCTCCGCAAGCCACGCCTGCACCTGAGCACCCATCCCTCCTGAGAGGCTCGTGAGGGCGGGCACCGCGGTCGTGCCGTCGGTCCAGACGAAATGGTCCACCTTGCCTTGCATCGACGTGACGAACGGGCCGTCCGTGGCGTCTACGTCGCCCGTGCGCAGTTGCGCGGTGCCGTGCAAACCGGTCTGCAACAGCCGGTTTGCGGCGATCTGCTGCGCGCGTTGACGCGTCGCCCGGCGAAATGTATTGCGTTCCAGTTCCGCCGTGTAACCTGCGTCTTCCACACGGTAGGCGTAACTTGCCGCGCCGTTCGCGTCCACGTCGATCTGCAGACGCGCGGTGCGTGCGCGCAACTGCGTGGCGGGCGTGCGCGACAGTACGCCCTCGCCGACCAGCAATACCGGCCGGTCCATGACGCTCGGCGGCAGATAGCCGAAACTCATGCCGCCCGCGGTCGTATCCGCATAGAGCGACAATTCAGGAATCCAGATGATCGCATGGTTGATCGCACTCACGCCATAGCCGGGCACGTCCGGCAGACTGTAGTACGGCCCGAGATTGAGCAGCACTGCCTCGCTGCGAATGCCGACCGCCGCCAGCAACGCGCTGTAGAGCGCGACATAGTCTTTGCAATCGCCGTAACGATTGCGCAGGATATCGATCGCCTTGTGCGGAATCGCAGCCGTCTCGCCGAGAAAGAGCGCCACGTAGCGGATGTTCAGGCGCATCCAGTCGTACAGGATTCGGGCTTTGTCACGCGGGTCGGCGGCATTCGCGGTCAGGCTCTGCGCAAGCTGCACGATGGCGGGGTCGCTCATCGTCGGGTCCATGGCCGGCTCGCGATAACGCGCGGCGAACGTCGCGAAGTCAGGTACGGTGGAAACCATCAGCCGGTCACCCCAGTTCGCGTAGCCCACGGCGCCGGCTTCCAGCGGCGCATAGGGCCCATGCTGGTAGTCGAATTCGTAGCGCGTGCGGCCGTTCGCCGTGACGGGGGGCACCGCCACGTAGCCGCGAGCGTCGGCGTAAAGCGGCACGTCCGCCGGCAGGTCGAAAATCAGTCGCTGTAATTCGACCGGGTCGCGTGTGGGTTCCACGAGGTATCCAAACGTGCCGGCCTGCAACGGCTTCGTTCGCGTTTTGCGAAACGCGAGGTGCACGCGCGAGCCGGGCGCGACGCCCGGGAAAATTACCGTGCGCAGCACGCCGTCCTCAAAACTCGGCGCCCCGGCGGAACGCGGTTCCTGTACGTCGCGAATCGCCTCCGGACCGACGGGGTGCGCGACGCCATTCGCGTCGATCGTCTCCGCGGCGAGCAGTTGCACCTGCTCGATGTCCTTGTTGAACCACACGTAACGTTGCGCGATGTCGTCCACGCCGCTCGTCGTGTTCGCACGCATCACCGTGTCGTCGTGCTCTTCGATCGAGCCGTCTTTCTGGATCGTGAAGACGTGCACGTCGCTTTGCATGGTGGACGGCGCGAGATCGTCGGCCGCCGTCACGGACGCGCTTTCGCCAGCCTGAGCGAACCCGGCGGCCACGAAGAACGCCGCGAGTGTCATGAGTCTGACGACTCTGACGAGACCGGCGCGGCGGCGCGCGAACCCTTGCGCATCCGCCGCGTTCAACCGGCCACGTCCCGCGGACGCAACACGCGCGGCCCCGATGCACGCACGCCGACGCTTAGTGCTGCGTTTCAACGCCGTCGCCGAGTTGCGTCAGTAGGGTCTGCAGTCGTTCCACGTGCCTGAGCAACAGATGACGATGCTTTTCGATCTGCTCCAGCCGGCCCGCAAGATCGGCCTGGATCGGATCGTCCAGTTCCGCGGCGGCGATCACGTCTTCCACTTTGGAGCGCATCGACGCGAGCTCAACGGGCGCGTGACTCAGATGCCGCTCGAAGCGGCGCACGTCCTGCACCGCGAGATCGCGGACCTTGCGAAAGTGCGCCTGCCGCCGATGTGTTTCCACGTCCACGGTCTCTTCTTCGAAACGTTTCGCGGGGCTGGCCTGGCCGAAAATCGGTTCTGGAGGCCGTAGCACCGTTTTCTTCCGGACCGGGTGGGCGGTGCCGCGAAAACGTGCGAGCGGTTGCTCATTGTCGATGGCCTCGCGTGCGTTCGCGGGAATGTCGGCTTCGGTATGCGCAGCGTTCATCCAGCCAGGCGGCAAGCCCGTCACCGCCTCGACGCCGCGCGCGAATTCCTCGCTGAACTCGCGCTGGCCGGACAACATCAACTTCAGGTAGCTCGCGGAAAACGTCATCATGCGTGCGAGGCGCGTGGCCGCGCCGACTTCGCGGGTCAATAGCACGAGGTTGGCGCGCCAGACCGGGAGCATCAATTCGTCGGAATCTTCCATTGCTGGGTCTTCCATCTTCTGCCCGATGTATGGACGACGCGCTCGGGCGCGTCATCGATTTGAAAGGGTAGCCGTATTGTCACGGGCCGCGCAATTGGGGCGTGCCCATGTCGAGCCTGCCATTTGTCGAAATGACATGCAGCGGGCTGCTTCCCGCTCATGTCCGCTGCAGGCGGCCTACGACGGTCAGTGTTCTCAATTGACAACAGACAGGCTGCGAGCGTTCCTGTGCCGCACGCGTGGGATGTGGCATGCTTACGATCCGCTACGGCACACCTTGTGCTGTAGCTCTGGCACCCAACACTGATTTAAGGATTCTGTAATGAAGAAAATCATTCTCGCCCTTGCTGCAACCGTGGCTGCCCTGAGCGCAATTGCCCCGGCTCAGGCATACGAGCATCATCACCCCGTTTGCCACAAGGTGCGCGTCCATCATCATTGGGAAAAACGCTGCCATTGATGAGCGCGCCGCGCCCGTATGGGCGTGAAACGCTTGAGCGAGCCCCGCACTGAGCGGGGCTTTTTTTGGCCTCGGACGCCGACCCCGCGTGGAAAGAACCACGCTTACGCGTATTTCACACGCTCCATTGCCGTGCCGACGAGTGCTTCGAGCAAAGGCTCGACCTTCGCCGCGAGCGTTTCATCATACGCGTAGGGCATCTGCTCTTCCATGTACGTGATCTGCGAGAGTTCAAGTTGAACCGCATGCACCCCTTGCGACGGCTGCCCATACTGCCGCGTGATGTAGCCGCCCTTGAAACGGCCGTTCGCCACCGCCGTATAGCCGCCATGTCGTTCGACGACGGCGGCCAGTTCGTCGCCCAGCCCGGTCACCGCGCTCGCGCCGTTCGACGTGCCAAAATTGAAATCGGGCAGACGTCCGTCGAAAAAACGCGGCACGTGTGAGCGGATCGAGTGCGCTTCCCATAGCAGCACCTTGCCGTGCGCGGCTTTCAACGCGCCAAGCTCGTTTGTCAGTGCATCGTGATACGGCTTCCAGTATGCGTCGCGCCGGCGGGCGACCTCCGCGTCGGTGGGCAGATGGCCGTCGAGATACAGCGGCTCCTTGTCGAACGTGTCGAGCGGCAGCAAACCCGTGGTGTCCTGTCCGGGGTACAGGTTCGCGCCGTCTGGCGGGCGGTTCAAATCGATCACATAGCGCGCATAGGTGGGCGTGAGAATCGACGCGCCCATACGCTTTGCAAATGCGTACAGCCGATCCAGATGCCAGTCGCAATCGTCGGTGCGTTGCGCGACGGATGTCATCGTCGCGGCGATGTCGGCGGGGATTTGCGTGCCCAGATGCGGAATCGAGATCAGAAGCGGCAGGCTTCCCCGATGCAACGAGAAAACCGGCGGAGTGTTCGATGCAGTCATATCGGTCCGGAATATAGGGAAAACGGAGCCTTGCGCGTAACGCGCCGGCGCGCCGTTCAGACGAGCTGGTTCATTTGAGCAGATCGGCCAGCGCGACGCGATAACGCGCATAAGCGCCTTCTTCGTCGCGGTGCCTGCGGTTCTCGACGACTTTGACGCCGCCTGCATACACATCGCGAATCGGCGTCTCGCCATGTTCGCAGAATACAACGCCTGAGAGCCACGCGTTGGGCGCGTGCTCGGCGATGCTCGAATGATCCGGGTCGAGCACGAGCCAGTCCGCGCGACGGCCCGCCTGCAACGCGCCCACTGCGCGGCCGGTCGCCTGCGCACCGCCGTCGAGCGCGGCGTCGAACAGACGGTCGGCCACATACGTGGCCCGCGCCGACGCGAGCACGTTGCGCTGCCGGCGCGTCAGACGCTGACCGTATTCGAGCAGACGCAATTCGGCGCGCCAGTCGACGCCGATGTGGCTGTCCGAGCCCACGCCGATACGGCCGTTCGCGTCCAGATAGTCCTGCGCCGGAAAGATGCCGTCGCCGAGATTCGCTTCGGTGGTGAGGCACAGACCGGCCACCGCGCCACTCCTTGCGAGCGCAAGCGTCTCGTTCGCGTCCACGTGCGTCGCATGCACGAGACACCAGCGGCTATCCACGTCGAAACGATCGAGCAGCCACTGTACGGGACGCGCGCCTTCTGTTTCGACGCACGCGTCCACCTCGGCCGTTTGCTCGGCGATATGAATGTGGACCGGCGCGCTCGCGTGGATGCCGCCCAGCAGCGCATGCAAGGATTGCTCGGACACCGCGCGCAACGAATGAGGCGCAACGCCGTAGCGTATCGCGTTGCTTTCAGGGCGCGCGGTGCGCAGCGCGCCGAGCAGATCGAGCAGGCTGTCGGGCGAATTGATGAAGCGCTGCTGATCCTCACGCGGCGCACGCGAGCCGAAACCGCTGTACTGATAAAGCACCGGCAGCATCGTCATGCCGATGCCGCTCGTCGAGGCCGCCTCCACCACGCGCTGTGCCATCTCCGCCGGATTGGTGTAGCGGTGGCCGTCCGGCGTGTGATGCACGTAGTGGAACTCGCACACGGACGTATAGCCTGCTTTCAACATTTCGATGTACAACCACTGCGCGACCGCGCCAAGCACGTCGGGCGAGATACGCGCAGCGAAGCGGTACATCAGATCGCGCCAGCTCCAGAAGTTGTCGGTCGCATTGGCGCGATATTCGGTGAGACCCGCCATTGCGCGCTGGAACGCGTGCGAATGAAGATTCGGCATCCCAGGCAATAGCGGACCGGCGGCCTGCTCGACACCGCGTGGCGCGACCGCCGTATCCGGCGCAACGGACGTCAGCATGCCGGCGGCGTCCCACTCGAACAGCACGTTGCGACGCCAGCCGTCAGGCAGGTACGCATGTTGCGCGAATAGTGAATGTTTCGGTTGCGTCATTTTCGTCAGGCCTTAATTCAAGTCGCGCCGCGTAAAAACGGTCTCGCCCGCGTGCACCACGCGTGCGCACAACGGACGCCCCATCCAGTAAGCCAGCTCGGCCAGCGAATCGACAGACCACACCGCGAAATCCGCAGCACGTCCCGCTTCGAGCGCCCCATGCACGTCCGCCTTGCCGAGCGCGCGAGCGGCATGCGCAGTGACGCCTTGCAGCACCTCGGGCACCGTCATGCGGAACAGCGTGGTGGCCATGTTCATCATCAGCAGTAGCGACGTGGTGGGCGACGTGCCCGGGTTGCTGTCGGTCGAAATCGCAATGGGCACCTCGTAGCGCCGCAGCAGATCCAGCGGCGGCAGTTGCGTCTCGCGAATGAAGTAATACGCACCGGGCAGCAGCACGGCCACGGTGCCTGCCTCTTTCATCGCGACAACGCCCGCTTCGTCGAGAAATTCGAGGTGGTCAGCCGATAGTGCGCGGTGGCGCGCGGCAAGTGCCGCACCGCCGCCATTCGACAACTGTTCGGCATGCATCTTTACCGGCAGCTTGTAACGCTCTGCGGCGTTGAACACGCGCTCGCTGTGCGCCACGGAAAAGCCGATGCGCTCGCAGAACACATCCACCGCATCCACGAGGCCTTCACCGGCGAGCGCGGGCAGCATCGTGTCGCAGACCTCGTCGATGTACGCGTCGGCGCGACCGGCGAATCCCGGCGGCAGTGCATGCGCGCCGAGAAACGTGGTGTACACGGTCACCGGATACCGCTTGCCCAGTTCGCGCGCCACTCGCAACATCTTGCGCTCGCTGGCGAGGTCGAGACCGTAGCCCGATTTGATTTCCACGGCCGTGACGCCCTCGGCAAGCAAAGGCTCGAGCCGCGCGGCCGACTGGCGCAACAGCGTGTCTTCGTCGGCGGCACGCGTCGCGCGCACGGTCGATACGATGCCCCCGCCCTGCCGCGCGATTTCTTCGTAGCTGACGCCGGCGAGTCGTTGCGCGAATTCATCCGCACGCTGGCCGCCATACACCAGATGGGTGTGGCAATCGACAAGACCCGGGCTCACCCACGCGCCGTGCAGATCTTCGCGCGGCCATCCGGCGTACGCAGTGGGTAATCCGGCGGCCGCGCCGAGCCACGCGATCCTGCCGTCTTCAACGGCAATCGCGGCATCGTGCAGCGTGTGCTGAGGGTCGCCCTGCGGGCAGAGATTCAGGTGATGCCAGACGGTTTGCTTCATCGCGTGCTCTTTGCAGCTGGTTGCGGGTCCGTGGTGATTCGCGCGTGCGCGCTGCCATGCGCAAAAGCGTCCAGGCGAGTCGTCGTCATCGTGGCGTATAGCGGATGCTGATCGCGAGCAGCGCGCCGTCGCCTTCCATCAGGCAGGGTAACGCGTTAGCAACATTGATGCGCAGCGTATCGCCGGTTTGCAGCGATTGCGCTGGCGCATGGCGCTCGCCGAACGTGAGCTTCACCGGACCGCTCGCGCAGTGCAGCAGCACCACATCGGCAGACAACGCATGCCGCGCCATGCCGCGCCATACCTGTACTTCACCCGTCGCCACGCCCCGGCGCACCATCAGATTGAAGTCGCGCGTGGCGCCGTTCACGAGACGCGCGTCGATCGGCGCTTCGCCTGCGAAGCAGGCCATGTCGAGCGGCTGCATTAACGCATGCGTTTTTAAAGGATGCGCGCGTTGCGCATGCGCTGTTGGTGGCGTGGGTGCCAAAGTGGGTGCCGAAGCTGGCGCTGAAGCTAACGTTTCATCGAGCAGCATGCCCGCGCCGGACAGCAGCACGAGGGTCCGCTCGACGTCCGCGAACCGCGAAAACGGCCCCGCTTGCGTAACGTCGGCGATACTCACGCGCCACACGAAGGAATCGAGCCCCGCGTGTTGCGGAAACGCGGCGATCTCGCGTGTCACGCCGCCGCCATTTTTCCAAGGCGTCGCCACCAGGTCGGCGCCGCGGATCAGTGACATGCTCGGTCCATTACCGGCGACGTGGCCCGCAGCATCGCCGTCGATATCGCCAGCGAATCGATCAGCGAGTTGGCCGCCGAGCTGGCCGGCACTCCGGCCGGCATCCGTTTCCCGCGTCACGATCAGCGGCCCAGCATCGGCAGCTTGAGGCCCGCCTCGCGTGCGGTTTGCTGCGCGAGTTCATAGCCCGCGTCCGCATGGCGCATCACGCCGGTTGCCGGATCGTTGAAGAGCACGCGGCCAAGGCGCTCCTTCGCTTCGTCCGTGCCGTCCGCGACGATCACGACGCCCGCGTGCTGGCTGAAGCCCATGCCGACGCCGCCGCCGTGGTGGAGCGACACCCACGACGCGCCGCCTGCCGTGTTCAGGAGCGCGTTGAGCAGCGGCCAGTCGCTGACGGCGTCCGAGCCGTCCTTCATCGATTCCGTTTCGCGGTTCGGGCTCGCGACCGAGCCCGTGTCGAGGTGATCGCGGCCGATCACGATCGGCGCTTTCAGCTCGCCGTTCTTGACCATCTCGTTGAATGCCTGACCGAGACGATACCGATCCTTCACGCCGACCCAGCAGATGCGCGCGGGCAGTCCCTGAAAAGCGATGCGCTCGCGCGCCATGTCGAGCCAGTTGTGCAGGTGCGGATCGTCCGGAATCAGCTCCTTGACCTTCTGGTCGGTCTTGTAGATATCTTCCGGATCGCCCGACAGCGCAACCCAGCGGAATGGCCCCTTGCCCTCGCAGAACAGCGGACGGATATACGCCGGGACAAAACCGGGGAAATCGAACGCGTTCTTCACGCCCATTTCCAGCGCCATCTGACGGATATTGTTGCCGTAGTCGAGCGTGGCCGCGCCGCGCGCCTGCAACGTCAGCATCGCTTCCACCTGTTTCGCCATCGACTGTTTGGCCGGCGCGACGATGGAATCCGGCGCGGTCTTCATGCGTTCGCGCCAGTCTTCGACAGTCCAGCCTTGCGGCAGATAGCCGTGAATCGGATCGTGCGCACTGGTCTGGTCGGTCACGCAATCGGGCGTGATGCCGCGCGCCACGAACTCCGCGAACACGTCGGCCGCATTACCGAGCAGACCGATCGACACCGGCTTGCCCGCCTGCTTCGCTTCGTCGAGCATGGCGAGCGCTTCGTCGAGCGTCTTCGCTTTCCTGTCGACATAGCGCGTTTTCAGGCGGAAATCGATGCGCGACTCGTCACACTCCACCGCGATCATCGAGAAACCCGCCATCGTGGCCGCGAGCGGCTGCGCGCCGCCCATGCCGCCGAGGCCTCCGGTCAGAATCCAGCGGCCGCTCGGGTCGCCGTTGAAATGCTGGTTCGCCACCGAGAAAAACGTCTCGTACGTACCCTGCACGATCCCCTGGCTGCCAATGTAGATCCAGCTGCCCGCGGTCATCTGGCCGTACATCATCAGCCCTTTGCGATCGAGTTCGTGAAAATGCTCCCACGTCGCCCAATGCGGCACCAGGTTCGAATTGGCCAGCAGCACGCGTGGCGCATCGGCGTGCGTGCGGAACACGCCCACCGGCTTGCCCGACTGGATCAGCAGCGTTTCGTTTTCTTCGAGATCCTTCAGCGACGCGAGAATCTGGTCGAAACAATCCCAGTTGCGCGCGGCACGGCCAATCCCGCCGTACACGACCAGCGCATGCGGATGCTCGGCTACTTTGGGGTCCAGATTGTTCTGGATCATCCGGTAAGCGGCTTCCGCGATCCACGTCTTGCAGGTTTTCTCCGCGCCGCGCGGTGCGCGGATCGTGCGGGTGGGGTCCAGTCGCGGGTCCATGTGTTTCGGGTTGTTCATGATGGCTCTCGGAAAGCGTAAAGATGTTCAGAGGAGATTCAGAAGATAGCCGGGAAAACGGAACGGATAACGCAATCAGAAGTGGCCGGTGAAACGGTAACGGCTGCCGGGGTGCCAGAGATTGGCAATCGACGCCACCTGGCTTTTCGACCACGTGCGCCGATGCAGCACGAGACACGGCTCCAGCTCGTCCATGGTGAGCAGCTCGCGCGTGCCCGCGTCGGCCGCCAGTGCTTCGATGCGGTATTCCACACGCTGTAAAGGCGCCACGCGCACGAGGTACTGATTCGGCGTGGTGTTCGTGAAGTCCTGCAACGCGTACTCGGGCGCGACCGCCGGGTTGACCCAGCGCTCTTCGAGCTGCACCGGCTCGTCGTTTTCGAAATGCAACACACGCGAATGGAACACCGGGTTACCCGCGCTCACCTGCATTTCCGCGGCAAGCGCTTCGTCGGCGATAGTCGCGCCAATGTCGAGCACCTTTGCGTGATAGCGATGACCACGCGCGACGATCTCGTCGGAAATGCTGCGAATCGCGACGAGCGTGGACTCGTACTTGGGACGCGCGACGAAAGTGCCGGACCCCTGGACGCGGGTCAGCACCTGCTCCGAAGTCAGCTCGCGCAGCGCGCGATTAACCGTCATGCGCGCCACGTTGAATTCGCGCGCAAGCTCGTTTTCCGACGGCACCTGGTCGCCTTCGGCCCACTCGCCCGCGTGAATGCGCGCGAGGATGAAATCCTTGATGCCCTGGTAAGCCGGTGCGTTCATCTGGCGGGTGTGCATGCTGACTGAGGTTTGAACAGGGTTACTGTTCGGAAGCGAAGGAAAACGGGCTCAGCTTCGCAATCGTGCCGTCCTGCACGAGCCGCGTAACGGCCGCAATATCCGGCGCAAAATAGTGATCCAGCTCGTAGTGCGCGACGTTTTCGCGGACCACGTCCATCACTTTCTGCAGGCTCGGACTGGTCTTGTGCGGTGCGCGCAGATCGACGCCCTGCGCCGCCGCCAGCAGTTCGATCGACAGGATGTTCGCGGTGTTGTCGGCGATATCGCCAAGCTTGCGCGCAGCAAACGTCGCCATGGAGACGTGGTCTTCCTGATTCGCCGATGTGGGCAGCGAGTCGACGGAAGCGGGATGCGCGAGCGTCTTGTTCTCCGAAGCGAGGGCGGCGGCCGTGACGTGCGCGATCATGAAGCCGGAGTTCACGCCGCCGTCGCGAACGAGAAACGGCGGCAGGCCCGAAAGCGTAGCGTCGATCAGCAAAGCGATCCGACGTTCCGCGAGTGCGCCGATTTCGGCTGCGGCGAGCGCGAGATTGTCGGCGGCAAAAGCAACGGGTTCCGCATGGAAGTTGCCGCCCGACAGCACTTCGCCGGTGTCCGGAAAAATCAGCGGATTGTCGGACACGGCGTTCGCTTCGAGCAGCAGTACGTCGGCAGCGTGACGCATCTGGTCGAGACACGCGCCCATCACCTGCGGCTGGCAACGCAAGCTATACGGGTCCTGAACCTTGTCGCAGTCCGCATGCGACACGTTGATGCCCGAGCCTTGCAGCAGCGAACGGTACGAAGCGGCAGCATCGATCTGACCTTGATGTCCGCGCAGCGCGTGAATGCGCGCGTCGAACGGTTTGACCGAGCCCGCCGCCGCGTCCACCGACAGCGCACCCGCGACGAGCGCCGTGCGGTACAGGTCTTCGATGGCGAACATGTTGTACAGCGCGAGCGCCGTGGAAGCCTGCGTTCCGTTGAGCAGCGCGAGCCCTTCCTTTGCCTGCAACGTGAGCGGCTTCAAACCGACGAGCGCGAGGCCTTCGGTGGCCGGCATGCGCTCGCCCTTCGCGAACACTTCGCCGACGCCGAGCAGAACCGCGGACATATGCGCGAGCGGCGCGAGGTCGCCCGACGCGCCAACCGAGCCCTTCACCGGAATCACCGGCAGCACGTCCGCGTTGTACAGCGTGATCAGCGCGTCCATCACTTCGCGGCGGATACCGGAGTGCCCGCGACCCAGGCTCGACAGCTTCAGCGCGATCAGCAAACGCACGACCGGACGCGACATCGGCTCGCCCACGCCTACCGCGTGCGACAACACCAGATTACGTTGCAGCAACTCGAGCTGCTCATGCGGAATATGCGTGCTGGCAAGACGGCCAAAGCCGGTATTGATACCGTAGGCCGGCTCGCCCTTCGCTGCGATGTCGGCGACGGCTTGAGCGCATGCGTCGATTGCGGCATGGCTTGCGGAGTCGAGTTCGAGCGCGACGTGCTGGCGCGCAATCCGGCGCAGTTGCGCAAGGGTCAGGTGGCCGGGCGTCAGAGTCATCATGATGGTGTTTCCTGTCTATACAATTCGTGAGAAGTCTAGCGGCGCGAGCTTGTATATACAACTCGTTTTTTATTGTTGGTGCCTGGGGCTTTCCATTAGAGCGCCAATGCTGGCCTGCTTCGACGGCGAAAGACGATGGGGTCCACACCTGCTGGCCGCTCGTGTAGGAACATAACCGAAAGACGCCTTGACTTGTATATACACGTTCAAAATCAACCGTGTCACGCGGCCAAAAATAATTGCTCGACAAAGGCGAGGCCCTGCACGGGACGAGCGCCGTGAGAGGACTGAAGGAAATGCGGCGTGCAGGCAGAATTAGTTGCGCGCCCGCAAGACAGGCGAATGTGGGACAGGACTGTCCGTGCGCTCAGAGCCGCACGCGCGCGGCGATGAAATCCAGAAAGCACTGCACGCGCCCCGCCAGTGTCGCGCTCTGGTAGTACACCGCCGCGACCGGCTGACGCTGATCGGCCAGCAGATTGCCGAGAATCGGTACGAGGCGCCCGTCGCGAACATCCGCGACAGTCATGAAATCCGCGAGACACGCGATGCCCCAACCGGACAACACGAGCTGTCGCAACGTTTCGCCGCTCGACGCGGTAATCGACGGCTCGATCTTCAGGGATTCTTCTTTGCGCCCGACGCGCAGCGGCCAGCGGTTCAGATGCTCCGGCGCGGTGAAACCGATCAGCCGGTGCTCACGCAGCGCATCGACCGATCGGGGTTCGCCATATTCCGCCAGATACGCCGGACTCGCGAGCAACCTCAATTTGCTGCTGCCCAGCGCGCGCGCATGCAGTGTCGAATCCGGCAATGTGCCGATGCGAATCGCGATATCCACCTTCTGCTCCAGTAAATCCACCGTCCGCTCGTTGCTCGTCAGCTCCAGCCGGATCTCCGGATAGAGAGCGGAAAACGCCTTCATATGCGGTGCGACGCAGTGGAGCATGAACGGCGACGCCGCGTCGACCCTCAGCCGCCCCGACGGCCTTTGACGACCGCGTGCGACCGATTCCTCGGCCTCCTCCACTGCTTCGATGATCGCGCGTGCGCGTTGCAGGAAGGCTTCGCCTTCGTCGGTGAGCTGCAACCGGCGCGTGGTACGCCGCACGAGCGCCGTGTCCAGTTTCTTTTCGAGGCGCGTGAGCGCGCGACTGACGCCGGAGACGGTCTGGCCCAGCTTTTCGGCGGCAGCCGTGATCGACCCGCTGTCTATCACAGCCACCAACACGAGCAGTTCGTCGGTAGACGTCTTCATTGTTGATTCCCAATCAAGATTGATTTGAGACTAACACGCTTTTTGCGAGAATCGACCAGGCGGATACTGGGTGCATGTGATCGTGCTTTCCAACAGGAGAACGTCTTGAAGATTTTCATTACAGGTGCAAGCGGTTTTATTGGCGGCTCTATCGCCGCGTATCTGGCGCGCGCCGGCTACCCGGTGCGGGGGCTCATCCGCAAACCGGAACAGCGTGCTGAACTGGAGCGTCTTGGTATCGAACCCGTCATTGGCTCGCTCGACGACCGCGAACTGCTGATCGCCGAAGCGCAGGCCGCCGACGGCGTCATCAACGCGGCGAGCAGCGACCACGAAGGCGCGGTCAACGCGTTGATCGAAGGGCTTGCGGGTTCCGGCAAGCCGTTTCTGCATACGAGCGGTTCGAGCATCGTCGGCGATGCGTCCGGCGGCGAGGCGGGCGAAGCGCGCATCTACCACGAGGACGCATTGCCCAAGCCGACGGCCGACAAGGCCGCGCGCGTCGCCATCGATCAACGCGTGCTCGACGCCGCGACGCTGAACATCCGCTCGGCCGTGCTGTGCAATACGCTCATTTACGGCAATGGCGCGGTGCCCGGCAGCGCGAGCGTGCAACTGCCGCGTCTCGTGAGGCAGGCGCAAAAAAGCGGCGTGGTACGTCATGTGGGCAGCGGCGGCAACATCTGGTCGAACGTGCATATCGACGACGTCGCCGAGCTGTATCGCCTCGCGCTCGAAAAGACGCCGCCGGGCACGTTCTATTTCGTCGAAAGCGGCGAAGCGTCGTATCGCGACATGAGCGCCGCGATCGCCCGCGCGATGAAACTCGGCGAGCCGCAAGACTGGCCGCTCGAAGAAGCGGTCAAAGAATGGGGCTACGAGATGGCTTCGTATGGGCTGGGTTCGAACAGCCGCGTGCGTGGCGAACGCGCTCGCACACTGCTGGGCTGGCAGCCCAAACGCACCTCCGTGATCGACTGGATCGAGCACGACATGCTGCCCCCGAAGTGAAAGCCGTGTAAGCCGGGCCGTTGCGAATCCGTAAGCTCGGCTCGTTAGAATCGCGCTCATCTGATGGTGCGATTCGACATTCCGACTCGCACGCGAGCCCGGATTTGATCGATGAACTTGGCGCTGAATTTCGACTGGCTGACCAATCTGCTGGCGATACTTTTCGTCGTAGCGTGTCTTTACGATGCGCGCTACGACGAATATGGCACGCTGACGCTGTCGGCGGCAGCAATGGGCCTCACCGTGATGGCGATCGAAGTGTTCATCAAACCCGCTTTCGACATGTCGCTCTGAAGCGTCCATGTCCGCTCCCGCTTGACGCGTTATCCGCCCGCGATACGGGCAACGTGTCACCCATGCAGGCGTCCACTGTACGGCCCGGGTTCGTATGCGGCACCCATTACCGCAAAAAAAGATACGCGGTGCGCCGCAGATGAAAGCTCGCGACACACCGCGTCAAGGTGGAGATCAATCGACAACCCGTTCGGGTCAGGTGGTAAGCGTCGCTCACCAGCCTGCCTTCACGTCCAGCAAAAAACCTGCATGACCTGCTGAGGCAGCGCTTTCGCGCCGTTCAGATCGCCCAGCCGCCCAGATAGAAGCCGACCAGCACGATAGCGATGGCGACCGTTCCCACGTTCAGCTTGCGATATTCGCCGCTGATCACGCGGCCGATCACGAGGGTCGCGAAACCGAGCATGATGCCCGTCACGATATTGGCCGTGAGCACGATGAACACGGCGCACATCAGACCCGACATGGAGTCGACCATGTCGTCCATATGCAGCTTGCTCACATTCGACAGCATCAGCAGACCGACATACATCAACGCCGGCGCCGTCGCATACGAGGGCACGAGACCGGCGAGCGGCGAGAAGAACATCACGACGAGGAACAGCAAACCGACGACGGCCGCCGCCATGCCGGTCTTCGCGCCGGCGGCCACGCCGACCGTCGATTCGATGTAAGCCGCGGCAGGCGCGCCGCCGAGCAGTCCGGAAAAGATCGAGCTCAGCGAATCCGCCGTCAACGCACGGCCACCGTTGATGATGCGGCCGTCCTCGTCGAGTTGGCCGGCCTGTCCGGCGACGGCGCGAATCGTGCCGGTCGCGTCGAACACGGCCGTCATGACGAGCGCCAGCACGCTCGGCAACACCGCCATCGACAGCGCGCCCCTGATATCCATTGCGCCGATCAGCGACGCGTGACCCGGTGCGCTCAGCGACGGCACCGCGAACACGCCATGGAACGACACCGCCGGATCGATGATCAGCGCAATGGCCGAAATCGCGACGATCACAATCAGGATCAAGCCCGGCACGCGACGGCGCACGAGACCGAAGATCGCCGCAAGACCCGCAACCGACATCAGCGCGGGCAGCCCCGTGATGTTGCCGAGCGCGACCGGCAGACCCGCGCCGGGATTCTTGACGACCAGACCGACGTCGTTCGCGGCGATCAGCAGCAGGAACAGCCCGATACCGATACCCGTGCCGTGCGCGATGCCGGTCGGCAGATTGCGCAGAATCCACGAGCGCACGCCGGTCACCGAGATCGCCGTGAACACGATGCCCATCAGGAACACCGCGCCGAGCGCGACGTTCGGATGCAGCCCTTTGCCGAGCACGAGACCGAACGCGGTGAACGCAGTCAGCGAAATCGCGCAGCCGATGGCGATGGGCAGACGCGCCCACACGCCCATCAGCAGCGAGCCGAATGCGGTGGTCAGGCACACGGCGACAAAGACCGCGCTGGTGTCGAAGCCCGCTTTGCCGAACATACCCGGCACGACGAACACGGAGTAGACCATCGCGAGGAAGGTCGTGATGCCCGCCACGATCTCCTGACGCTGCGAACTGCCGCGTGAGGAGATTTCGAAGTAGCGGTCGAGAAAGCCCTTTCCGTCGAATGACTCGGTACCGACTTCGGAAATCGGTTGGGCGTGGGGTTCCATCATGATGAGTGCCTCCTTTATCAGCGTACTGAAACAACCGGCATCGCGGTCGTCATCAGGGTCGTCTCGTTGCGTTGGTTTGGTATGGGTGTGGGTGGGGGGTTTTTTTTGCTGTCTCGAAATGTAGGCCAACACAAATATGTCTCCCATCGCATGATTGGCATGAAGGACATGTCCTGTCACGTATATCGCATAGCAGACGGCATGTCGGATAAAGCATGCAAGCGTTAACACCTACGGATGTCACAAACGGAATGCAGGGTTCCGACGGCTTTCCTCGCTGAAAGTTACGAGTGCTGGGTGCAGGGTTCGTCGCTTCTCACAGGACATCGGGACGTTGCGCGGCATGAACCGTGCTAACCCCCAGACCTGTCAAAGAGCCTGCAAAACCGCGGCCGGCGGGTGTCACGGGTTACACTCTGGCCCGTACCTCATAACAGCGTGTGATAACTGCGGCGGCGTTTCGCGCCTGTCCGCACCGGCCCATGGAGTCCTTCCTGATGATTGGCGGTTTCTCGCGCCCTGCCTGGCGTCTGTCGATCCTTGCTGTGTTCGCGCTCTTCGCGCTGTCCGGCTGCAGCCTGCTCTGGGGACCGCAGCAGGCGCCGATCGTGGACGCGACGGTCATGCCCGTCGAACCTGCCAGCGCGCCCGTGGTGGCCTCCGCGCCCGAGCCGGTTGAAACCGAAGCGGCGGAGCCTGGACAGCCGAGAAAGCCGAAGAAGCCGGTCGTCAAGCCGCACAAGGTCGAACCGCCGCCGCCCGTCGTCGTTGCGCCTCCGCCGCCTCCCCCGCCGCCGCCGTTGATCGTGCTGCGCACGATCGAACGCAACGATGCGCGCACGCTGCTCGACAGCCCGGTGCAGAAGCCGGATGGCAAAGTAGTCGGCCGGGCGGTCGACCTGATCGCGGATGCGGGCGGCAAGCCGCGCGAGATGGTGGTGAATCTGCAGGGCTTTCTGGGCGTCGGCGACCGCAAGGTGAATTTCCCGTGGGGCGCATTCCGCTTCACGCCCACCGCGAAAACCGCGCCGATCACTTTGATGGCGGCGGCCGCGCCGGCGGTCGCGGCGAAGTCGGCCGCGGTGCAATTGCCGCTGATCGACGCGACCGTGGAGCGCTCGAACGGCGCCAAGGTCGGCCGCGTGATCGACGTGCTGATCGACGCCAATGCGCAGCCGCAGGCCGTCGTGCTCGACGTGAACGGCATGGTCAGCACCGAGCGGCGCACGATTGCCGCGAACTGGTCGGCGCTGCGTTTCGTCACCAAAGACAAGGAGCTGCACCCGCTGCTCGATCTGAGCGATGCGCAGATCAACGCGACGCCGCCCTATGCGAGCGACAAGCCCATTCGCGCGGTGTCGCCGGCGCCTGCCGCGCCGGCGACTTCGGCCCCGGCTACGGCTGCCGCACCTGCGGCGGCAACGCCGGCTGTCGCGACGTCCGCCGGTTCCAATGCACGGGCGGTCCGATGACAGGCCGCACGCTGGTAACCGCGCGCAGCCTTCGCGCGCTCGACTGGATGAACTTTTTCGTCGCTAACGTGCAGACGGGCTTCGGACCGTTTATCGCGTCCTATCTGGCGTCGCACAAATGGACCCAGGGCGAGATCGGGATGGCGCTCTCGGTCGGCACGATCAGCGCGATGGTCTCGCAGGTACCGGGCGGCGCTGTTGTCGACGCGTTGCGCAACAAGAAAGGCGCGGCCGCGGCGGCCATTTTCGCAATCATTCTGAGCGCGGTGCTGCTCGCCGTCAGCCCCACGGTGCTGCCGGTGATTGCCGCCGAGGTATTCCACGGGTTCGCCAGCTGCATGCTGACGCCGGCGCTCGCCGCGATTTCGTTTGCACTCGTGGGACGCGCGAATCTCGGCGACCGGTTGGGACGCAACGCGCGCTGGGCGTCGATCGGCAGCGCGGTGGCGGCGGGACTGATGGGCGTGTTCGGCGAATACTATTCGCCGCGCGCGGTGTTCTGGCTGACCGCCGCGCTGGCCGTTCCCGCGCTTTTCGCGCTGACGTTGATCCAGCGCACCGACACGATTGAGTTGCCGAGAGCCGCGCCCACGCCGCAGCAGGTCGAGCGGCGCGAGAGCCTGCGCGAGCTGTTGCGTGACAAGCGGATGTTGCTGTTCGCCGCGTGCATCGTGCTGTTCCATCTGTCGAACGCAGCGATGTTGAATCTCGCGGCCGGTGAAGTGACTGCCGGCATGGGCGACAACGTGCAGCTCGTGATTGCCGCGTGCATCATCGTGCCGCAGGCGATCGTCGCGATGATGTCGCCGTGGGTGGGACGCTCGGCCGAGCGCTGGGGACGTCGCCCGATCCTGTTGTTGGGTTTTTCCGCGCTGCCGGTTCGCGCGTTGCTGTTTGCGGGCATCAGCAGCCCTTATCTGCTCGTGCCGGTGCAGATGCTCGACGGCCTGAGCGCCGCGGTATTTGGTGTGATGCTGCCGCTGATTGCCGCCGACGTGGCTGGCGGGAAGGGGCGCTATAACCTTTGTATCGGGTTGTTCGGGTTGGCGGCGGGGATTGGGGCGACGTTGAGTACGACCGCTGCCGGGTTCGTCGCTGATCATTTTGGTAATGCAGTGAGCTTTTTTGGGCTTGCTGCGGCTGGGGCGCTGGCTGTTCTGCTCGTTTGGGCAGCTATGCCGGAGACGCGCGATGCGGCTGCTCAGGATGAGGCTGCTCATGTTGGAGATGGGGAGGGGACCGCTGTGCGGTGAGGGTTTTTTTGGGGTTTTTTTGCCTGCGGCGCTTTTTGTCGTTTAGGCTTTTCTTGTGATGTTAGTGGTCTATTAGCGTTGCCCCTGTGCGGGGCGGCACCTACTTCTCTTTGCCGCCGCAAAGAGAAGTAGGCAAGAGAAAGCGGCTCACACCGCCAGCCACGAAGCGGGCGTCCTGGCTTGGAGGGCATATTGGTTCGATCTACGAATGATTCCTCGCACCCTCCCCGCCCGTGACAAAGCCGTCATCCGCTCCCACTCCGCACTTCGTGCGTCGCGGACGGGTCTGCCAGGGAAACCAGGGGTGCGGTAACACGGCGGGGGGAGCCATCGGCTTCGCCTCGGCGACGCGCCGGAAAAACCGATTGTCCAGATTTGCGCGGGGCGCGCGGACAACCGATGGTTGGGGATATGCCCGGGGGCGCGCGTAGCGCTGCCGGAAGAATGACTGCCTTGTCACAGGAGCGGAGTGTGCGGGAGCACGGATTCCAGATGAGCCACTGCCTTCTGCGATCCGGGGGATCCGCTTAAGAGTTAGCGGTTTGAGCCGCTTTCTCTTGCCTACTTCTCTTTGCGGCGGCAAAGAGAAGTAGGTGCCGCCCCGCACAGGGGCAACGCTAACAGACCACTAACATCACAAGAAAAGGCCAACAGCCAGAACAAAAAAACCAAACCCCAAACCATCACCCAATATCCCGCCCAGCAGTCTCCACCATAAACGGCAACGGAATCAACGAAACCACCCCGCACGCAATCAGATACCAGGCGGGAGCCAGATTACTCCCAGAAACCTGAATCAACCACGTAGCAAAAAACTGCGCAAAACCACCAAAAATAGAAACGCCAAGACAATAAACAATCGACATGCCGGTCGCCCGAATCTCGCGAGGAAACAACTCCGGCAACATCACAATATTGGGCACCGCAGTAAACGCAACCAGCACAGCCAGGCCGGCGACGACGGACAACAGAGCCGGCACCGTCGGCGCAGCATTAATGATGCTGAACGCGGGATACACCGCCGCAATCAGCAACACGCGCGATACCCACAACACGCGCTTGCGTCCCACCCGGTCCGATAACGCGCCGGCAAACGGCGAGCAGATCACCGTCACCACAGCCGCAGTCCACGCAGCCCACAACGCGGACGACATCGGCAAATGCAAAATCCGGATCGCGTAGGTGGACAGGTAAAACAGCACAATATAATTCGCGGCCGTCCCGCCGATGGTCGTCACCACACCCGTCGCAATCACCCGAGAATGCTCACGAAACAACTTGCGCACCGGCTGCGCCACGGCAACGGCAACAGCAGTACCGGCAGCGGCATCCGTCGGCTGCGGCGCGTGTCCGTCCTCGACGCCAGGCAAAGTCTCATCCAGATGACGCCGGATATAGATCCCGATAGGCCCCATCGCCATGCCAATCACGAACGGCACCCGCCAGCCCCAGCTTTCCAATGCCGAATTGGACAGCGCCGCCGCCAGTGCAACGCCCAGCAGCGACCCGCACACGGTATTCAGCCCCTGACTCACGAACTGCCAGCTTCCGTAAAAGCCACGCGTTCTGTTGCTGCCGTACTCCAGCAACAGCGACGTCGACGCGCCGATCTCCCCGCCTAACGCAAAGCCCTGAATCAGCCGCGCCAGAATCACCAGCAGCGGCGCGGCCATGCCGATCGCCGCGTACGTCGGCGCAAACGCGATCATCGCCGAGCCGAGCGTCATCAGCCACAGCGTGACGCTCATCGCGGCCTTGCGGCCCGCACGGTCCGCGTATGCACCGAGCACGATGCCGCCCACCGGCCGCATGATGAAGCCCACGCCGAATGTGCCGACGGCCAGCATCAACTGTGCGAGCTGTCCCTCCACCGGGAAATACAGCTTGCCGATGATCGTCGCGAAGAAACTGTAGATCGTGAAATCGAAAAACTCGAGCCCGTTGCCCAGCGTGATCGCGGCAATCGCCTTCGCGTGGCGCCTGCGCTCGCGAGGCTGCGATCCGGACCACGATGCGGCCGGCGATGCGGACGCGCCCTGCCCGTTCAGAGCATCAGTGGCAATGGGTTGCGGTGTCGCGGGATAGTCCATCTGCGTCTCCAGGATGTGCGGCGGCCGATGCGCGGCGCCGTGCGCTGTTGCGCTGGCGGCACGTGCGGTACTGCCCGTTCGCCGCCTTGAATCGAGGCCGCTACACGTCAGACCAGGAAGGTCTGCGCAAGCCGAACCCAGTAAGCCGCGCCGGTAGCGAGGCATTCGTCGTTGAAGTCATAGCCCGGGTTGTGCACCATGCAGCCACCCTCGCCGTCACCGTTGCCGATAATCAGGTAACTGCCAGGACACCGCTCGAGCAGGAACGCGAAGTCTTCGCTGCCCGTCAACGGTTGCATGTCGGGAATCAGGCCGTCGTCACCGAGCCAGTCGAGCGCCACCTGGCGAGCGAGGCCCGTCATTTCCGCGTCGTTGACGAGCACCGGATAACGCCGCTGGTAATCCACGTCGGCCCGCGCGCCGTAGACGGCTGCCTGTCCGCACGCGAGCGCCGTGATGCGCTCCTGCAGATAGTCGCGCACCTGCGGTTTCAACGCACGTACCGAGAGACGCATTTCCGCCGTTTCAGGTATCACGTTCGGTGCTTCGCCCGCGTGAATCGCGCCGACAGTGATGATTGCCATGTCGAGCGGCGCAATGTTGCGTGAGACGATGGTTTGCAACGCGAGGACGATTTGCGCGCATACCACGACCGGATCGACAGCCTTATGCGGGACCGCGCCATGACCGCCGCGCCCGGTCACCCTGATGATGACCGTATCCGACGACGCCATGAACGGACCCGGCAGGAATCCGAGTTTGCCCGTAGGAAAGCCCGGCATGTTGTGCATGGAAAAGACGGCGTCGCACGGGAACCGGTCGAAGAGACCGTCTTCCAGCATTTTCTTTGCGCCGGCCTGCCCCTCCTCGGCCGGCTGGAAAATCAGATTCAGCGTACCGTCGAAGCACTTCTGCTGCGCCAGATGTTTGGCCGCTGCCAGCAGCATCGCCGTGTGACCGTCGTGACCGCATGCGTGCATCTTGCCAGGCACCGTGCTCGCATAAGGCAGCCCGGTGGTCTCGTGAATCGGCAGTGCGTCCATGTCGGCACGCAGACCCAGCTTGCGCGTGCCGCTGCCTGCTTTAATTTGACCCACCACGCCGGTGTGCCCCAGTCCGCGATGCACGGTATAACCCCAAGCCTCCAGTCGTTCAGCGACGAGGTCGCTCGTGACGAACTCTTCGTAGGCAAGTTCGGGCTGCGCGTGAATCTGGTGGCGCAGCGCGATCATTTCGTCTTCGAGTTCGGCGATGCCCGCCGGAATGGTCATGGTGTTCACGTGTGTCTCCGTCAATGAAAGCGTGGACCAAGCATAACGACGCCGATTTTCGAGGGGCAGGCGTAGAATCGTTGCGGCAGCAACCACGGGTTGCCACCTGATCCGGGCTTTCCCTTATGAAACTGCATCAACTCAGTACCTTGGCCGCCATTGCGGATACCGGAAGTATCCGGGCCGCAGCCCGTTCGCTAGGGTTGTCGCCGGCTGCCGTCACCAAGGCGATGCGCGAGCTCGAAGCCGACCTGCGCGCGCCGCTCGTGGTGCGCAGCGCGAGCGGTGTCGCATTCACTGAATTCGGGCGTTCGCTCGTGGTGCACGCGCGCGTCGTACTCGGCCAGTTGCAGCGTGCGGAAGCGGAGATCGACGCGTTACGTGGCGCCGCAGCCGGCAAACTGTCGATCGGCGTGACGCCCTGGGTCGCGTTGACGTTCCTGCCGCCCACCGTGCAGCGCTTCCGCCAGCGCATGCCGGAAGTCCAGCTGGAGTTTTTCGAAGGACTGCTGGCCGTCGTGCAACCACGCCTGCGCGACGGCAGTCTGGATTTTTCGATCGGGCGACCGCCACCCGCATCGCCGCAATCGGAGTTTCACAACATACCGCTCTTTTCCACCCACTCGGCCGTGGTCGCGCGGCGCGATCATCCGAAGGCGGGATGCCGCACGCTGCTCGAACTCGAAGACGCGGAATGGGTGCTGAACTGGGACCCAGCGAGCCGCGAGTCGATTTCGGACAACGTGTTTCGCAAGCGCGGGATGAAAGTGCCGCATACGATTCACCTTGCGCATTCGCTGGCCGTCGTGCTCGGCCTGATTACACACACGGACATGCTGAGCATTTTCCCGTGGCCGCTCGTCGAGGTGACGCTCGCGCGAGAAAATCTGTGGGCGTTGCCGCTGCGCGAGACGGTGGACGAGACGATTGTCAGCATCACTTCACGCCGTGGCGCGCCGACGAGCCCAGCAGCAGCGTGTTTTCTCGACTGCCTGCGTGACGTGATCGACGAAGGGGCGCGCTCGCAGGAGCCGGAGCAACGCCGCCTGTTTCATTCGATCGAATTACTGCTTTAGCACGACGCGGCGGGCGCGGAGTGGGCCCACCTAACCCACCACGCCCTTGATCTCCAGAAAGTCTTCCAAACCGAACTCGCCGTACTCTCGGCCATTGCCCGATTGCCTGAAGCCGCCGAACGGCGCTTCCGGGTTGTAGTCCGCGTAATTCAGATAGATCGTGCCGGTGCGCAGACGTCTGGCAACGGCGCGTGCATGCTCGATCGAGCCTGATTGCACATAGCCCGCCAGACCATAAAGGCTGTCGTTCGCCATTGCAATGGCTTCGTCTTCGGAGTCGTACGGCAAGATCGACAACACAGGTCCGAAGATTTCCTCACGCGCAATCGTCATGTCCGGCGTGACATTGCCAAAAACAGTGGGCTTCACGAAGTAGCCTGCACCGAGACCTTCAGGACGCCCCGCGCCGCCCGCGACCAGCGTTGCTCCCTCTTCGATTCCCACATCAATCAGATGCTGAATCCTGTCGAACTGCTGCTCGCTGATCACCGGGCCGAGGTCGACGCCCTTCGCGCTCGCGGGGCCGACCACCAGTGCATCGGCCGCTTCTTTTGCGTAGCCGAGCGCTTCGCCCATTCGCGCGCGAGGCACGAACATGCGCGTGGGTGCGTCGCACGACTGACCGCTGTTGTCGAAACAGGCTCGCGCACCGCGCACGACGGCCTGCCGCAAATCGGCGTCTTCGAGGATCAGGTTGGCCGACTTGCCGCCCAGCTCCTGGTGCACGCGCTTCACCGTGTCCGCCGCAGCCTTCGCGACCTGCACCCCCGCGCGCGTCGACCCCGTGAACGACATCATGTCGATGTCCGGGTGACAGGACATCGCTTCGCCCACGGTGCGGCCGTCGCCGTTCACGAGGTTGAACACACCTGCCGGCACGCCCGCTTCGTCGAGTATTTCCGCGAACAGGATGCCGGAGAGCGGCGCCAGCTCCGAAGGCTTGAGCACCATCGTGCAGCCCGCCGCAAGCGCCGGCGCGACCTTCGTCGTGATCTGCAGCGCCGGCCAGTTCCACGGCGTGATCAGACCGCAGACCCCTACCGCTTCCTTGCGGATCAGGATGCCGCTTTTCATGTATTCGAACTCGAACGTATCGAGCGTGCGGATCATCGTTTCCAGATGCGCGACGCCGGTCCAGGCTTGCGCGTCGTTCGCAAATTGCAGCGGTGCCCCCATTTCGCGGCTGATCGTATGCGCCATGTCGTCATAGCGCTTGCGGTACACGTCGAGAATGGATTGCAGCAGGTCGATGCGCTGCGCGACGGTTGTTTCGCTATACGAATCAAATGCGCGCCTCGCGGCGGCAACCGCACGATCGACGTCGGCCGCGCTTCCGAGCGAAATGCGCGCGAATGCACTGGCCGTGGACGGATCGATCACGTCGAGCGTCACGGCATCGTGCTCCAGCGGCTCGACCCATTGGCCGTCGATATAAAACTGTGTGGCGTGTTGCATGAGCTTGTCCCTCATAGGAATGGTCAGATCAGACTCGGGCGCGATCGACCGTTACATCGACGCTGCTCAATCTGAATGTCTTCAAATCGAAATTCATCGCAGAGCACCTTTGGCTCAGACTCCCGCTTCAGATCAAACGGTCGCGTCAGTTCACGGTGACGACTTCGATCCCATCAACCAGGAGATACACATGAGCACCCCCACTTTCACTCGCATCGACGCCAAAGGTCCCGGCGCATCCGGTCTGAATCCTGCGCTGCACGATCCCGCCGACGTCGTGCTCGACGGTGCGAAGGCGCCGCACGCGTTGAATGCTTTCTCCGACGCGGACAACATGCTCTCCGCGGGCGTCTGGCAGTGCGACGCCGGCACGCTGAAACTGGCCGACCTGCCGATCCACGAAGTCTGCGTGCTGATCGAAGGCGAAGTAATCATCACGAGCGACGACGGCCGCAGCGAACGCTATACCGCCGGCGACGCCTTTATCCTGCACAAGGGTTTCTCGGGCACGTGGCACATGCCGGTCGCCACGAAGAAGTACAGCATCGTCTATTGCGGATAACCGGCGAAGCCGCTTCTTGACAAGGAACCGCGCCGATCGGGGTGCGGTTTCTTTCCCGGCGTTGCAAATACACGAGTACGTGTGCCCGACAGGCCATGCACTCGTACCCGCGCACTACATCGGGAAACCCAGCGCCTTGATCGAATTGATCCACAGACGCCGCCAGCCGCCGCGATCGTCTGCGCCGTCGAATGCATTAAAGGTGATCTTTGCGGCGATCCAGCGCAGCGGCTCCGGCGGAATGTACGACGGCCCCTTGCGCGAAATGTCGAGCGACGTGATCACCGTATCGCGGTTCCACAGCATGTCGAGACCCATCTTTGCGCCAAAGCGGCTGCCCGCCACGCCGAAACCCGTATAACCGGCCACGAACACACTCTTGCCGCCGTGATAGCGGCGCGCGAAGACTGCGCCGCGCGAACAGTAGTCGATCGGACCGCCCCATGCATGCGTGAAGCGCACGTCGTCCAGCTGCGGAAACGTGCGGTAGAACGCTTCGGCGAGCTTGTAGTAGGTACTTTCGTCGCGATCCGCCGCCGGATCCGGATCGCCGCCGAAGTGGTAGCTCACGCGGCCGCCGAAGATGATGCGGTTGTCTTTCGTGAGACGGAAGTAATTGAGTTGTGTGCGCGTGTCGTAAATGCCCTGACGGTTCTTCCAGCCGATCCGCGCCATCTGCTCGTCACTCAACGGAGCAGTGGCAATGATGTGATCGCGCACCTGCATCACGCGCCGCTTGATGTCGGTCACGCCTACATCCGCGGTACCGGTGCCAAGGAGCACGCGCGGCGTTTCAATCCGGCCGGACTGCGTGTGAACGATCATCGTTGCGCCGCGATCTTCGAGACGCGTGATCGGCGAATGCTCGTGCAAACGCACGCCGAGCTTCAATGCCGCGGCTTTCAGCCCCCACGCGAGTTTGGCCGGATGAATCGTCCCGCTGCGATTGCGCGACCACATGGCTCCCGCAAATAGCGGCGAGTCGAGTTGTTCGCGCGCGGCCTCGCTGTCCAGCAACACCACGTCGTGCCCATGCGCCACGTGCAATTCATAGTCGCCCTTCAGATGACCGAGGTGGCCCGGATCGACCGCCACCGTCATCTCGCCGTTCCACTCGACGTCCGCTTCGATCCCGTAACGCGTGAGCGAATCCTTGAAGCCGTCGAGATTCTCCTGGCCGAGTTTTTCCAGCACGTCCAGGTCCTGCGGAAAAACGCGCGTAGCGTTCGGCAGCCCGTGCATCACCGATGTCGAGATGATGCCGCCAGGACGCCCCGACGCACCGTACGCGACCTTGCCCGCTTCGACCAGTACGACGTCGAGCGAAGGGTCTGCCTCTTTTGCCTGGATTGCAGCCCATAAGCCGGTAAAGCCGCCGCCCACGACGACCAGGCCGGCCGTGGTCGGCCCGATCAGTTCCCGTTCGACAGCCGGCGCGCGCGGATTGTCCAACCAGAACGGAAACAGCTTTACTCCTTCAAACGCGCGCTTGACCGAATCGTTCATCCTGTTTGCCTACCTGATTTGATTGCCATACATGTACTGCACTTTCCAGATTCTCCCGCTCGACACGGCGCATTTCAACCGGCGTCCTGCGTGTCGAGTTCCGCCTCGCGCTCACCTCGCGCGACACGCTGCGTCGCGACATCTTTTTGCCGGCTGGCCGGCACGACCGGATGCATGACCACATTGTGCTGAGAGCCGCCGCGCACCCAGCGTCGGCCGAGCGGACCATATACGCCGTCCGGCTCGGGAAAGCATTGCAGCAGACCGATATACAGCGCCGCAGCGAGCACCAGCGAAACCGGCATGCTGATGTCGAGCCCACCGGCGAATTGCCCAAGCGGTCCGACGAACTGGTCCGGGAGATTGACGAATGCCAGGCCGATTGCCGCGCTCGGGATCCACGCACCCATTGCGCGCCAGTTCCAGCCGTGTGTGAACCAGTAGTGACCGCCGCGCCCGCCGCGATTGAAGACCTGCAGATCGTCGGACAGATAAAACCCGCGCCGCGTGACGAAGCCGATGATCATGATCACCATCCACGGGCAACTGCAAACATTGATCAGCACCGAAAACGTGGACACGCTTTCGACCAGATTGAATGCAAAGCGCCCGAGAAAGATGAAGCCGATCGCGAGGCTGCCGATCAGCAGCGTGGCGCGCACGCGGTTCAGGAACCTGGGGAACATGCTCGACATGTCGAGGCCCGTGCCGTATAGCGCGGTCGTACCCGTGGACATGCCGCCAATGATTGCGATCAGGCACACCGGCAGGAAGAACCAGTTCGGCGAGATGGCAAGCAGGCCGCCCACGTAGTTATTCGACGTGATGAAGTCCGGCGCTTTGCTGGCGATGATCGTCGCCGTGGCGAGTCCGAAGAAGAACGGCACGAACGTGGCCAGTTGCGCAAGCATCACCGAGACAATGGTGCGCTGCTTCGGCGTATCTTCCGGGATATAGCGGGCCCAGTCACCGAGCGTGCATGCGAACGACACCGGGTTGCTCATCGCGACCAGCACCGCGGCCACGAAAGCCGGCCAGAAGCCTGCCGATCCAAGCGCCACCTTGCCGGCATAAGCGCTATTGAATGAACCCGTGAATGCGAAGAGACCCACCACGAACAGCAGACTCGCCGCCCACACCGCGATCTTGTTGACCCACAGCATGAAGCGAAAGCCGTACACGCACACGGTTAGCACCAGCACCGCAAAAAGACCATACGCGCCACTGAGTGTCATCCAGTTGACCGGCAGGCCGAGCAGATGATTGGCCCCGCCCACCAATGCGTCACCCGAACTCCATACCGCGAGCGAAAAAAATGCGATTGCGGTCAGCACCGCCAGAAACGAGCCGACGATCCGGCCGTGAATACCGAAGTGCGCGCCCGACGACACGGGGTCGCTCGTGCCGTTACGCGGGCCGAACAGGCTCATTGGCGCGAGAATGCACGAACCGATTACCACGCCGAGCACGATCGACCACACACCGGCTTTGAACGACAAACCGAGCAGCACGGGAAAACTGCCCAGCACCGACGTCGAAAATGTATTGCAGCCGCCGAACAGCAAGCGGAACAGGTCGATCGGCCGCGCATAGCGTGAGCGATCCGGAATGCGTTCGAAACCGAAGGTTTCGACTGTCGTGATGCTGTTGCTGCTCATTGTCTCCGACTCCTGTAACGGCCAGGTGAATCACGATGGCTCGCCATGGGGATATGGCGTCCACTCTTTCTCAGATGTCTGGACGCCACTGTAAAGACAATCGCGGCGGGCAAAAATATCGGCTGCCCAACCTTTACTTCGATATGCGGCGATGTAACCTTCCCGGCCCGCCCAGCATGGGTCCTCGGGGCACCAGAAAGCCACGCCGGAGACTTCCCGCCGATGCCGGCAAGCGCAAACGTCGAAGCGAATAGTGAGAACGTTGCCGTTCAGCGCGTCGCGTTACGCCCGCCCTACAGGTCGCCCGATACTCGCGCCTGGCGGCGACGCTTCACGGCCGCGAGCGTTGGTAGCGGCACCGGTACTTCGCCGGAGCTTCCATGCTCGAGCAGAAAATCGCGAAAGAGACTGGCGACATGTGGCAGGCGCTTGTCGGAGACATGCATCACATACCAGTCACGTTCAATGGGATTCGCGGGCAACGGCAGCAGCGCGAGCAAACCCGCCTGAAACTCGAGCGAGCACGCATGCAGCGACAGGAACGCGATACCGAGCCCGGCTTCGACCAGTTGCTTGATGGCCTCGTTGCTCGATAACTCGGAGCCGATGTGCAACTTGTGGCCCGCGAGGCGAAACAGATTTTCCACCGTCGAACGTGTACCCGAACCGCGTTCGCGCACGAACAGATTGGCGTTCTGCAGATCGTCGAGTGACAGGCGCTTTTTCTTCATCAGCGGATGCGCAGGCGACGCAACGAACGCCATTGGATGCCTGGCGAAGGCTGTCGCCACGGTGCGCAACTCACGCGGCGCGCTACCCATGATCGCGAGATCGATTTCATGCGTCGCCAGCATACGGATGATGTCCGCGCGATTGCCGACCTTGAACTGCACTTTCACTTGCGGACGCTGTTCCGTAAAGCGCACGAGGAACGGCGGAATCAGATATTCAGCGGTGGTAATCGCGCCGATTCGCAGCGTGCCGCCCTGCTCGCCTTGCAACGCCGCAAGGTCGTCCGCCGCGCCGTTCCAGAGGTCGAGAATTTCGAGCGCATAACGCGCAAGGATTTCGCCGGCCGCCGTGAGCTGAACGCCGCGGCCCACGCGCTGGAGCAACGGCGCACCTGCCGCATCTTCCAGCAGCCGAATCTGCAGTGAAACGGCAGGCTGCGTGAGCTTCAGTTCTTCCGCTGCGCGCGACACGCTGCCGAGCTTCGCGATAGTGTGCAACGCTTTCAGTTGCCGGAATGTAGCCGCTTTCAAAATAAGTAAAAACCTATATGTTTCGTATAAACATTGAATTGTGCTGCTGTTTCCACCGATTCTATACTGGCCTGCCAGACGAGCCGCAGCAATATCGGTGATAGCGCGACTCCGTGGTTCGTCGCACATCCACAGGAGGGTAGCGCCATGAACGCAGTCGATCAGCAGCGCACAGCCACCGCGCACCATGCGCGCACGGGTCGCCGCAACGAGCAGATTGAACCGCATCGCATTGTGATCGTCGGCGGCGGCGTGGGAGGTCTTGGGCTCGCTACGCGTCTTTCCCGGACGCCCGGTCGATCGGGGCTTGTACAGGTCGTACTGGTCGATCGCTGGCCTACCCATTTCTGGAAGCCCCTGCTGCATGAAGCCGCGTCCGGCCACCTCGATCCCGCTACGCATCAGTTGCACTATGCGGTGCAGGCGCAGCGTCATGGCTTCGAATTCGAACAGGGCGAACTCTCTTCGCTCGATCGCTCGAACCGGTACATCACGCTCGACGCGCTTCACGACGCCAACGGCCGCGAAATCCTGCCTTCCCGCCAGATTCCGTTCGATACACTGGTGCTCGCAATGGGAAGCGTCACTCAATATTTCGGAGTGCCAGGCGCGGCCGAGCATGCACTGCCGCTCGAATCGGTGGCGCACGCAGAAGCGTTCCGCCGCAAGCTGCTCGATGCGTGTCTGCGCGCAAGCCACGCCCGGCGTGTGCAGACCGCGCAAGCGGATACCCCGGTATCGATCAACATCGTCGGCGCCGGTGCGACCGGTGTCGAACTCGCGGCGGCGTTGCGCGACACCGTGCGCCTGCTTAACCGCTATAGCCCGTTTTCGCTCGATCCAGTGCGCGACTTTCGTGTTCGATTGATAGAAAGCAGCGACCGTGTATTACCCGCGCTGTCGGACACGATCTCCGCACGCGCGCAGCGTATGCTCGCCGGTCTCGGTGTCGAAGTGTTGAGCAACACACGCATCACCGAAGTGCGCGCGGACGCGGTGATCACGGAACGGGGCGCGCCGCTCGCCTGCGACATCACGATCTGGACCGCCGGTATCGCGGGGCCGCCTGTGTTTCGCACGCTCGACGGCATGGCCGTGAACCGCAACGCCCAGGTGCGGGTCGCTCGCACGCTGCAATGTACGAACGACGCGAATATCTTCGGCCTCGGCGACTGCGCGGCCTGCCCTGCCGGCGTAAACGGCACGTTTCTCGCGCCCCGCGCGCAGGTTGCGCATCAGCAGGCGCAGTTTCTGGCGCGCGCGCTGAAGTGCAGGGTCGCGGGTCAGCCGCTGCCGGAATTCGTCTATCGCGACGCGGGCACGCTGGTCGGTTTCGGCCGCGAGGGCACGATCGGCGACCTTGGCAGCCGCCTGTTGACGCGGCCCGTGTTCGTCGACGGCTGGGTGGCGACTGCGGTCTACAAGCTCGTCTATCGTCGGCACGTGATGACGCTTACCGGCTTTGCACGCATGGCGCTCGACACCGCGAGCCACTGGCTGCGCAGACGTGTGCATCCGGTGATTCGCCTGCACTGATCCATGCATTGACACGTGCACGCGCGGCGCTTTTACGTGCGGCCGCTCGCGCAGGGTCAATCCAGAAATTGCACGGCGCGCTGACGCAACATCGCGCCGAACTCGTCGAGCCAACCGATCGACAAGCGCCAGCTCTGCCAGTACAGATCCACGTCGATGTGCTTGCCCGGCGCCAGCTCCACGAGTTCGCCGGACTCGACATGCGATGCAATCATGCGCTCGGGGCACATGCCCCAACCCAGACCGGTCACGCATGCGCGGATAAAGCCGGCCACGTGCGGAATCCAGTGCAGCGGCGGCTCCACCTCCGCACGCGTGATGCGCCGTATGAAGCGCTTTTGCAACTGGTCCTTCGGATTGAAATCCACACAGGGCGCGCGCCGCAAACTGTCGCGCGTCACGCCATCGGCGAAATAGCGCGCGCGCAAATCCGGCGAGCACACCGCCATATAACGCATCCGGCCCAGCCGCGTGGAGCGGCAGCCCTGCACCGGTTCGGCCTGCGTGGTGACCGCACCCTGCACACTGCCGTCGCGAATGCGCTCGGCAGTGTGGTCCTGATCGTCGATCACCAGATCGAGCAACATTTCCCGTTCGACGCAAAATGGCGCGACCGCGTCGATGAACCAGGTGCCGACGCTATCGTCATTGACCGCTACGCGCAATGCCGGCCACGCCGCCGCCAGCGCGCCCGGCAGCGCCGGCATCTTTCCGGTCAGTTCCGCTTCGAGTAACTGCACCCTTTCCGTGTGCCGGCACAGGAGCGCGCCGGACGGGGTGGCGACACACGGCTGGCCGCGTTTCACCAGCACGCTGCCCACCCGCTCCTCCAGCAGCTTGACCCGCTGTGAGACCGCGGAGGGCGTCACGTTCAATTCGCTCGCCGCGCGGTCGAACGAACCGAGACGCACCACTGCGGCGAGCGCATCCAGCAACGCATAGTCGAGCATTAGCGTTCCTTAATCTGCTTTAGAGAAATGAGCTTTGCTTATGAGGCGCCAGACGGCAGACTAGCCAGAATTGCTTCCCCCGTCTAGTGGACCGTTTATGAACTGGTTGTCTTTCTCCCACGGCGCCGCCTTGTGCGCCTCGCTGATCGTGACGATTGGAGCGCAGAATGCATTCGTGCTCCGTCAGGGCATCATGCGCTCGCATGTCGGCAAGATCGTGGCGCTGTGCGCGCTGTCGGACTTCATTCTGATCGGCGCGGGTGTTGGCGGCGCGTCGGTGCTGGTGGAGCGCTATCCTGCGTTCGTTCACGCGCTGCTGTATGTCGGCCTCGCCTATCTCGCGTGGTTTGGCATCAGCGCGCTGCGCCGTGCGGTGCGGCCCACCCATGCGGTGATGGACGCCGGCGCGGACCACGGCGCGCAAGGCCCAACAGCCGCGCCGGTGCAACGCGCAGTGCCGATCGTGCTGATGACACTCGCCTTTACATGGCTCAATCCGCACGTCTATCTCGACACGTTTCTGCTGATCGGCACGGCCGGTGCCCGAGAACCAGCCGGGGCGCGAGTCGCCTTCGCGCTCGGCGCGATGGCGGTGAGCGGCATCTGGTTCGTGGGTCTGGGTTACGGCGCGCGCGCCTTGGCGCCGCTTTTCCGCCGGGCGCTGGCGTGGCGCGTGCTGGATGGCGCGATTGGCAGCATGGTGCTGCTGCTGGCCGTCACGCAGTTGCGTTGAGGCCCGAGGCGAGACCCTTCACACACGCGATCAACCGTATTAGTTCTCCGCCGCCTGCAGATCCAGCAGGTCTTGTACGAGTTGCGGCGACACATAGTGCGGACCGTCGAACAGATAGGTCCGGTAACCGCGATACGCGAACAGCTGGGGCGCAAGTTCGGCCGCGGTAGCCGGCCGGAACGCGCCGCCCTCGGCCGGGCGGAACGCTTCGGCGATGATCCGCACCCGCTCGTTGCCAAGCCGTGCTGCCAGCGCGTCCGCATAGCCGCGCGCCGCCGACGGACCGCGCGCGTAAACTCCGCAGCCGTCCTGCAGAAAGACGCCGACGTGATGCGGCAACCAGCCATCGAGCCACGCCGCGAGCGCCGTGCCGCCGATGTTGGTGTTGTCGTACACGCTGATCCATAACGGCCGCGGCAGCGCGTCGAGCAACGGCCCGAGCGCCGCCGCGCGTTGCCAGGTCGGATCGATCTCCACCGGAAAATAGTATCCGTCGACATGCAACGCGGGCCGCACGGCCGCGAGCTTTCTCGACTGTTCGATCAGTTGCGCCGCCTGCGCACGCGCCGACGTTTCGTCGAACCGCCCCGCGAGGCCGACGATCACATTACGTGCCCACGGCTCAGCGGCAATGCGCGTCCAGTCCGGCGAACGCGCGGCGCTTCGCAAACCGGCGGCCGCCTGCGCTTCGCCGACCGGCAGAAACGACGTGTCGTCCACGGCCGTCCACTGAATCAGCAGGTCTGTCACGCCCAGGCGGTTCCACTCGCCATGCGGGTCGACATGATCCTCGTCGAGTTGCCAGACGACGCCCTGTGCGAGCGCACCGCCATCGCCCGGGCCCGGCGCCGAGCAGCCGTACAGCAACGCCGCGCCCATGCCCGCAGCGAGCAAGGCGCGGCGGCGCGGCGAGTCGGGCTCCGGCCTGTTCGGGCCAGCGCCGCGCGCACTATGCACGCGGTTGGCGCTGTGTGTTGAGATGGGCGTCACGATAATCCTGGGCAAGTTGCGCGCGATCGATCTTGAAGTTCACCGATACCGGCAACGCGCGGCAGGCAAGCAATTCTGACGGGATCATATACGACGGCAGCCGCTCTGCCAGCCTGGCCTTCCAGTCGTGCAGCGCGTCGGGCAAGCGGCCGTCGTCGTCGCCGGTCGCGACGAATGCAACGATCCGCGCGACCGAGCCGTCGGGTCGCCGCAGCGGCACCACCGCCGCGCTGGCGGCGCCCGGCAACGCGCGCAACGCCGCGTCGATCTCCATCAGCTCGATCCGGTAACCTCCCATCTTGATCTGGTCGTCCATGCGGCCATTGCAAAAGAGCAGGCCGTCGCCCTCCACCGCGCCGAGGTCGCCCGTGCGAAACGCGCGCTGGCCATGATGCATGAACATGCGCGACGCGTTCAGGTCGTCGCGGTTCAGATAGCCGCGCATCACGTGCGGACCCGCAATACATAACTCGCCATCATCCACGAACACTTCGGCGTCGCGTCTGGCGTAGCCGACGGGCAGACGCGCGTGCTCCGCGAGCACCTTGTCGTCCACGACGATCCATGTCGTGGCGACCGTCGCCTCGGTCGGTCCGTAAGTATTGATGATGCGCGCCGACGGAAAGCGCTGACGCAACTGCCGAACGAGCGCGGCGGGCAGCACTTCGCCACAGAACAGAAACGTCGCCAGCGACGGCAGCCCTTCCCGGGAGAGTTGCGAATTGAGCAACTGCTGCTGCGCGAAAGACGGCGTGGACACCCATGTGTCGACGCGGTGACGCGCGAGCGCGGCGAGAAATGTGCCGCTTTGCGCGGTCAGCGAACGCGAGGCCAGTACGATCGTGCCGCCGAGCGCAAGCGTGCCGAATACTTCGTACATCGACAGATCGAAACTGAACGGCGCCTGATTCAGGAACACCGGCGAATCGCCGAGCGCGAAATCTTCCACCATCCAGCAGGCGAGCGCAGCCACGCTTTCGCGGCCGATCTGCACGCCTTTCGGCTCGCCGGTCGTCCCCGACGTGAACAGCACGTAAGCGAGATTTTTCTCCCGCAGCGGTTGCGGCGCACAGGCCCGCGCCGCTTCGCAGGACACTTCGTGTCCGGCGAGATCGACAAAACGCTCGCGCTGCGCGTCGTAGTAGATCTGCGCGCCGAGTGTGGCGGCGATGCGCCGCAACCGCTCATCCGGATAGATCGTATCGACGGGCACGAATGGCGCGCCGAGCAGCAACGCACCGGTCATTGCGACAAAAAAAGCCGCCTCCTTGTGACCTCGCACGATCACCGGCACATCGGCGGCGATTCCGCACGTGCGTGCGTGGCCGGCCCAGTCATGTGCCTGCGCAGCGAGTTCGCGCCAGTGCAATGCGCGGTCGGCGCCGATCACCGCGAGCGTGTCGGCTTCCCCGTCGGCACGATCGCCGGTTTCAACGAAGCGGCTTGCGCTCAGATCGAATCGCATCAGGGGTCTAGCGATTCGCGTCGATGAACGCGCACAGCGCATCGACGCAAGCAAGGTGTTCGGCAATTTCAGTCGGCGGAATGCGCACGCCGAATTGCATCTCGACGCCCATCACGATCTCCACCGCGAGCACGGAGTCGACCAGCCCGGTTTCGAGCAGCAGTTCGTCATCCTGCACGGGCCGCAGCACGACAGATTCGACGAGCGAGGCCACCTCGGCGCGCAACGTATCGTTTTGAGTCATATTTTTATCCTGATGAAAACGTCGTTCCGGTCTTCAGAACTGGAAGTAAAGGAAACGCACTTCGCCGTGCAACTGCGCGACGCAGAACACCAGCATGCCAACCATCGCGATGCTCCAGCGCAGCGACGGCCGCCACGTTAGCGAGGCGGGCACACCTTCGGCCGCGCGCTCCAGCGCGGGCGAAAAGCGTCCCATCAACTGATGCGAGTTCGGCGCGCACCAGACGATCAGCAACATCCCGGCGATCAGCAGCGCGAGCGTCGAACGGCCTGCAACCAGATGCAGCCATGCGCCGAAGTCCATACCGGCGGCGTCCCAGGCCGGCCAGCCCGGTGACTCGAAGCCGTGAAAGCCTGCCATGCCTTGCAGCAGCGCAAGTGCATCGCCGACTCCGTGCGCGCGGAAAAAGGCGAACGCGACAAGTGCGGCAACGAAGGTCAGTAGCACGTTGACCATGTGGCGAACGCGGGCGCCAAGCGCCTTTGCTGCCGGCTGACGCTTCGCGGAAGCGGTCGCGGCAGGGTTCGCGGATACTGTCGGAGAAGAAGCCAGCGGAAAAGCACGCCACGCGCGATACGCGTGATTCACGGTCAGATAGGCAGCGTGCAGCAGCCCATAGATCAGATACTGCAGACCCGCGCCGTGCCACACGCCGGCGAGCGCCATCGTGTAGAAGGTCGGTAACGCGACGGTGGACAGAAAGCCGCTCGTCGAACGTTGCGCGAGGCGGCCAATCGGCAAGCCGCGCAATGCCCGGCGGCGATTGATGCGCATCGCCATCGGGTAGTACAGATAGGCGGTCAGATAACGCGTAAGCGTCATGTGCCAGCGCTGCCAGAAATCGATGATGCTGGCCGCCTTGAACGGCGAATTGAAATTGAGCGGAAAGCGCACGCCGAACATCTTCGCGAGCCCGACGGCCATGTCCGAATAGCCGGAGAAGTCGAAATAGAGCTGCAGCGCGTAGGCTATGCACGTGCCCCACGCGGCGAATCCCTGCAATTCATGCGGCGCGGCGAACCCCGCGTCGGCGAACGGCGCGATCGTGTCGGCAAATAGCACCTTCTTCGCGAGTCCGATCGTGAAGACGAACGCGCCAACCGACAGATTCTCGGCTTTCAGCCGGTACGTGGACGGCTGCGCGAATTGCGTCATCATTTCCTTGTGATGCAGGATCGGCCCTGCGATCAGATGTGGAAAGAACGTGACGAATTGCACATACCCGAGCGGGTCGCGTTGCTTCACGATCCCTGCATTGCAATCGAGCAGATAGCCGATTTGCGTGAACGTGAAGAACGATACGCCGAGCGGCAAAATGACCTCGTGCATTCCGTGCTCGATCCAGCCATGAGGCGCAATCCCGCTGGCGTGCACGAGCGTCGTGAGCAGCGTTGCCAGATATTTGTAGCGCACCAGCAGCGCGAGGTCGGCCGTGATGGCGAAAGCAAGCAGCCTGCGACGTCGCGCGGACTGAGCGGGTGCGGCGACGATCGCGCAACTCATTGCGTAGTTGAATACGATCGAACCCAGCAGCAGGCCGACGAATGCCGGCGTCCACCAACCGTAAAACACGATCGACGCGCCGCACAGCCACGCGGCCGCCGCGCGCGGCAGGCGCTGACCAAGCAGATAGTAGCCAACCAGCGCGAGCGGCAGGAACAGCGTGAGGAAGATGAACGAGTTGAATAGCATGGGCGTCAGTCCTTGCTCGCGACGGGTGCGAAAGCAGCGGTCGTGGCAATGGCGGCGGCATGGGTAGCGGCGGTATCGGCCGGCATTGACAGCGCGTCTTCCGACATCTCCCAGATCACCACGCGCACACTTTTCGGCCATGTCGCGCGCTCGCGCCACACGGCCTGCAGCGCACGGTCGAACTGCCCGTCGTCCACGCTCACGTTCCACACTTCGCGGCCGAGCTGCTCGCCGAGCCGTTCGGCAAATGCACTGCGCCGCGAGAACGAACTGCCCGCGAGCAACACGTCGGCCGAAGGCGCGTCGTCGAGCAGGCCGCCGCTTCGTTGCGCGTGCAACGTCTGCACGGCCACCATGTCGGGTGCGGGACGCCATGCGTCGGACACCTTGTCGAGATTCGCGAGCGTGAGCAGATCGCCGACACGCGGTGCGGGCGGCGTCGCCGTGTGTGCAAAGAGCGTGTCGCCGCGCTTGCCCAGCATGGGCAGCGCGGCCGCGCCCACTACCCGCGCAGCCGCTTGCGCGCCGCGCGCGTTCCAATGCACGTCCGTGCGGAAGTATGCGGGCCGCGCGGCCTGCAACGCGGGCAACAGATTCACATGCGCAACGCCGCTGGCATCTAGCGCGCGATTCCAGACGGTCAGACGCTGCGTCATGCGCGCGTCCTGCCGAAGCCCGCATAGCGCTTCGCTTTCCACGCGCGCCTTGTCGGGCACCGTCACCACCAGCAACTGGATACCCATGCCACGCAACGCGTCGGCGTAGCGATGCAGCGTGGCGATGCGTGCGTCGGTCAGCCCATCGCCGCCGTCCGTGCGTTCGACGGGATCATGACCCGGTTGCACCGGCGCGCTCAGACCATCCGCGTAGAACAGCCAGCCGGGGCAGCCCTCGCGCACCTGCCGCCCGAGGTCGCCGAACAGGCGATAGCGGGCCGCCGCCTGCCAGCGGTGCAGCGTGGCGGCGTACGGCACGTCGATCGCGCGGTCGATGCTGCGGCCCAGACTGCCGTCGCGCCAGCCGCGCGCGTCGACAGGCGCGGCGGACGACACGCCATCGCGCGCCTGCATAAAAAGCGACGTCAGCGCGGCCACGCAGCCCGCGCCGAGCAGCAACGCGACGAGCCATGCGACGCGCCGGTGTGCGCGCGCGGCGGCCTGCGTCGTCGGCGCGGTCGGGCCCTGCGCAGCGGCCTCCGTGCGTGCCGCGCGTCGTCCGACTGACTCGCTCATCAGGCCGTCGCCTTTGTCACGCGCGCGAGGAAAGCGTCCTCGGACATCACGGACGTGGCGTCCCATTGCCCGGCCGCGGACGGCAGGTTCATCATCTGCCCTTCGTTGAACTGCCAGACGATCGCCTGCGGTGGATTGGCCTTATATGCGGGCGACTCCAGATAGTTGAGCAACGTCTTCCACGGGCCGGTGTCGCCGAACGTCCACGTGAGCCCGACCGGGCGGTCGATCGCATTGGAGAGCTTCTGCGGAAAGCCGAGGTAGGGCTGCACCATGCTGTTGCCGACCACCTGCACGACTGGCGCACCGCCGTCGACGAGACCCGGCGACGCGCCCGCCGAGCGCACGATGAAATGATCCTTGCCGACCGCCTGCTTTTTATCCGGCGGCAGCAGCGCCGCGAGGTCGCCATAGCGCACTTCTTCGTTCCACTTGCCGAGTCGCGTGCCCGAACCCGCACTGCCCTTCAGCGGCCCCATGCCGGCCAGCCGTTTGGCGACGCGCGACGCAACCGCCTCGGCGGAATGGCCGCTCCAGTGGTAGTCGGCGCGAATGTATTTTTCCTGCGATGCGTCGACGCCGGCAATCGCCGCGACCGAATCGACAAGCGCCAGATTTAACGACGCGGCCTGCGCGCGCATGGCGGCAAAGCGCTTCGTGACGCCGTCGGACAACGCGACGCCGGCCGGCAGATTTTCCGCGCACGCCCGCCCTTTTAGCGGCGCGACCACGATCACGCTGCGAATGCCGCGCGCGGCGAGCTTGTCCGTGGTTTGATGGATCAGGTCGATCGCTTTCAGGCAATCGGCGGTGGCGTCGTCGGTGAGACTTTCCCAGCCGGGATAGAGCCACAGATTGCGGCCCTCGATCACGCTCGACGAAGCCGCTGCCAGCGCGCGGCGCGGCATCATTGAGACTGCACCGGCGAACGGCGCGGCGGCCAGCGTGAGCAACAGGCGGCGGCGGCCGCTGTCGACGGCTCGAGCATGAACAGACGGCGGTTGAAACGAACTGCTGGAATCAGTCATTTTTTGGGACCCCGTGGCTGATGTGAAGCAACGACGCGCCGCACCTCGCGAGCACGACCCGCGCGGCGATCGGATGTCCTGACGTGTTGCAAAGATGACGCATCTGCTTTTTCGCTACGTGTGTTCTTACGGATTCGTTTGGACCTGCATTTGTTCGTACTACGTGCGTTCGTACCGATTCATTCGTACTACGTTGGTTCGCACCGCATCGTGTCGGGCTTGCGCGCCGTCTTGCCTGATGGCTGCCGCGACGCTGCCGCACTGCAGCCCACAACGCTGCAGAACGCGTGCCGCTTACTTCGCGGCCGGCGGCCACGCGAGCGTATCGAGCGCGCCCGTCAGTACCGGTCTATGTGCGTCGCCGGTGACGAATACGCTGTAGCTGTCGCCGGCGGAAAGCGTCGGCAGCGGCAGCGCCGCACTCGCCGCAGCCGCACCGCACAGTCCGACCAGTTTCGCGCTGACCGGATTGATCGTGCGCGCATCCTGTGCGCCCGTTGCTATCTGCGCGAACACAATCGGACCGTTGCCGTCCACGCTGATCTTCGCGCTACAACCCGGCGCAAAGTTGAACGCGCGTAGTGTCGCCTTAAGACCGTCAGCACGCTCATAACGGCCGACGACCCACGTCGCGTGCCAGCCTTTCGCATCGTGACTCAGCGCCACCGTCACGGCGTCGCCGGCATGGGCAGACGGGTTCGCGGCGCCTGCGTCGGCGAGCACCTTGCCGTCGACGCTAACACGCGCCCCCGTACCCTGCGTCAACACGCTAAAGCGCGTGACGGCACCCGGCGCGACGGTTTGCGGCGCTTCGCTGCCGGCAAGCGCGACATGCGCCGCTTGTGACGACGCGTTCAGCACGCGCAGATACGACGCGTTGGCGGGCGGCTGCGGCCCATACAGACTGGCGACGTCGTCGGCCGCCGCATGTGCGCGAGGCACGAACACGAGACTTGGCACGAGCGCCGCGATTGCGACAGCCCACTTCGAACGGTTCAGGCTGATTGTTCTCATCATGCGTTTCGTTTTCATGCGTTCAATACGAGTAGATCAGGCCGAAGAACACCCCGCGCGCACGATCGTCGCCGGTGATTTTCAGCCGGTATTGCAGCGACAGATCGATGTAAGAGCGCGGCGCATCGTATTTGCCGTCGCGCATCCAGTAGCGCGTCGAAATGCCGACGCCGGCGCCGACCGGGAAGCTGTGATCGATGCTCGAGTCATAGTCCGCACCGATCACCGCATACGGGAACACAGTCCACTTCGGGCTATAACGGTCCATGCGGAACGTGCGGCCCACTTCGAGATTGGTCGTGCCGTACACGGAACCGGCGTTCAGATACGCGCCCGTTTCCGCATAGAGTTGCGCGGTCCACCATGACGGCACATCCACGCGGCGTTCGATACCTACACCACCCGAATACGCGAGGCGCGCGAGCCAGTCGGGACGCACCGCCGAGCCGACCGGAATGATCCGCTCGAACGCGACAATCGCGTCGATCTGAGAAAACGGCTTGGCGCGCGCGCCCACCGAACCTTGCAACGTCGACACGCCGCTCGGCCCGCTCTTCACACCGAAACTTTCATAACCGCGCGCGTAGAGTTCGAACATCCGGTCGCCGAGGCTGCCGAACGGCCGCCAGTATGCTTCCACACCGCTTTGCCAGTTATTCGACGTGCCGGGTGTCGGCGACGACGCGAAGCCCGGCTGCATGCCCGCGCCACGATAATTGACCGACGCGTCGAAGCCCCAGTCGCGCGTGGCCTCGGCGTGCGCGCTGCGGATGTCGTTCAGTTGCGCGGGCGTGGCCGCGGGCGTGTCGTCGGTCGGTTGCGCACCGTTGTCGATCGCGCGCCCGAAATACTGCGCGGCCTCTCGATTGCGATGCGCGTTCACCGCGGCATAGCCGGCGTCGGCATCCGCGCTCGCGGGCAACGTGCCGGCCTTGTCGGCCATCGCGAAGCGCTGGTAAGCGACGCGCTCGTCGCCGGCGCGCGATGCAATGTACGCCGCCGTCATGTCAGGCATCGCGTCGAGCATGCCGGCGTCGATCATGCTGTGCGCTTCGCGTGCCGCGGCGCGGTCGTCGCCCGCCGCGCTGAGCGCGTTGATCAGTTCCACGCGATGCTGCGGATCGTCCGGCGCCTCCTTCACCGCTTCGCGTGCGAAGCCGACGGCGCGGGTCTTGTCGTTGGCGGCAGCGGCGAGACTCGCCGCGCGTGCCGCCGCGAAACCAGGATCGGCCGCATAGACGTCGCAACTGGCGCCGAACTGGTCGACGACGCAGTCGATCACGGGGCGACGTGCGGGATCGACAGGCGTCGCAGAAGCCTGCCCCCGCGCCAGCATCCTGCGCGCCTGCGCGAGGCGCAATGCGATCGGCGGGTCCGTGTCGTCGCCGACGGTCTTTAGCGGAGTGAGCACGTCGAGCACGCGCTGCGGCCGCCCTTCGGCGAGCCATACGTCGGCGATGACCACGCTCGCCACCCGCCTGTTGCGCGCGGTCGCATCTTTCGACTTCAACGCCTGTGCGAAATCCGCGTCGGCTTCGTCGATCTTGCCCTGCGCGGCCAGTGCATAGCCGCGCAACACGAAGGGCATGATTTCCGTGCTGTCCGCGGTGATTGCATCGGTCGCGGCCGCCTGCACGCCCGCCAGATCGTTCGCGGCGAACAGCGTGTCGATCAGCTGGATGCGGTAGCCCACCAGATCCGGCGCATAGGCTACTGCCTGGCGCGCGAGCGCCGTCGCGCGGGCGTCATCGCCCTTCTTGCGCGCCGCATACGAGTCGCCCGACGCCTTCGGCGCGAGGCGGCTGCCGATGAAGCTGCGGCGTACGCGCAAATCTTCGTTGTCGCCGAAACGTCGAGTGGCTTCGAGGTCGGCGTGCCATGCATCGGCGTCCTGACCGGCGGCGCTCGCCGCGTCGATCAGCAGCAGACGCAGGCGCAACAGGTCGGGCCGCAGCGCGATTGCCTCGTTCGCGTATTTCACCGTGCCCACGAAGTCTTTCGCGGCATAGGCCTTGTAGGCCTGCTGCGCGGCGACGAGCGCGGGACCGCGCAGCGCATCCGGGTCGCCCGGCAACGGGCGGCCGCCTCGCGCCACGGCACGCGTGGACGCATTCAGCGCGTCGATCTGCTTGCGGCGCAACACCAGCGCGGGGTGATGGCCGATCGTCGCGATGGCGTCGCCGAGCGAGCGGCTCGCCTCGTTATAGCGACGTTGCGCGGCCAGTGAATTGGCGAGCAGCACGCGCAACGACACCACGTCGGGCCGCTGGCGAATCGCTTCGCGCGCGCGCGAGACCGCAGTGGCGTAGTCGCCGCGGCCGTAGGCGGCGTAAGCGTCCTGCGCCACGCGATAAGCCGCGCCGCTCAGCGGCAACGGCTCCTCCACAGATGCGGCAAGCACCGGTATCGCGTCCGTGGCTTGCGCAGATGCGGTGCGGCCGAGGCACAGCGCGCCGGCCATCAGCGCGGCGGTCGCTGCGCGCAACGGAAACGCCCGTGCGGGCGCGATGGCCGGTGCCGATGACGCTGTGGTTGCCGAAGCTGCCCGCGAAGCGCACGCCATTGCCGCGCGCTGTTCAAAAACTGTCTGGATCATTCGGATGCCGTCGGAGCGCCCTGCAGGCGGCGCTGTTGCTGGATTACGTTATCGAGTGCGGCGCGAGAAATCACTTCGCGCGCCACCATGTAGTCCCCGATCAAACCGTGGCGGTCCGGACGGTAGTGCTGCATGGCTGCCTCGAAGTCCCCGCGCCTGACGTGACCGTTCTCGATCAGCAGATCGCCGATCAGCGGCACACTGCGCGCCGGCGCGTGTTCGTCATGCATCGGCGCGGCCGCTTCGGGCGCCTGCGCGCCGTCGACCATGGGCGTCGCGACGCCGACACCACGCAGCAGCCGCAAGCCCGCTGCGATCTCGCCTTCGCGCACGATCTCCTGCACGAACGTTCCCGGCATCAACGCGCTCAGTTCGGCAAGAGCAGGCTCGGCGAGCGGGCTCGCGGTAAGCAGAACCGTGCGGCCGTTGGCCGGGTCGGTCTGCGGCAACACGCGATAGCGCACGATGGCTTCGAGCGGCAGCCGTGCGGCGTCCTCCTGAAGCTTTTCGGCGTACAAACGCCCACGCGGCAGATCGGCCTGAAATGCGATCGCTTCCGCGAGCGTTTCCTCGTCGAGCCAGCCTTTGGCCATCAGCACGCGGCCAAGCGGCGCTTCGCGCGCGTGGCTTTCACCGAGCGCCTGCTCGAGTCTGTCTGGATCGATGGCCTGCCAGGAGAGCAGCAGTTCACCCAACCGTTGACGGCGATTGTTGAAACCGTCCGCGGACGGAAAGTCGTGCATGGTCTTGTCCCATGCCAGCCGCTTGCCCGTGACGAGGTGCGTGATGAACATCTTCCACGCGCGCGAGACCGCCATGAAGTTGATGAAGTTCGCCACTACCATGCGCGGTACGCTCAGCACACCGTGCTCCCAGCCGTACAGGCGGGTCACGAAGTACACGCGCTGCACGACGCGCAACACCAGCGCGCAGCCATTGGCGTACAGCAGCGCCTGCAGCCAGCCCGCATCGGAGAACGGCGACGCGATCAGCTCCGGCATCCAGCCGAGCAGACCGGCGAGCGCGAACAGCAGGAACTGGATCACCAGGACATACGCAATGATGCCGACGAACGCAGTGACGGTTCCCTTGCGGTCGCGCGCCAGCAGGTAACGGTTCGCGAGCGAGCCGCTCCAGCCGGTCTGCTGCCAGCCTTGCAGGCCGATGCCGAGCGTCCAGCGCGCGCGTTGCCGGTAGGCAGTGCGAAAGGTATCCGGGAAGAACTCGCGCACGCACAGCGGCATCGTCACCGTGATGTCGCGTTCCTTGCCGAGGCCGAACCACGCCTTGCGGCGCGTGGCGAACTGCACGGGAAAGCGCGCAAAGATCGATTGCATGCCGAGCTTGCCGAGGCGCGCGCCGACATCGTAGTCTTCTGTGAGGCTCTCGGTATTAAACGGCTGGTTGCCCGTTTCCGCGACGAGCGCGAGCAGCGCGCGCCGCGAGAAGCAGGTGCCCACACCCGCGGACGGCACCGAGCCGACCAGGCTTTCGCGCACCACGAGGTCCTTGGCGTGCCACTCGGCGAACTCGTCCATATAGGTGCCGGCCACGAGTTCGAACCAGTTGCGCTCCAGCGACGCCACCGGCAACTGGATCATGTCCTTGCGCGGCAGCAGATAGTTGAAGAATTTCAGTTCGAGCGGGTGCAGCACGTCTTCGCTATCGTGCAGCACGACCCCGGCGAATTCGATCGCGGCTTCACGCTCGTACTTGAAGATCGCCGTGATGACCCAGTTCAGGCAGTCGGCCTTGCAGGTCGGCCCGTCGTGCGGCACTTCCACGCGGCGCAACTGCTTGTAGCGGCGGCGCATGCGCTCCACTTCGGCGATGGTCTCCGGATCGTTCTGATACGTGCCGACGAACACCACGTAATTGCGGTAGTCCATCACGCGAACTAGGTCCTCGATCATCGCCGCGACCACGTCGTACTCGTGCCACGCGGGCACCATGATCGCGATCGGCTGTTCTTCGCGCTGATAGAGCTGCGCAGTGGTGAGCGGCTTGTACGTGCGCTGCACCGTCAGGCGGCGGTACAGCGTACGGACCCAGTACCATGCGTCGATGAACAGATCGTCGATGCTGGACAGCAGAATGATGGCCGCCACCGCCGCCGCGACGTACTCGAGCCCTTCGTAGTAGTGGGCGACGGCGTAGCCCGCATACCATTTGATCAGCGCGATGCTCACGACTTGTCCCGATTCCTGCGACGCGCCACGTTGGCGATCAGCAGCAACAGCATCAGCAGGCCGACGAGCGCCGCCGGGATGCCCCAACGCAGCCAGTCACGCATCAGCCACGGGCTGTCGGCGTCTTCGGCTTGCACCACTTCGCCGGGATGACGCGTATCGAACTGGCGCAAGGTGCCGCTGCCGTCCACGATCGCCACGTCGCCGCGCGACAGTTGCAGCGAAGCCGGCAGGATCGCCGCGGTGTCGCCCACGGTGCGATACACGATGCCGGGTACGGTGCCCGACTTCACCGCTTCGATCACGCCCACGCGGTTCAGGCCCGACACGTCCGCGAGCATCCTGCCCGACGCGTCGGTCAGCGAAAGCCGGTCTTTCGACAGATGCGCGAGCGCCTTTTCGTCGGCGAGCGTAACGTCGGCGGCGAGGAACGCGCCTTTGGGGCTCACCGCCTCGCCGTCTTTCGCGACGCTGAAGTTAGCGCGCGTCGGCGCAATGCCGCTTGCGTTCGCGAGGCGTGCGACACGCGGCAGCACGTCGGTGGCGTCCTTCAGATAGGCGGCCGGCACGATCACATTTGCTTCCGATGCGAAGCGCGCCACCATGCCGGTGAAGTCGTCGTCGATCTTTGCGTCGACGAGCGTCAGATGGCTGCTCGGCAACACGGCGACCGGATGGCCCAGATCGCGCGGCTGGCAACCGCCGTCCGGCTGACGCTGGAACACGACGCGCAGCAGATTGTTCGGCGCGAGCGCGTAATGCGGCACATGCGCGGTGATCCGCTGCGGCTTGCCGTTCGCGGCGAGCAGTTGCGAGCCGATCAGCACGTCGTTGAAATAAACCGACGCCGTCTGCGCGCTGTTGTTCGACGTGGGCGATGCGGCCACGTCCAGCACCACGGCGCCCGGCAGTTTGCCGTTGCCCGATGCCGCACCGAGGTCGAAACTGGCGTCCCACGTGGCGCGCCCCTGAACGTCGAGCGTGCGCGGCTCGCCGCCGAGCAGCGACAGCGCGATTTCATCGCCGCGTGCGTTCGGCGCATTGTCGAGCTGATGCACGACGAGGCGGCTCGTCACGTCGATCGGACGCCACGTGCGCGCCAGTACCGCGACGCCGTCGTCATCGCTCACCACGATCGCGGTCTGGCCGCCGAGATGCGCGAGCCGCACTTCGCCGGAAGCCAGCGGCTGCACGATCGGAGCGATCGCGCGGGCACGCCACGCGTCGAACGCATCGGCGGCATTCGGCTGGACGCTCGCGACCTGGTCGCGCAACGCGTCGAGCGACGTCTTCAATGTGTCGCGCAGCGCATCGTCGGCGACAATCACGTCCGGCGCGAAGCCGGAGCGCGGCGTGAGCAAGACCAGCGCGCCCGCTTCCGCCGGATTCGCGAGCTTGTGCGAGCCGCCCGTGGCGAGCGCGGCAAACGCCGGGATCGCGCGCAGCGGCGCCGGCACGTCGATACCGGTCAGGTCCACGGTGTCGCCTGCCACCGGCCATGCGCGGGTGAGCGGCGCGCGTCCTTCGCGCTGCAGCAGCGCTTCGACGCGCCAGCCTGCGTCGAAGGCGGGCGCGGCGAGCGCGCGCGCGCCGAGCATCACGACCGGCTTGTGCGGCAGGGCACTCCACGCGCTGCGCAGATCGACCACCGAGTCCGGATCGTAGCGATACGTCAGTCGCGAGCTTGGCGCGATGCGCCAGACATTGCCGATCGCGGTCTGATCGGTACAGATGTTGTCGCTGATGACCGACGACCAGTCGAGACCCACGCGCACGAAACCGTTGGCGCGCGCTGCGCCATCCACGCCGATGCTCGCCGAGCCGTCGCCCTGATCCTGGGTGGGACTGCGCGACAGTACTGGCGAGCCGTCGAGCGACACCAGCATGGTCGTGCGTCCGCCGTTGCCGCGCAGGTAGCTGCCGTCGATCTGCAGGGTGGCGTCACTGAGCGCCACGCCGGCGGGCACCGGCAGATAGAGTTCCTGACGCCCGTCTGGCGCATGCAGCACGATCGGATCGCGCATGCCGAGTTCGGCGAGCGAGACCGTGCGTGTCGCAAGACGGCCGCTGCCGGCTTGCGCGAAACTGGCGGCAATGTCGGCGGGTGGCTGAGCCTGTGGCTGGGCTTGTGGCTGGGCTTGAGCGCCGGACTGAGCCTGCGCTTGAGCTTGAGCTTGGGAACGAGCGAGAGACTGCGGTGGGGTCTGCGCCTGACTCTGGGACTGAGCGGAGGTCGTTCCGGCAAGCAGCAGCGATGCGGCAAGCAGATTCAGTTTGATGCGCGTGTGGCGGCGCGCTGACGTTTCGAAAATCACGTTTTTTCTCTAGTTTGAGGCGCAAGCGGAAAACCCGGCATGCGTGGCACAGGAATAATCGGGAACGGCAAGCCAGACGTGATGCCGGGGGCTGTGGCCGGTTCGATCCGTCTTTCCAGGGGTCCTGAATGTGTTATCGGCGCGGGCGGCCATTCACTGAATCCAGCCCGCGTCACATGGCGAAGACAATCGACGCAAATACCGCCCTGTCGCAACGGGCAAGCCGGCCCAAGCCTTGCCGTGCGACGTGGGGGCGCTCGCGTCAGCGAATGGCGACCTGGCCGTTCGCGGTGCCGTCGGCATCGCCGTGCGCAAATTCGTCGAACGGACGCCCGGTCAGCGCCGCGACGATCCGTTGCGACGCGTGGCCATCGCCATACGGGTTGATGCGGCGCGCGAAGGCTTCGCGCTCGCGTGCGCTGTCGAGTAGCGCGGTTACCGCCCGCACGATCGACTCGCGCTCCGTGCCAACTAAACGCACCGTGCCGGCCTCCACGGCTTCAGGACGCTCGGTCACGTCGCGCATGACCAGCACCGGTTTGCCGAGCGCCGGCGCCTCTTCCTGCACGCCACCCGAGTCGGTCAGAATGATCGACGCGCGCTGCATCAGGCGCACGAAACCGAGGTAATCGAGCGGCTCGATCAGGTGCACGTTACGCGCGTCGCCAAGCGATTCCTGCACGGGGCCACGCACGTTCGGATTCAGATGGACTGGATAGACGATCTGCACCGCGTTGGTTTTCGCGAGATCAGCGAGCGCCGCGCAGATGTTTGCGAAGCCCGCGCCGAAACTCTCGCGGCGATGGCCCGTCACGAGCAGCACCGGCAATGCGCCGTCGAGGAACGGAAAGCGCGCGTCGAGTTCGGCGCGCAAGGTGGCGTCGCCGTCGATGCGCTCGGTGGTCAGATTCAGTGCGTCGATGACCGTGTTGCCGGTAACGATCACCTTGCCGTGCAAGGCCTCGCGTGCAAGATTCGCCTTCGAGCTGGCGGTGGGCGCGAACATCAGGTCGCTCATCACATCCACCACGCGGCGGTTCATCTCCTCCGGCCAGGGCTGCATCAGATTGCCTGTGCGAAGCCCCGCTTCGACGTGGCCTACCGGAATGCGGCGGTGAAACGCGGCAAGCGCAGCTGCCGACGCCGTGGTCGTGTCGCCATGCACCAGCACGCGGTCCGGCGCGACGGCGGCCAGCACGTCTTCGAGCGCGGCGATCAGGCGCGAGGCTAAACCATTGAGCGTCTGGTTGCCGGTCATCAGCGCGAGATTGTGATGCGGCTCGATCGCGAACAGATCGAGCACCTGATCGAGCATCTGTTGATGCTGGCCAGTCACGCAGACAATCGACTCGATTTCGCTGCAGGCTTCAAGTTGTTTGACGAGCGGCGCCATTTTGATGGCTTCTGGCCGCGTGCCGAATATCGACAAAATCCTCGATGGCATAGGTACTGGTCTTTTATTGGCTGTTTTACAGGCGGCGAACAACGCAAGACGCGAATCAGAAAATACGCGCCTCAAACAACCGGTCCCGATGTTCGTCGCCTGATACTGGTATCCCTTACGCCACAAACCATCGAATGAGAACGGCGCTCGACAGTGAGATTCCGGAACAACTGTTACCGCGCGCGAGGGAGCGAAAAGCGGATCGCCGCGCATTCTAACCCTTTTGTATAGCGTATTCACCGCATATTTCGGCAAGTTCGCGGGTTTTCACGGAGTGCGCCAAATACTACATATTCCTTACAAGGCCTCACAACGGTCATTGTGCCCAGCAGACGCGCGGCGCAAACGTTGTCGCGCGCAAGTATCGCAACGGCGCAGAGTGCTGATTGTTGAATCTCGATTGTGCTAAATCGCCACGATGCCATTGAAGTAACGTCTCGGGGTTTCTGGCTTATTCACAGGTGACTGCCGAACATAAAGTCGCCTGTTTCACCGTGACTACGTAAAGTATGTATTAGCCGACTCGTCACACCTTGCGCCCACGCCGTTTCAGAAGACTTGATATTGACGGCGCCTGAACATGCATGGATCCTAGGCCAGAGTACTGTGGCCGCATCTGGACATCGGCGATGGCCTGGCACGGGCACAGCGTTTGCTCTACTCCGCTCGCCGGCAGAAAACCCGTCAAAGCACACTGTGCGGACAACGAGTCGCCGTTTTTTATCAATCCAGCAATCCATCGGTGGGAGGCCCCATGCTTCGATACGCTGCAATTTTCCTCGTTATCGCGATCATCGCCGCGGTGTTCGGCTTCGGCGGCATTGCCGCCGGCGCAACGGAAATCGCCAAAGTGCTGTTCTTCATCTTCGTCGTGATCTTCCTCGTTACGTTGCTGATGGGCGTCATGCGACGGTGATGCACCTGGCGGTCGACGTAGAGGCTTTGGGTCGACCGCGTCAGTGAAGAAGTGCCAGCCCCGATGTCGATGTCTGCGACTCATTGCAATACTTGCTGCCTGTCATTGCAATAGTTGCTGACCACATCGGGGCTTTTTGCTGCTCCTTCTGCTGGTCCTCATCTGCTGGCTCTCAAATATCTCTTACCCGTTTCCTTGCCTATCCCGGCGCGTGCACTGCATCGCAGCACCGCACCCAGTGCGTTGTCTCGCCCGCGATCTTTGGACGGCCTTCCGAAGCAGGTTCAAACACTAGCTGCGACGTACGCGCCTGACGGCTTCCGGTTAGACGTCTCTCCCATCTCATGGGTCGATCTTTTCCACAAGCTTCGCACCCCGAAACATCATCGACGCGCCGAGGTCGACGACTTTTCCGTCGGGACGACGTAACCGCATCGAGTGCGAGTGCGGTTTCGCTCGTGCTGTGCGCGCTGAAATGGTCACGCTGCGCCAGATGTCGGCCGCATCGTTCGATATCCTGATGAATTCTGACCAGGGAGCGTGCGAGTTGTTGGACTCGCGGTGGTCGTCGCGCGGCGACGATTCACGCAATATTTTCTGCCTCGTAAAGACGCCGGCCGGCGGCGTCTTTCGCACCGAGCGTGGGCGGCGATTCGATCGGCCAATCAATGCCGATATCGGGATCGTTCCACAGAATGCAGCGCTCCAGTTCGGGAAACCAGTATTCGGTAGTTTTCCACAGGCACTCTGCCACGTCGGATAGCACCACGAACCCATGTGCGAATCCGGGCGGCACCCACACCTGCCGGAAATTCGTGGCACTCAGATAGGTGCCGGTCCACTTGCCGAAGGTTGGCGAGTTGAGTCGCACATCGACCGCCACGTCGAATACTTCTCCTGCCACCACGCGAATCAGCCGCCCCTGCGGACGCTGAACCTGATAGTGCAGACCGCGCAACACGCCGCGCACCGCACGCAGATGCCTGTCCTGCACGAAGTTGAAACCGAGCGATACCTCGTCGGTAAACTCGTCCGCGCTAAAGCTTTCAAAGCAGAAACCGAATTCATCGCAAAAGACCTCTGGCTCGATGAGCTTCACCTCCGGCAATGACGCCTCCATTACCTTGTTGCCCATTGCCACTACGCTCGCAAGAAGTCTGCACGACGAAAATACGGCCGCTGAAGCGGCCTCGTGAAAGGAGCGGTACGGCCGCGCGTTCGTCGCACGCCGTACCCATATCAAGCCTCGCTGGCTGCCCGGCTACGGGCGCGATACTCGGTGGGAGAAAGCGCCATGCGCTTGCGGAAGATCTTCGCAAGGCGGTCGCCGTTGCCGGTGCCGCTGCGCCGTGCGATCTTGTCAACGGGCAGTTCGGTCTCGGTGAGGAAATTGCACGCAATACGTAACCGGACCTGCAACAGATAATCCGACGGCGTAACGTGCATCTCATGCTTGAAGCGGCGCAGGAAATTACGCTCGCTCATGGCCGCCACCTGCGCTGCGTCCGCCACCGACACCGGGCGATCACAGTTGGCTTCCATCCAGCGCGCGGCCGCACGAATCTTTTCGGCGACGCTCAGCGTACCGCCTTCCGCCGGCAGCGGCACCCACGTCGCAGCCATGCCAGGCATTACCCGGTCGGCGACACTGCGCGCGAGTTCCGCGCCGAGATCGCGTTTGATGAACATCAGCGCACTGCGCGCGCAGTCGTGCCGGTCGTTCGATGCGTTAAAAGAAGTGTCCGCCGGAGCGTTTCCGAGCAGGCGGTTGATCTGCAACCCATCCTGCTCGGCGGGCGCCGCGGCGTCCAGTACGAGCCGCCCCTCGCCAATCGTTTCGATTGCGCGTGTGCGTGGCTGCACGGTGCGCAGCCAGTTCAGCATGCGTTCGTCACGTGAGGCCACGTGCGCGCCGTAACCACCCGCGATAAACAGCACATCGAAGCCGTTCGTGTAACGCGAGTCGATGCGATCGGTCCAGATTCTCGCCGACGACGAACTGGCGACGCTGCCGCCGTCGAGCGACAGAAACTGGATTTCGTAAGGCGGTTCCTCACCGGCACGCGAGCCGGACAGTTCGTTCGCGGTCTGGAACATCTCGACTACTGTGCCCGGCCCGAGCAGCCAGAAGCCGTCGAATAACAACACACCAATTCGCCGCGCTGCAGTACGAACGTTCAAAGCCGGCGTGTGCAACCAGGTAACCCTCGCAGTATCAAGGTTCATGTGCGGCATGATCTATCCCCAAACTGTCGTACATTGTGGACCCCGAATGCCCATTAGCTGGACGATATGTTTGGAATGAATTGCAGCAGCCAGCATTGCGGCCGCCGTTTAACGGATTATGCGCAATGTTAGCGGAATGCTCTGCAGTAGTAAAACTGAAAAAAGAAAATCGCCTTGCATTGTCTTGTATGAAGAATAACGTTTCCAGCTGTTTCATACGGCTGTGCGCGCCTATGCCATCCGCGTGTGAAAGGCGGCCGCCTGAAAAGGGAATGGGTGTCCAGGAACCGCTGTGCGCCTTGCGCCGCAAGGCGTAGCGTCCAGACAGGGGCAACGCGCGGCAAAAGCGGGAAGTGTTTTAAGGCGCTCCCGTGCCGTTATCGAAAGTGTTTCAAATCTGAACATTAAACATCGCAAATAATGACGATTACCTTTGCCTTTTATTCGCAAAGAGGGAATTTACAGGCTGATCCGCGCACCGCTCGGTACCTTATATAAACGACATTACAGTTAATGGCTAATTCAATGACGGCACGTGAGCAAAAATGTTTCGAAAGTGAAACATTCTCGCCAGTCATCAAATCGGCAAACTGTAACTTTAGAAGCAATTTGTAACTGGCTCGTTACGCATTGCAGTGCAACAGTGAATTAATAAGTTACCGAACGAAGCGCGCTGTCTCATCACGCGCTTTAAGACCGGATTAAGAGAGGCGGCGCAATAATTGGTGCATCGTGATCGCACCGAGGAGCCCCGCCATGTCGCGCCCCATGAGCATCGAGAAAGTGAACGAGTACGGCCGCAACGCCGTGCGCATCAGCATTGAAGGTCGAGCCGTGCTGCTTGAGGCTGGCGACCTGGACGCCGTGATCGAGCATCTCAGCGCACTGCGCGCGACCATGCGCCCCGAAGTCCCGAAGGCGCCGCTGCGCGCACATCAGTACATCATTGAAGTGGACCCGTGCTGGCACACCGAGCACCACCCGCTGCATGATGGCGCCGTGCTGTTCCTGCGGCACTCCGGCCTTGGGTGGGCCGGTTTTGCGCTGCCGCCGGAAAGTCTCGCAAGGCTGCACCACGCGCTCACGAAGCAGCTCGAAGCTTCGCTGGAAGTACACGGCATGCTCAACTAGCGCCGCGCTCATCCGGCGGCCGGTGGGACGTGTTCTGTGCGAGCGGCCGCTTTCAGATCATCGGCGATTCGTCGAACGAACGGCGTTCGACTTCAGGCGCGCGGCGCGCACGGCGCTCGTCACGCCTGCGGTGCAGCTGCGCGAGGCGCCTTCGGCCATGCGTGAGCGACGCGACCGCATGGAACGCGACCGGCGAGAACACGAGCCCAAACAGTGTCGCGGCCAGCACGCCGCCAAATACGCCCGTACCGATCGAACGACGGCTCTCCGCGCCCGCGCCGCTCGATATCACGAGCGGCACGACGCCGAGCAGAAACGCCGCGGACGTCATCACGATAGGCCGGAAACGCGCGCCGGCGGCTTCGCTGACGGCACGTGTCAACGGCAGCCCGCGCTGGTACAGGTCGCGTGCGAACTGCACGATGAGGATCGCGTTTTTGGCCGCAAGGCCGATCACCGTGATCATGCCCACCTTGAAGTACACATCGTTCGGCATGCCGCGCAGGAGCACCGCGGCCACCGCGCCGATCAGCCCGAGCGGCACCACCATCAGCACCGCAAGCGGAATGGTCCAACTTTCGTAAAGCGCGGCCAGCGCCATGAACACAGCCAGCAGTGACAGCCCAATCAGCAGCGGCGTGAGCTTCGCGGCCGCGGTTTCCTCGCGTGCGGCATCCACCCAGTCGTAGCGGATACCCTCGGGCAGCGAGCCCGCGAGCCGCTCCATTTCAGCCATCGCCGCACCCGAGCTATAGCCTTGGGCCGCGTGACCGCTCAGATCGAGCGACGGGTAGCCGTTATAACGGCTCAGCATCACCGGACCGGTGGTCCAATGCCGTTGTGCAATCGCCGAAAGCGGCACCATGCCGCCCGTCGCATTCGGCACGGCAAGCGCGAGCAGGTCGTCTTCCGTCATGCGCGTGGCGGCGTCAGCGGCGATCATCACGCGGCGCATCCGGCCACCGGCCGGGAAATCGTCGATATAAGTCGAGCCAAACGTGCTGCCCAGTACATCGGCGATCCGGTCGAACGACACGCCGAGCGCGTACGCCTTTGCGCGGTCGATCACAAGCTCGACACGCGGCGCGTCCGGCAGATTTTCGGAGTGGATCGACGCCAGCACCGGACTGTCTTTGGCTGCGCGGAAAAGCTGCTCGCGCGCGTCTTTCAACGCGTCGATGCCCACGCCGCCGCGATCCTCGAGGCGGAACACGAATCCGTCCGAATGCCCGATACCGGGCACCGAAGGCGGCAACTGCGCCTGCACGTCGCCGTCCAGAATCGTGCTGAACTTCTCGTTGAGCCTGTCGCGCAGCGTCATCGCGTCCGTGTCGCGCTTGCTCCAATCCTTCAGGTCGACAAAACCCATCGCGACATTCTGCCCGCTGCCCGAAAAACTCCAGCCGATCACGCTCGTCACGTTCGAGATGGCAGGCTCCGTGTGCAGAATCGCTTCCATGCGCTGCACGACTGCAAGCGTACGCGCCTGCGTGGAGCCGGCCGGCAACTGCACCAGTACCTGAAGCTGTCCTTCGTCCTCGCTCGGCAAGAAGCCGCCCGGCATGCGCCAGTACAGCACGCCGCACGCGGCCACCAGCACGGCATAAACCGCGAGCATCGGCCCGACGCGCCGCAGTGTTCGAGCGGTCATGCCACGATAGCCGCTCGCCGCGCGATTGAAACCGGAGGTGAAGGCGCTTGCCGCGCGCGCCGCGACGCCGGGAAAACCACGCCGTGCCTCTCGCTGATGGACCGACTTCGAATGCGCCCTCAGCAGATTCGCGCACAGCGCGGGCGTGAGCGACAGCGCCATGAACGACGACACCAGCATCGACGCGATCATTGCGACCGCGAACTGCCGGTAGATGCCGCCGACGCCGCCCGGAAAGAACGCCATCGGCACGAATACCGCTGTCAGGACCGCCGTCACACCGACAATCGCGCCGCCGATCTGCGACATGGCCTTGCGCGTGGCCTCACGCGGAGGCAGACGCTCCTCTTCCATCACACGGTGCACGCTTTCGACCACCACGATCGCATCGTCGACGAGAATGCCGATCGCGAGCACGAGCCCGAAAAGCGTGAACACGTTGATCGACAGGCCGCACACGTACATGGCGAGAAAGGCGCCCATCAACGTGACCGGAATCACGACGGTGGGCACGAGCGTGTAGCGCAGATCGCGCAGGAACAGCCACATCACGAAGAACACCAGTACGACGGCCTCGGCCAGCGTGACCAGCACTTCGTGAATTGCGATCTGCACGAAATGCGCATTATCGAACGGAATCTCGACCGACACGCCCGGCGGCAATCCCTTCGACAGTTCCGCAAGGCGGGCGCGAATCGCATTGGACGTCTCGAGCGCATTGCCGCGCGGCCCGAGCTGAATGCCGACCGTCGCCGACGCCTTCCCGTTCAGACGCGAGTAATACGAATAGCTGTCGCGCCCGATCTCGACACGCGCGACATCGCGCAAACGCACCGCCGACCCGTCGGGCCGCGCCTTGAGCACGATCTGACCGAATTCCTGCGGCGAGATCAGTTGGCCCTTCACACTCACCGACGCCGTGAGTTGCTGGCCCGGCACGAACGGCGCGTCGCCGAGCGTGCCGGCCGTGACGGTGGCGTTCTGCGCGGCGATGGCCGCGTTCACCTCGGCCGCACCGAGCCCGTATTCGCGCAGCTTCATCGGATCGAGCCAGATGCGCAGCGCCTCGTCCGCATCCCATAGTTCGGCCGCGCCGACGCCCGGCGCGCGTTTTAATTCGCGCAGCACGTAGCGGCTCAGATAGTCGCTGAGTTGCACCGAATCGCGCGTGCCGTCCGTGGACGTGAGCGCGACCAGCATCAGAAACGTATTGGCCGCCTTGAATACGCTGATGCCCTGCTGCACGACCTGCTGCGGCAGACGCGGCTCGACCTGCTTGAGGCGGTTCTGGATGTCGACGAGTGCAAGGTCGGGATTGGTGCCGGGTGCGAACGTGGCGTCGATTTCGAGTTCGCCCAGATTGTCGCTGGTTGTTTCGTAGTACAGCATATTGTCGGCGCCATCGAGACTCTCCTCGATAATGCTGCCGACATTTCCGTCGACTACTTCGGTGGAGGCGCCGGGGTACGACGCGGAAATGACGATGCGGGGCGGCGCAAGGCGCGGGTATTGCGCGACCGGCAGTTGCGGAATGGCGAGCGCGCCCGCCACGACGATGGCAAGCGCGACGATCCAGGCGAAGACCGGGCGGTCGATGAAAAAGTAAGGCACACGAATTTTCCGTTCAGTTTGCCTCGAAACGCGGCGCCTCCCGCAGGCGAGCCATATGCAACGCGTCGGCGAGCACGCCGTCGCGCATCGCGAAGCCGCGTGAGCGGCCCTCTTCCACGAAGCCGAAGTGGCGATACAACGCAACGGCCCGCGCATTGTCGGCAAACACGGTGAGTTCGATGCGGCGCAACCCGAGCGCCGCATCGGCGCAGTCGGTCAGCGCCCGCAGCATTGCCGTGCCGACACCGAGCCCATGATACTCGTCGTGCACCGCCATTCCCAGACACGCCCCATGCGCGCGGCTCGGGCGAAAGACTTCCAGGCTTGCGTGCCCGACGACTTTCCCGTCGACGCATGCGCACACCGTCACGTCATTCTTGCCGCGCTTCTCGTGCCACGCGGTCAACTGCTCGATGCTGCGATAGCCGACGGACAACGTACCGCGCCGCACGCCCGGCAAACTCATGATTTCCGCGAGCGCCGTCACGTCGGACGGCTCGAATGCACGCACCGTGATTCGACTCTCCGATTCGCGGCGTGGCTTCAATGTGGCTTCGCTCATGATTGCGTCCGTTGCAAGCCGGCATGATCCTGCGACGACTGCGGGGGCGCGAGAGGCGCCGGTTCGCGCAGACGGGCCATGAAGTAGCAGTCGATCAGTACGCCCCGTCTGAGCACCGCCCCGCGCTGACGCGCCTCGATCTCAAACCCGCATTTGCGGTATAGCGCGAGTGCAGGCTGATTGTCGGCGAATACGTGCAATTCCACGCGACGCAGCCCGAGCCAGTTATCGGCCAGATCGAGCAGCTCGGACATCAACGCGGTGCCGATACCGCGCCGGTGCCACGCGTCGTGCACGGAGATGCCGATCGACCCGGCATGCGCACGGCGGCCCTTGAATGGCGACAGATCCGCATGGCCTACCAGCGTTTCACCTACCATCGCAACAATGGAAATCTCACGCGAATCGGCTTTTTCGATGTACTCGCGGGTGCGGGCCACTTTTTCAAATGGCACGTGCGGATTGCCATTTACGACCGCCGGCAATTGCAACAGCGCATGCAACTGATCGGCGTCGGCCATGCGCAGCGCGCGCAGCGTCAGGCCATCAAGTGAGCGCTCAGGCGTACTTACTGTATCTTCGTTCTGCTGCATAGGCTCATAACGTCAATTCGAAGGACCTCACCAGAATGCCCGGTAATTGCATGCCGCCCGTCGCGCGCTCACCCCAGGTGGAATCGCTCAGCAGTAATTCGGCCTGAGAGCCGAGCTGTTCGAGTTCACTTCCTAGCAGACGGTACAGACTGTCGTCGAAGCGCATGGCTTCCAGTGGCGCGATGATCTTGCCGTCTTCGACCCAGAACGTGGCGAAACGGGTCATGCCTGTCAGGCGGCAATTCATCCGGTCCGAAAAATTGACGTACCAGAGATTGCCGATATAAAGACCCGTTCCAAGCTTCGCGAGGACATCTTCCTCATGCAGATCGCCGGCGTGCATGGAAAGCGCGGCCGGTGACTCGTTGGGCAATGCGCCATTCGGCGTCAATCCGTATTCGCGCGCGGTGCGGGCATTGGTGAGACGCCCCACGCCGCGCCCCTTTTCGATCAGCGCCACGCTCTCGCGCAGATAGCCGTCATCATTGAAAGCCGGCGTGATGCCAAGAGACAGATCTTCGCTCATCGTCACGCGCGGGTCGAGTGCGATTTCTCCCACATTCAGCTTGTACAGCTCGCTGCGCGAACTGGCCTGAGCGCGCGCGGAAAAACCGTTCCAGGCGGTTACGGCGAGCAGCTCCGCAAGCGCGGCCGGCGCGAGATACGCGCGATACCTGCCGGGAGACAGCGCTCGCGGCGTCAGCGCGAGCACCGCGAGACGGCTCGCGGCCTGCTCGATCTTGCTCACGAACACGGCGTCGCTCCAGTCATCGCCGGCATAGGTCGTCTTGATCGCGCGGCCGCTCGGGTCATACAGCGACCAGCTGAAATTGAAGTTGTCCACCTCATACCAGCCACGGCTGCCACTCGTGGATGCAAAGCCGCGCACGATCGTGCCGCCGGCGTAAAAACCCACGAAGTCGAAACCTTGTGCGCATTGCGCGACGGTGCGCAACAGGCTCTCCGGCTCCGGCAATTGGCCCGGGCGTTGCGTGGTGCGCTGCCATGCCGTTGTGTCGAACAACAGATGCGGATCTTCGGCGCCGTCGCGCAACGCATCGCGCAGCACGGTGAGCGCGGCGCTCAGGTCGTCCGTGTCCTGTTGCAGATCGCCGCACACGGTCAACGTCGAATACGCCTGACGCGCGCCATGAATCAGCCGCAGCGTCAGCTTGCCTTGCGACACGCTGCCGGCCTGCCGCACCTTTCCCGCATTGAAGCGGATGAAATCGGATTGTTCGCCGGCAAACGAACTGAGCGTGATTTCGCCCGGCAGTTGCAAACGCTCGATAGCGTTCGCGAGCGCCGTGAAATGTTGCTGCCAGTCCACCGTCGTGCCGCTGCGTGAATTCGGAAGCTGGCTCATCACGCGCCTCCGAATACGTCGATGTTGCTGAACACGCAGGCCGGCGACGCGTGACCCACGCGAATGATCTGCGCCGGCTCGCCCTTGCCGCACATCGAGGTGCCATACACTTCGCGCGTGGAGGCGTTGCCCACGGCGCTCAGGCTACGCCAGAAGTTCGCGGATATGCCGCGGTAATTGGGTTGCTTGACCACCTGCGTGAGCTTGCCGTTTTCGATCAGTTGGCCGAACTCGCAGCCGAACTGGAATTTGTTGCGGTGATCGTCGATCGACCACGACGTGTTGGTGCGCATCAGAATGCCGTGTTCGATGTTGCCGATCATCTCTTCCAGCGAACGCTCGCCCGGCTCGATGTTCAGGTTCGCCATACGATCGATAGGCGGACGGTTCCAGTTGGACGCCCGCGAATTCGCGACCCCCGGCATCCGCGCGCGCTGTTGCGACAGCGCGCCGCCCAGCGGTCGTTCGAGCACACCATTGCGGATCAGATACTGTTTGCTGGCCGCGGTGCCGTCGTCGTCGAATGCATAGGCGGCGGCCTCTTCGCGCAGGTCGGGATCGAATGTCACGTTTAGCAGTTCCGACCCGTAACGGTATGACCCGAACATTTCCTCTTTGACGAAGCTCCAGCCGGCGAAGTTGCGTTCATCGCCGAGAATGCGGTCCAGTTCCAGCGGGTGACCGATCGACTCGTGAATCTGCAACATCATCTGGTCGGGCATCAGCAGCAAATCGCGCTTGCCCGTTGGGCAATTCGGCGCGGCCAGCAGTTGCAGCGCTTCATTCGCGACGCGCCTGCCGGACCCCGCGAAGCCAAAGCGCGCCAGTACTTCCATGCCGCCTTGCCCGAGCGTGCCGTAATTGCCGCCGAGCGTGCGCACCTGGGTGTCGCCCTCTGCGTGCGCGACGACGCTCATTTGCGGCATCACAAACCGGAACTGCTGGTCGATCCGCACGCCGTCGCTCGTGATGTAGAACTGATCGGTATGGGTGATCTGTATGGAAGCCACGCGCTCGACGATCTTCGCGTCGAGGTTGGCGCCGGCGCATTCGGCACTCAGCAGGTCGAGCCATTGCGCGCGATTCGGCAGTGCTTCGTGCGCATTCGGCGAAACGTAATGGCCACTCGCGGCCGGGCGCGCGACCTCGCGGTGGTCGATCAGCGAGAGCGCCGCATTTGCCTGTGCCCGTGCGGTGGCGCTATCCAGCGCGGCCTGCAAACCGGCCGCCGACAGATTCGCCGTGGCCGCATAACCCGCACCCGCGCCGACCCACGCGATCAGCATGGCGCCGCGATCGCGCACGGTGCGCAGCGGCTGTGCGATGTCGTTGCGGATCTCGTGTTCGTCGATCTGTTCGTCGACAATGCGCAGCGACCAGAACGCGGCTTCGCTCTTTAGCGTGCGGGCTGCTTGCGCCCAACGTTCGTCAATCATTGGCCATTCCGTTTGAGTCTTTACAACGCGGCTGTCGCCGTAATCAGCGACGACGCCAGCAGCGCCTGGGTGTAGGGATGCGACGGGGCATGCAGCACGTCGAGCGTGTCGCCGGCTTCGACGATACGCCCCGACTTCATGACGATCACACGATGCGCCATTGCTCGCATTACCGCCAGATCGTGCGTAATGAACAGATAGCTTAGCTTGTACTTTTTCTGCAGCTTTGTCAGCAGATTCAACACCTGCTTCTGGATCGACACGTCGAGCGCGCTGGTGGGTTCATCGAGCACCAGCAGCTCGGGTTCGACCGCGAGCGCCCGTGCAATCGCGATACGCTGCCGCTGACCGCCGGAGAACTCATGAGGATAGCGCAGCATGGCGTCGGCGGGCATGCCGACTTCCTCCAGCAGGCTGGCGATACGCGCGCGGCGCGCCTTTGCGTCGACTTCCGGCCGATGCACCGCGAGTCCTTCGCCGATGATCTGCTCGACGGTCATACGCGGAGACAGCGACCCGAACGGGTCCTGAAAGACAACCTGCATGCGCGAATACATCGAGCGCCGCGAACGCGCGGATTTCAGTGTGGACAGCGGCAAACCGTCGATCCGGATCTGTCCGGCCGACGCCTGCTGCAAGCCGAGTACCGTGGCCGCAAGCGTCGATTTGCCGGAACCGGATTCGCCGACAATGCCGAGCGTTTCACCGCGTCGCAAGGTCAGATCGACATCGTGGACCGCGCGGAACGTGGAGCGGCCAAAGAGCGATCGCCAGCCCTTGGCGGACGTGCGGTAATCGACCGCCAGCCCCTCCACTTCGAGCAAAGCCCGCGCGCCGGCTTCGACCGGTTCGACCGCGCGCTGCGGTTCGCTGTCGAGCAGACGTTGCGTGTACGGATGCCGCGGATTGGCGAACAACGCTTCCGTCGTATTGGTCTCGACGAGAACACCCTTTTCCATCACGGCGACACGCTGCGCGAAACGCTTCACCAGATTCAGATCATGGGTGATCAGGAGCACGGCCATGCCGCGCGCGGCCTCCTGTTCCTGCAACTCGATCAACAGGTCGACGATCTGCTGACGCACGGTCACGTCGAGCGCGGTGGTGGGTTCGTCGGCGAGCAGCAAACGCGGGCGGCACGCGAGCGCCATCGCGATCATCGCACGCTGCCTCTGGCCGCCGGACAGTTGATGCGGAAAGCTGTCGATACGCCGCTCGGGCTCGGGAATGCCGGTGCGCCTGAGCAGTTCGATCCCGCGCTCACGCGCCGCATTCGGCCGCAGGCCTTCATGCAACCGCAGGCTTTCCGCAATCTGCTTACCGATCGTGAAGAGCGGATTGAGCGCAGTCATCGGCTCCTGAAACACCATCGCAACGTCCGCGCCGCGCAAACCGCGCATCTGCTGCTCGGTTTTTTGCAGCAGATCTTCGCCGTCGAGCAACATGCGGCCACTCAGGTCCGCGTGCTCGACGAGCCGCAGAATCGACAGCGCGGTGACGCTCTTGCCCGAGCCCGATTCGCCCACCAGCGCCACGCGCTCGCCGCGCGCGATCGAAAGACTCAGTTCGTGCACGGCGACCTTCTCGCCGAAACGCACCGAGAAACGGTCGATCTCCAGCAACGGCCGACCGGCTTTCGTGTGAGCGGCTGTCATCGCGGACCTCCGCCGAAAGCCGATCCGCGTGAGCGTGTGTCGAGTGCGTTGCGCAACGCATCGCCCATGAAAGTGAGGAGCAGCAACGTGATGACCAGCGCGGCGAATGCGGACACCGAAATCCACCACGCGTCGAGATTGTTTTTTCCCTCCTGCAACAGTTCGCCGAGACTCGGCGTGGGCGGCGGCACGCCGAGACCGAGAAAGTCGAGACTCGTGAGCGAGAGAATCGCGGCGCTCATGCGAAACGGCAAAAAGGTAATGACCGGCGTCAGACTATTGGGCAGCACGTGTCGCCACATGATCTGCCAGTTCGTCAGCCCCATGGTGCGTGCGGCTTTCACATAATCGAGCGAACGGTTGCGCAGAAATTCCGCACGCACGTAATCCGACAGGACGAGCCAGCCGAACATCGACAGCAGAACGAAAAGCAGCCATAGCGTAGGCTCGAAAATCGAAGCGAAGATGATCAGAAGATACAGGTCGGGCATTGAACTCCATATCTCGATCAGACGCTGACCGATCAGGTCGGTGCGGCCGCCGTAAAAGCCCTGCACCGCACCGGTCAGAACGCCGATCAGGACACCCGAAACGGTCAGCGCAAGCGCCATCAGAACCGACAGTCTGAATCCGTACAGGAGTCGCGCCAGCACGTCACGGCCGAACTGGTCCGTGCCGAGCCAGTTGCTCGCGGTGGGCGGCGCCGGGTACGGATGAGCCGCGAAGTAGTCGATCGTGTCGTAGTGAAAATGATTGGGCGGATAAATTGCGAAGTTGCCATTCGATTCGAGACGGGAGCGAATGTACGGGTCGAGATAATTGGCGCGCGCCGGAAAGTCGCCGCCGAAAAGCGTCTCCGAATAGTCCTTCACGATCGGGAAATAGTAATGCCCTTCGTAGCGCACGATGAGCGGCCGGTCATTCGACAACACCTCGCCGAACAGGCTGATCACGAACAGCGACACGAAAATGATCAGGCTCCAGTAGCCGAGCCGCTGCCTTCTGAAGCGCAGCCATGTACGCCGCCACGGTGACGGCGACGCCGCGTGCGCGGCGCCGGACCCGTCAGCGGTCCAGGCGGTTGAATTGGATGCGGGGGTCGACGAGGACATAGCAGACGTCAGCAATGAGTTTGGTTACGAGAGCAATCAGCGTGAACAGAAACAGCGAACCGAGCACGACGGGATAGTCGCGGCGAATGACCGAGTCGTAGGAGAGTTGACCCATGCCGTCGAGCGAGAACAGGGTTTCGATCAGCAGATTGCCATTCAGGAAAGCGCCGACAAACGCCGCCGGCAGACCCGTGAGCAACGGAATGGCCGCGTTGCGCAGAACATGCTTCCACAGCACGTCACGCTCGGGCGCACCCTTGGCGCGCGCGGTCAGCACGTATTGCCGGCCGATCTCCTCCAGAAAAGTATTCTTCGTGAGAATGGTGACGATCGCAAAGTTGCCGACCACTGAAGCGGTCACGGGCAGCACGATATGCCACAGATAGTCGAGTACCTTGCCGAATGCGCTGAGATCGCCAAAGTTATCCGACGTGAGCCCCCGCATGGGAAACACCTGCCAGAACGTGCCCCCACCGAACAGCATCAGCAGCAGCACGCCGAGCACGAAGCCGGGAATCGCGTAGCCGGCTAGCACCAGTACGCTTGTGACCGTGTCGAAACGCGAGCCGTTGCGCACCGCTTTGGCGATGCCCAACGGCACCGATATCAGGTAAGTCAGCAGGACCGTCCATAAGCCGAGCGTGATCGACACGGGAAGTTTCGATTTGATGACGTCCCACACGCTGTCGTGCTGATAGTAAGACTGGCCGAGATCGAAGGTCGCGTAGTGCCTGAGCATCAATACATAGCGTTCGAGCGGCGGCTTGTCGAAACCAAATTCTTTCTTGATCTGCTCGAGTTGCTGCGGATCGACGCCCTGGCTGCCGTGATAGCCGCCACCGCCCGCCCCCGCCTCTCCGCCACGGCCAGCGCCGTGGCGGAGTTGCGTCATCACCTGTTCGACCGGCCCACCCGGTACGAACTGTGTGACGACAAACGTCAGTGTGACGACGCCGAGCAGCGTGGGGACCATCAGCAGCAGGCGTCTGAGAATGTAGGCAAGCATGCGGTTCCTCAGTGGGCCGTGGATGTGGCGGAAGACGCGGACTGCGAAGCCGGCGCCTTGACGTACCAGTAGTCGATGATCCAGTCTTCGTACTGATACGACATCGGCACGATTTTCGGAAAGCCGAGCGTGGACTTGTAGCCGATCCGCGCGCCCGGTGCGTAGTACTCCGGTACGAGATAGAACGAATAGATCAGCACGCGATCCAGTGCGCGTGTCGCCGCTTCGAGATCGTCGAGGTTATTGGCCGACAAGGCGGACTGGATCAAGGAATCGACCGCCTTCGAGCGTATGCCCGGATAGTTCTCGGAACCCACTTGCGAGGCCGCCGCGCTGCCGAAACGCCGGGTCAGTTCCGCGCCGGGAATCGTCACGGGCGGGTAGATGAATGTCGTCATGTCGTATTCGAAATTGTCCAGCCGCTTCTGGTACAACGCGCTGTCGATCTCGCGCATATGCGCCTGGATGCCGAGCATGCCGAGCGCCTGCATGTACGGCAGAATCAGACGGTCCATTCCGGGCTGGTCGTCCATGATCTCGATCGTCATGGGCGTACCGCTGGCGTCGCGCAATGCGCCGTCGCGATACTTCCAGCCCGCTTGTGCAAGCAGATCACGCGCAACGCGCAGATTGCCGCGCAATGTATTCGGCGCAATGGTGTTGGGTTGCTTGAGCATGGGGCCGAATACTTCGGGCGGCACGCTGTCTTTCAGCGGTTCGAGCAGAGCCAGTTCCTTGGGCGTCGGCATACCGGTCGCGCCGAACGGGCTCGCTTCAAAATAGCTGCTGGTGCGCCGGTATTGACCGTAGAACATCATGCGGTTCATCCAGTCGTAATCGAACGCCATGGTCAGCGCGTGGCGTACGCGCGGGTCCTTGAACATGGGCTTGCGCAAATTCATCAGGAGCCCTTGCATCTGCGCGGGGCCGTCCGGGAAATTGCCTTTTTTCAATAGGCCGTTGTCGAAGTTTTTGCCGACGTACTTGCGCGCCCATTGCGTTGCGCTGTACTCGACTTCCACATCGGCGTCGCCCGCCTTGAATGCTTCGAGTTGCGTGTAGTGATCGCGATACAGTTTGAAAGTAATGCGTTCGAAGCGGAACATTCCGCGCCGCGACGGAAGATTAGCCGCCCAGTAGTCCGGATTGCGGCGATAAACGATTTCCTTGTCGTTCTTGCGCGCTTCGATCAGATAGGCGCCGCTGCTAACGGGCGGTGCAATGGCGATCTGATCGAACGGCAAACGCTTACCGTCAGCCTGCATCCCCCACTTCGGCGAGAAGATCGGCAAGTCGCCGGCAATCAGCGGCGCATCGCGCTCCGGGTGTTTGAAGTCGAAACGCACCGTGCTCCTGTCGATCACAGTCGCGCGCTTTATCACCGCAAACTGCGCATTGAATAACGGCGACGCCTTTGGGCTCGTGAGCGTGTCGAACGAATACTTGACGTCGGCCGCGGTAATCGGGTCGCCGTTCGAAAAACGTGCGGCGGGATTGATATGGAATGTTGCGGAACTCAGATCCGGCGCCACGTCCACGTTGTCGGCGATCAGCGGATATTCGGAAGCCAGTTCGTCCCAGCTGCGCTGCATCAGCGTGTCGAACATCAGGTTCAGGATATCCGGCGCCGGCGCGCCGCGCACCAGAAAGGGGTTCAGCGAATCGTAAGTTTGCAGTTCGTTATAGTTTTCGAAACTCAGCGTGCCGTTGGCAGGCGCGTCGGGATCCGCGTAGTCGAAATGCGTGAAATTGGGAGGATATTTCGGCTGATCGTATTGCGATATCGCGGGGCTCGCCAGCACGTCGACCGGACCCAGCGCGGCCACCAGCGCGGCCAGCAGCGCGGTAGCGGCGACAACGGCGCGGCTACCCGGGGCCGCCTGTGCGCAGAAGAACGTTTGAATCACGCGCAGCGGCCTAAATTTCACAAGTCTTCTCATCAGTCTGCGCAGGCACGCACGCGGGTTGATGTCGGCGTGCGACCTATTGGATGGTTCATCGGGTCGGCACGGCGATGCGTCCCGCCACCGCCAATGTATGCCGTCAAAAACAAGGTCGCTCCTGCGCCAACTACGCGCGCCGGAGCGACCCTTCCATCAAGTCAGCCCACTACTGTGGCATCAGAACTTGTACGTGGCGCCAATCTGCGCAAAGCGGCCAATGTACGTGTAGATCGACTGGTCGTAGCCGTTCTGGTCCAGCGTGCCGTTTGCAAAGATCGGATCATACGGCGGCGTGCGGTTGAAAATGTTGTCGATGCCGCCGAAGATCGTCCAGTGCTTGAAGCCGGTGTAGGTCACCATCAGGTTGAACTGGCTATACGAGCCCACCTTGTTCGGCTCCGCCGCCAGATTCTGGGCGTACGGTCCCGTGAACTGCCACGTGAGCGCCGCGTCGAACTTGCGATAGTTCCAGTCGAGCGTGGTGTTGCCCTTCCAGCGCGGGAAGCTGCCGCCGAACGGCTGCGTGAGCGTGAAGTTGTTGCCCGCACCGTTCACCGGCGCCGAACCCGGCGAGCCGAGCTTGAAGCTGTTCACATACGCCCAGTCACCCGAGAGTGTGAACGTGCCTGCACCCTTCAACGGCAGCGACTGGCGGAACGTGCCTTCGAATCCGTTCGTGTCGAGGTAGCCCAGGTTCTGATACGGAATGACCTTGTAGAGCACGTCACCGGTCGTCGGGTCCGTCGCGATCTGCGACGGCGCACCCTGACCAATCACGTTATCGACGCGGATCTTGTACCAGTCGAAGCCGACATCGGTCGTGCGGGTCGGCGACAGCTGGAAGCCGATGTTCAGGTTGCGCGTACGCTCCGGCGCCAGGTTCGGATTGCCTTCGGTAATCGACGTGTAGTTCAGGCCCGTGTCCGGATCGACCTGAATACCCAGCGTTTGCGACTTGCTGTTCTCGACGAACGTCGGCGCACGGAAGCCGCGGTCGTACGACGTGTACATCGTCAACGCCTGGACCGGCTGATAACGCAACGCGAAGCGCGGCGAGAACGCACCGCCCACATCGCTGTAGTGGTCATAACGGCCCGACTGGCTGAACGTCAGGTTGCGGATGATTGGAACGTCGATCTGGTAGTACACCGCGGCCACGTTGCGCTGGCCATTCACCGTCTGCAGATTCGGGTTGATCACGAGACCATCCGCGAACGGGCCACCCGGCGTGAGCACTTCGCTCTGGTGCGTGAACTGCGCACCGAAACCGAGGCCGACGTCGCCAGTCGGCAGATGGAAGAGCTGCGGCGTGGACAGCGTCGCGTCAACGGTATCCAGCTTCGAGATACCCAGGTTGTTCGCGTCCATGTACAGGCCGTTGAACCCATTGGGCGTCGCTGCTGGATTCGCGAAGTTCAGCGTGCCGTTCTGATAGATGTTGTTCAGAGCGGCCGAGTTGAGCTGGTTCGAATAGGTATTCGACACCGTGCTTTGCGAATGACCGATCGACGTCGCCCAATCCCAGTCGTCGTTCAGCATGCTGAACGAACCCTTGATCCCTGTCGATGCACGCCAGTAGACGGCATCCGTTCTTTCCGACACGTAGTTCGGGAAAGCGTACGTGAGCGGTGTTGCGACGCCGTACGGGTTATAGGGATTGGTGGCCGGCACCGTGGTGTTGAACGGCGTCAGCAGTTTGGTCGCCGGATCCATCACCAGCGTGGGGTTTTGCGGATTGCCGACCACGTTGCCCCACAAGCCGTCGTTGGTGGTCGTGGAGTTGCTGCTGATCAGGAAGTCGCCGAAAGCCGTGGTGGTTTCATTGACCTTGAAGTCGGCATGCAGCTTGGCGTTCAGACGTTCGGTCATCGGCGCAATAGACGTGCCTTCGGCCGTGTTGAATCCGCACACCGTGCCCGGCAAGCCTGCCGTCAGAGAGTTGCTGTTCGCGGGGCGCACCTGACCGTTCGACGGGCAACCGCTCAACGCCTGCACGCTGCCGTCCGGCAGATTCCAGTAAGAAGGCGCGAGCAAAGAAAGGCCGCCTGCCTGGCTCGTGAAATCCTGATTGCGTGTGGAGTCGCGGTCTGCGAGCGTAAAGCCATTCGACTTGTAATAGCTTGCCGCCGCCGTCACGTTGAAGCGGTCCGAGTTCAGATCGCCGAAGCCGCCGAGCACGCCGAACTTGGTGGTGCCGTCGCCGCCGCCGCCGTTGATCGCGCTGCCATAGCTGCCGTCGAGCTGCAGGCCCTGGAAGTCGTGCTTGGTGATGATGTTGACCACGCCTGCAACCGCGTCCGAACCGTATTGCGACACGGCGCCGGTCTTCACGATTTCAATGCGGTCGATATCGTTCAGCGGCAGCGTATTCAGGTCGAAGAACGAGTCCACGCTGTTCGAGAAAAACGCGAACGGTGCAACGCGCTGACCGTCCACCAGCACCAGCGTGTATTTTTCGCTCAGGCCGCGCAGTGCGATACCTGCCGCGCCTGCCGCGAAGTTGCCCGACTGCCCTTCGCTCCAGCTATTCGCCGAGTTGGCCGCCACGTCGCGCAGATAATCCGAGACGGTCGTAGCGCCGCTATTCACGATGTCTTTCTGCGAAATCGTTTGAACCTGGTTGAAGCCGACCTTATCCGAACTACGGATCAGCGAACCCGTCACTTCGAACTTCTTGATCTGCTGAACCTTGTTTTGCCCGTTCGCTGCGCCCGTACTATCCGCAGCGGGCGCCGCAGTAGCGTCCGATGCCGCGGCAGCCGCCGCCGCGGGTGCGCTCTCAGCAGTCGTTGCACCCGCCGCGGTGCCCGTCGTGGCCGGCTGGCTTTGCGCAAACGCCGGAATGGCAATTGCGGCCGACAAAGCCAGTTCAGCCCAGACTATTCTTCTGATAGCCAGCGCCAATGCCCTTTGTTTCATTTTTCCCCTTCCCGCTCGTCAATAAGGCCACAGCTCTATGTGAAGAGAGATCTTTTGAATCTCTCCACTCGATAAACGGCGATCGTGCGCCGCGCTCCGTTAAAGCAACCCGCTCTCTCTTTCGCCTTTCGACGGCCACCTCGAAGCAGCGTCGTCAATCGAAAGAGACACGCGGAATACTTCAATCCATGAATATCGGACTACTAATCTGTTAAAAACGAAACGCGCGGCGCTCGCTAACCTGTTTCACCTGTCATGTCGTATCGGGCCTTCTTTACCATCCCATGCGGACCGATACCTTCAACCACGCCAAACCTTAAGTTATGCTTACAAACGCGAACATGCGTTGTGCGCGGACTTCTTTTAATGCGGCCTTAGAACAAACGAGGCGTACCCACCCAGACCAGCACGGCTTCTTCGCCGGCAGTATTGGACCAGGCGTGGGGTACGGTGGACTCATAGTGCGCGGTGTCACCTGCGTGCAATACGAATGTCGTACCTTCTAACGTGAGCGATATCTGGCCGCTCATGACATACAAAAACTCTTCACCTGCGTGCGTCGTGACTTCCGACGGGTTCGTCCCCACCGGCATTCTGACCAGAATCACTTCGAGCTTGCTGCCCACTGACAGATTGGTCAGCCGCGCAAACAGATTGGCGCTCCCGTCGAATCCAAAGTACTTCAACTCACTTGCGCGACGCACCGATCTGTCTTCCGTCGGTGTATCGACGAAGTACTGTACCGTGACGCCCAGCGCTCTTGCGATGCCCACCAGCGACGTGATCGACGGAGTTGCATGGCCTCGTTCTACCTGCGACAGAAAGGGCTTGGAAATGCCCGCAGTCTTTGCCACTTCATCCAGCGTGCGCTTGAGCCGATGACGAAGCGCGCGGATTTTGCTGCCTATTGAGACCGCTACATGTGCCTTGTTATCGAGTGGCAAAACCATAGCAAGACAGAATCCTGTAGTCAAAATTAGTTTGATATATGCAAACTATGTTTATTGCGTACAACACTCTCCTTTAAACCATTGCGCCGGATTGCCGATCGGCGAGTGCAGCGAAGCTCGCGTTCGAAGCATGAAGCCGCTCCGAACGCAGCCAATCGATCAAACGTGTCGGCCGGATCTACACCGTTCTATTTGGACGCCACCAGCACCCACAGCCGGGCGAGGTCGGCCGAACCATCGTTGCCTTTGACGGCGCGGAACGTCTGCACTGCACGAGCCTTGTCGCCGGCCAGGTAGTAGGCTTCGCCAAGATGCAACTGCGCCTGATCGGGATGGTCCAGTCCGCCCTTCGCGATCGCCGCGTCCATGGCCGCGATGCCCTGTTTGGCCTGTCCCGCAAAAACCTGGTTGAAGGCTGCGTTCACCGGCGCAACAGGATTCGCCGGATCGGCCGGAGCCTGCGCGCGCTTTGCGGCAAGTGCCTGCAAACGCTTCTCGCGATCTGCCTGCGCGTCGTGTCCGAGCACACCTGATGCGAAGCCCTGGTCGATCACCTGCTTGCCTTCGGCAGTCGTGCCCGCGACGATGGCAAGCTGCGTCATCTCCATGTAGTCGTCGGCAGTGGACAGCGAGCCCGTCGCGCGGCGCAGACGATAAGTGTCGATGTCGAGCGCCGATGAATAGCCCGGCTTGTTGCGAATCGCCGAGAAGAGATCGTCCCAGTACGATTGCTTCGGGTGATACGCGACGAGCTTTTCAAGCGCACTGCGATAGGTTGCGTCGTCTTTCACGCGCTGCGCGCAGGTGCCGAGCAGTTGCAGTTGCGACTCATCCGGCGCGTGGCCCGCGCGCGCCTGTGCGTCGACGGTCGGCTTGAGCAGGCTCACCACATCGGCGCAATCGTTCGACAGGTAGTACGACTGCACGAGCAAAGTTCGCATATCGGGATCCGTACCGCCCGATTTCAGATAACGCTGCGCCACTTTCGCCGCTTGCGCATAGTTCTTTTGCTGAAAGTAGATGCCGGCGAGCGCAGCGCTGGTGCGCTGCTCGTCCGCGCCCGTCAGCTTGCCTGACGCCAGCAACGTTTCGTACGCCTGAGCAGCAACGCCGTTCTCTCCGGCCGCTACCGCCGCCGCGCCGCGCATTTCCTCGACCATATAGCTTTCGTATGGCGTCTTGCCGGGTACGGCCGCGGCCTGGTCGATCTTCGTCAACGCGTCCTTGTACTTGTGCGCGCGATAGAGATCCTGCGCGGCATTCAGCGGCTTCGCGATATCGGGCCGCAACGTGTCCGCTGCATGAGATACCGCCGGCAGCACGGCAAACGCGGACAGCCCGCTCACCGCGGCCGCGATGACCGCGTGTCTGAAACGTCGATGGATCGTGCGCATTGCCCTTCCTTATTGCATGTATTGCTCGTTACCGATCAGGCCGATCTTCGTCGCGCCCAATCGTTGTGCGGAAGCCATCACCGCCGCGACATCCTTGTACGGCACCAGCTTGTTCGGACGCAGATGAATCTCGGCCTGCACCGGCTCGGCCGCGACCTGCGCGAGACGGCTTTCGAGCGCCGCGCGGTCCGGCACCGGCTGGCCATTCCACGTCGTGGTGCCGTCGAAGTCGATATCGATCTGCACGACTTCCGGCTGCGTGATCGGCGGCGGCGGATTGCCGACCGGCAGATTCATCTTGATTGCGTGCGTCTGGATCGGAATGGTGATGATCAGCATGATGAGCAACACCAGCATCACGTCGATCAGCGGCGTGGTGTTGATGTCGACCATCACATCCGGTTCGCTGCCGCCGCCTGACGATACGTTCATACCCATGATCGGCTCCTGTCGTTCGGACCGTGCGCCTGCTCTGCCGGCCGGAGTTCGCACTGGCGCTCACTCCGGTCCATGCAGGACACCCGATCCGACTTCGTGCAAAGTTAGCCGCCGCGCGCGGGCGGCTCGGTGATAAACGAAACCTTGGCAATACCGGCGCGTTCGCACGCGGTAATCACCCGGCCAATGAACTCATAGCGCGCACTCTGATCGCCGCGGACATGCACTTCCGGCTGCGGCGTCATGACGGAGACCGTCTTCAGACGCGCGAGCAACGTGGGTGCATCCACCTGCTTCTCGTTCCAGAAGAAATCACCGTCGCGATTCACCGCGATGACGATACTTTTGGGCGTGGTCTGCAGCGGCTGGATCGTTTCCTTCGGCAACTGCACCGGCACCGTGTGCGTGACCACCGGAATCGTGATCAGAAAGATGATCAGCAGAACCAGCATCACATCGACGAGCGGCGTGGTGTTGATACTGGAGATGACCTCGTCGTTATCTTCCTGCCCAACGCTCATTGCCATGACGAACTCCGCTTATTGAGCCAGCGATGTTTCGCGAGCCGTTGCACGCGCCGAGCGGCGGCTGCCGGCCAGCAGTACGGTATGCAGCTGCGCGCCGAACGCACGGACACGCTCCATCACCGACTTGTTGCGGCGAACCAGGAAGTTGTAGCCGAGCACGGCGGGCACCGCCACCGCGAGACCGATCGCGGTCATGATCAGCGCCTCGCCGACCGGCCCCGCAACCTTGTCGATCGAAGCCTGACCGGCAATACCGATTGCCGTCAGCGCGTGATAGATACCCCAGACCGTGCCGAACAGGCCGACGAACGGCGCCGTCGAGCCGACCGTGCCGAGGAATGCCAGACCGTCCTGCAGGCGGTTCGACACGTTGGTGATCGCGCGTTCGACCGACGTATCGATCCACGTGTTGCGATCCACTGCTTCGAGCAGCGCTTCGTCGTGATGCTCGCCGGCTTCGATCGCGGTTTCCGCGATGAAGCGGAACGGCGACGCTTCGTCGAGCAGCTTTGCGCCCTCGGCAAGCGACGGCGCTGCCCACAGTTGCTCGTCTGCGCTCTTCGCACGACGGTTCGCACGGAACTGCTCGAAGAACTTGGTGATCATGATGTACCAGCTGCCCATGGACATCAGTACGAGCAGGATCAGCACGAAACGGGCAACGAAGTCGCCGTTCTTCCAGAGCGCGCCGAGTCCGTACGGATTGTTGACGGTCTCCGACGTGGCCGGTGCGGGCGGCGGCACCGCTTCGTCAGCGGCGGAGCCTGCGGTTTGCGGTGCGGCGGTGGCCGGTGCAGCGGCCGACGCGGTGGCGTCGCTTGCCTGCGCTTGCGCCATATGCGGTGCGACAAAGGTATCCACCGTGGTTACGGCGATCAACATGCTTGCCGCCAGTGCGGCGAGAGTACGCTTCTTCATGCCTGCTCCAAGTTCATTAGTACAACTTCTCAACTAAGACTGATAAATCGCTACCGGTACCGAACAGCCTGTGACGTCAGTTCAGGTTAAACGAGAACGGAACTTGCACACGGACAGCCTGGCCTTGGGAAACGCACGTGAACTGCTTGACCGCGTTGAATGCCGCGCGATCCAGTGAGGAATCTTCTGACGACTTGGCAACACGTTCATTCGTGATATGGCCTTGCGCGTCGACGACGAATTCGATCAGGACGTCGCCGGTCACGTTGTTTTCCTGTGCTTCCTTCGGATAGCGGATCGACGAGCGGATCTGGTCCGAGTTCGGGCAGGCCACACCGACTTCGCTGCTCACAGGCTTGGGCGTCGGCGCGGGCGGGGCCGGCGGTGCGGGCGGCGCGACAGCCGGCGCCGACACCACGGGCGCAGCCTGGTGCGTGATGGTCGGTTGCGGCGGCGTTTGCACCTGCACTTCCGGCGGCGGCACGAACGGCGGCGGCGGAGGGGCGAACTTAGGCGGCGGCAGTTGCACGGTGGGCAGCGGCGGCGGTGGCGGCGGCTTCACCGGCTCGATGATTTTCGTTTCGATCGGATGCTGAATGACCTGCACGACCTTGGTGGCAAGGCCGTTGATCAGTGCGTAGATCAGCACGACGTGCAGGAGTAGAACGACTGCGATGCCGCCAAAGCGGCGCACTGGATTCTGCTGCTTGCGCCCGAACTCTCGCGGGCGTCCCGGCCTTTCCGTCCGGGCTGTTGTTGCCGGAAACTGCCCCTCAACTTTCGTACCCACCTTTACTCCTCCGGCGTGAACCATTCATTTCTGTCACTGCAATGCGCTGACTACCGCAAACAGCATTCACTTCGACCGATCGATATGATCGGCACAGCGTTGATATGTAGTCCAAATTGAACGATTTGCCTCGCTCCGATAAAGCCGGAGCGACCGCAGTCACATCACTGCCGTACGGGATCTTCGAAACGAGACATTAAAACTAGGTAGAACTACTAATAGAGCGAAATCGATTCAGTCGTCTCGGACTGACATGAGTGCCGGCCATCCGTCATGCACTCGCGCCACGCTAAATGGAACTTTTCATACGGATGTCACCATGCATTTCATGGGAGGCAACAATAGCAGGACAAAAAATCCGTGGTCAAACTTTTTTTGATGTAAGCATACTTAGTTTAGAGATAACACTCTAAACGGCGCGCTACATGTGTTGCTATAGAGGAGCTACCGTAATTCCAGCGGAAGCAAACAGGCGATGACCTGATCGATAGTTGGGACACAGTAGCGTGGTGACGCTCGAGCACGTCTCGAAGGCATGCTGCGGACAACAGGGACGTGGTTGCGCAAAACCTTGTCCGGCGGGCGTTTGCGGGGAGTGACCCGTTGCCGGCGGCGGGTTCATGCTTAAGTCAGTCAGGCGCTCGCCTCCGCACGAAAACACTGTGCGGCCGAGGCAAAACATAGCAGAAGGAAAACAACGCTTAAACCTGTTTTTTGCTGTATTTAAACCACATCAATTAGGCATTTCAAATACGCGTAAATGAAATTACGAAATCATTATTTTTAATTACATATCGCCCACAAAACATTTAACGCACCGAATTGAATAAGGCGCTGCGCCACAATAGGGATTAATTCGCTTTCCTGGGCCAGGGTTTTCCATCCCGGCTATGATGAGTTAACAAGAGGGCGCGACAGGTGCGCCGCTCCTGTTATTTGCCTAGCCGTTCGTGCCCTCGCCTGCCATGACTTCGCTGTGATGAGTGCGTGCCAATACCGGCCGCAACGCTGTGCCGGTGTGACTCGCCGCCACGCGGGAGAGCGCTTCAGGGTCCGTGGCCGCGACGATCGTGCCGCCGCCCACACCTCCCTCCGGACCCAGGTCGATAACCCAGTCGGCCTCCGCGATCACGTCGAGATCGTGCTCGATCACGATCACGCTATGGCCGCCGTCTGCAAGCCGGTGGAGCACGCGAATGAGCCTTGCGACATCGGCCATATGCAGACCGACTGTAGGCTCGTCCAGCACATACAGCGTATGCGGCGGCTTCTGGCCGCGGCGGGTAATGTCGTCGCGAACCTTGCTCAACTCGGTGACCAGTTTGATGCGCTGCGCTTCTCCTCCGGATAGCGTTGGCGACGGCTGACCCAATGTCAGATAGCCGAGGCCGACGTCCTTCATCAGTTGCAACGGGTGGCCAATGTTGGTGATCGATGCGAAGAACTCAACCGCCTCGTCGATCTCCATGGTGAGCACGTCACCAATGTTCTTGCCTCGCCACGTGACTGCAAGCGTTTCAGGATTGAAGCGTTGACCATGACAGACATCGCACGGCACTTTCACGTCGGGCAGGAAGCTCATGCCAATGGTGCGCACGCCTTGCCCTTCGCAGGCCGGACAGCGGCCTTCACCGGTATTGAACGAAAAACGCGACGCCGTGTAGCCGCGTGCGCGTGCTTCGAGCGTGCCCGCAAAAAGTTTGCGGATCGCGTCCCACACGCCGATGTAAGTGGCTGGACAGGATCGCGGCGTCTTGCCGATCGGCGTCTGATCGACTTCCAATACCCGGTCGATGGTCTCCCAGCCCGTGATCGACTCGCAGCCCTGCCATGCGTGCGTGACGTTCAGCGGCGCGCGCGGCGCGGTGCGTGCCAGCACGCTCGAGCGGCGATCGGCAGCCGGCTTTTCCGCGGCCACGGCTCGTGCCCTTCGCGTAGCAGGCGAGGACAGCACCGAGCGACCGACCGCATCGAGCAGGTTGGTCATCAGCACGTCGCGCGCGAGTGTCGATTTGCCGGAACCGCTTACGCCCGTTACTGCGACGAGGCGCGACAACGGAATGCCCACCGTAACGTTGCGCAGGTTATGCAGCCTCGCGCCATGTACGGTGAGCCAGTTTTCCGGCACGGCCGCCGCCCCGCGCTTACCCGCTGCGCGTACTTCGCGGCGGGGCTGCAACGGGTGCACGATCGGCTGTGCGAGGAACTGGCCGGTCAGCGAATCGGGCTGCGCCGACAGGTCCGCCACACTGCCCTGCGCGACGAGTGTGCCGCCACGCTTGCCCGCGCCCGGCCCGATATCGATGATGTGATCCGCGCGCCGGATCGTGTCCTCGTCATGCTCCACGACCACCAGCGTGTTGCCCTTCTCCCCCAGCTTGCGCAACGCGTTCAACAGGATCTGGTTGTCGCGGGGATGCAGACCGATGGTAGGTTCGTCCAGCACGTAGCACACGCCTTGCAGGTTGCTGCCAAGCTGCGCGGCGAGGCGGATCCGCTGCGCCTCGCCACCCGACAGGCTGGGCGCCGCGCGATCCAGGCTCAGATAGCCGAGCCCGACCTCCTCCAGAAATTGCAGCCGGCTGCCGATCTCGCTGACCACGTCACGCGCGATTTCCGCGTCACGTCCGGTCATTTCGAGCGTGTCGATCCACGCGCGCGTGTCGGACACCGTCCACTGCGCGACGTCGACGATCGCCTGTTCGTCGAATGTCACCGCGCGCGCTATCGGATTCAGCCGCGTGCCCGCGCAGTCCGGACACGGTTCGTCCATCAGACCTTCCGGCTCCTGTTCCTCCGACGGCAAACTCTGTTCGCGGCCCCGGTTGTCGTCGACAGCGATCGTGTCGTCGTAGGCGGCGCGCTGCTCGCGCGTGAGCGCGAGGCCCGTTCCGACACACGTGGTACACCAGCCATGCTTGCTGTTGTACGAAAACATGCGCGGGTCGAGTTCGGGATAGCTCGTGCCGCACACCGGACACGCGCGCCTCGTGGACAGCACCTTCACCGCGCCGAGTGTCGCGGTAAGCGCGCCGCTGCTGATCGCGTCGTGCAGACCGTCGAGAGGCGCGAGCAGGTGCATCACGCCTTTGCCGATATCGAGCGTCTGGTCGAGCGCGTGGCGCAAAGCCGCTTCGTCTTCCGCCGACACCACGAGGTCGGCGACCGGCAGTTCGATGGTGTGTTCGCGGAAGCGGTCGAGCTTCGGCCATGGATCGACCGGGACGAATTCGCCGTCCACCCGCAGATGGGTATTGCCGCGCGCCTTGGCCCACTTCGCGAGATCCGTATAGACGCCTTTGCGATTCACGACCAGCGGTGCAAGAAAGCCGACGTGCTGCCCCTTGTGATCGCGCAGCAGTTGCGCCGCGATCGATTCGACGCTTTGTGACGTGACCGGCGTGCCGTCATGAATGCAGTGCTGCAAGCCGAGCTTCACATAGAGCAGCCGCAGGAAGTGCCAGACTTCCGACGTCGTGGCAACCGTACTCTTGCGGCCGCCGCGCGAAAGCCGCTGCTCGATGGCAACAGTCGGCGGAATGCCGTATACGGCATCCACCTCGGGGCGCCCGGCCGGCTGCACGATAGACCTGGCGTAGGCATTGAGCGACTCGAGGTAACGGCGCTGCCCCTCGTGAAACAGAATGTCGAACGCGAGCGTGGATTTGCCTGAACCGGACACACCGGTAATCACGTTGAACTTGCCGTGCGGAATGTCCACGTCGAGCGCTTTGAGATTGTGCTCGCGCGCGTTGACGATGCGCACCACGTCTTCGCCTTCGACTGCGCGACGCGCGCGTGCCGCCGTCAGCGCCTTCTGCAACGGGATGCCCTGCGACGCGGGTTCGGCCGCCGCGTCCATCGCGCGGTCGTATTGCAGCAACGCTTCACCAGTATGCGATTCCGGGCAACGCTTCACGTCTTCCGGCGTGCCCGAGCACAACACACGGCCGCCGCCGTCGCCGCCTTCGGGGCCAAGGTCGATCAGCCAGTCGGCCGCGCGGATCACGTCCAGATTATGTTCGATCACGATCAGCGAGTGACCGCTCGCGAGCAGTTTGCCGAACGCCTGCATCAGTTTCGCGATGTCGTCGAAATGCAGGCCGGTGGTCGGCTCGTCGAACATGAAAAGACGTTTCGGAACGGCCTGCTTCGCGGTGCGCGCGGTGCGCGCCTGTGCGGACTCCGCAAGGAATCCGGCCAGCTTGAGCCGCTGCGCCTCGCCGCCGGATAGCGTGGGGACCGGCTGGCCGAGCTTCACATATTCGAGACCCACGTCGACGATAGGCTGCAGCACGCGCAACACTTCGGCGTCTTTCGCGAAGTACGCGACGGCTTCGCTCACGGTCAGTTCCAGCACGTCCGCAATGCTCAATGCGCGCGCGGGCTCGCCGCGCTCGATCTTCACCTCGAGCAGTTCCGCACGATAGCGGCGCCCGTCGCAATCCGGACAACGCAGGTATACGTCGCTCAGGAACTGCATTTCAATGTGCTCGAAGCCTGAACCGCCGCACGTCGGGCAACGGCCGTCGCCGGAGTTGAAGCTGAACATGCCCGGGCCATACCCGCGCTGCTGCGCAAGCGGCGCCTTGGCGAAGAGCTTGCGGATTTCGTCGAACGCGCCGACATAACTCGCCGGGTTCGAGCGCGCCGTCTTGCCGATCGGCGACTGGTCGACAAAGACCACGTCTGTTACCTGATCCGCGCCAGTCAGGCTGCGATGGGCGCCGGGCGACTCCGTGGCGATGCCGAAATGACGCGCCATGGCCGGATACAGCACATCCTGCAGCAACGTAGACTTGCCGGAACCCGACACACCGGTTACGCAGACAAGCCGCTGCAGCGGAATTTCAACCGTGACGTCGCGCAGATTATGTTCAGTGGCGCCTTCCAGCACGACGCGTGGCGTACTCGCGTCAACGGGACGCCGCGACCAGTGCGCTGCGTCAGCCACGTGCCGGCGACCGCCAAGGTATTCGCCGGTCAATGTGCCGGACGCGCGAATCGCCTCGGGCGCGCCGTCGAAAATGATCGCGCCGCCGCGCTCGCCAGGCCCCGGGCCCATGTCGATCAGGCGGTCCGCGGCGAGCATGACTGACGGATCATGTTCGACCACGACCAGCGTATTGCCCGCGTCGCGCAGGCGGTGCATGGCCTCGACGATCCGGTTCAGGTCACGCGGGTGAAGGCCGATGCTCGGCTCGTCGAGCACGAACAGGGTTTTGGTCAGCGACGTGCCGAGCGCCGTGGTCAGGTTGATCCGCTGCACCTCGCCGCCCGACAGCGTGCGGCTTTGCCGGTCCAGCGTGAGATAACCCAGCCCGACGTCGCACAGATATTTGAGCCGGGTGCGAACCTCGGCCAGCAGCAGTTTCAGCGCGTCGTCGAGCAATGCGCTTGGCAGCGCGATCTCGTCGAAGAAGTGCCGGATGCGCTCGATCGGCATCAGCATCAGATCATGCACCGTGAGGCCCGGCAACGCTTCGAGTTGCGCGCGCTGCCACTGGACGCCGCGCGGCATGAAGCGCTGTGCCGGCGACAGTACATGGTCCGCGTTCGCTTTACCGCCGAGACGCCACAACAGCGACTCTGTTTTCAGCCGCGCGCCGCCGCACGTTTCGCACGGCGTATAGCTGCGGTATTTCGACAGCAGCACGCGAATATGCATCTTGTACGCCTTCGATTCGAGATACTCGAAGAAGCGCTTGACGCCATACCAATGACTCTGCCATTTCCCGTTCCAGTCGGGCGAGCCGTTGATCACCCACTCACGTTCGGCGTCAGTCAGCTCGCTCCATGGCGTGTCGCGGCGAATGTTCGCCTTTGCCGCGTAGCGCATCAGATCGTCCTGACATTCTTTCCACGCCGGCGTTTGCATGGGCTTGACCGCGCCTTCGCGCAAGCTCTTGCGCGCGTCCGGAATGACGAGGCCGAGATCGACGCCGATCACACGGCCGAACCCGCGGCAGACCTCGCACGCGCCGTAGGCCGAATTGAACGAGAACAGCGCCGGCTGCGGGTCCGCGTAGCGCAGATCGCTTTCGGGACTGTGCAGGCCGGTGGAAAAACGCCAGATCTGCGGCTCGGCCTGTTGCGCCTCAGGCGCTTCCGGCACGGCCGGCAACACATAAATGTTGACGCGGCCGCCGCCGCGTTTCAACGACCCCTCGATCGCCTCGACCACGCGCGCCTTCTCTACCGATGTGAGACGGAAGCGGTCGGCGACCACGTCGAGCATCTTGCGCTTGCCAGTGGGCGAGTCGACTTCGCGTTGTGCCTGAACCCGCGTGTAGCCGCTCGCCGACAGCCACTGCTCCACTTCCTGTTCGGACGCCGACTCCGGCAATTCGACCGGGAACGTGACCACGAGCCGCGGATCGTGCTCGGCGGTGCGCTCGAGCAGTTCCGCATAGATCGTTTCAGGTGTGTCGTGACGGACCGGCAGCGCGGTCTGGCGGTCGAACAGTTCCGCCGCGCGCGCATAGAGCAGCTTCAGATGATCGTTCAGCTCCGTCATGGTGCCGACCGTGGAGCGCGAACTGCGCACCGGATTGGTCTGGTCGATCGCAATGGCCGGCGGCACGCCGTCGACCCGGTCCACCTGGGGGCGGTCCATGCGATCAAGAAACTGCCGCGCATAGGCGCTGAACGTTTCGACGTAACGGCGCTGCCCTTCCGCGTACAGCGTGTCGAACACGAGGCTCGACTTGCCGGAACCGGACGGCCCGGTCACGACCGTCATTTCGCCGGTTCGCAGGTCGAGATCGACGTTTTTCAGGTTGTGCTGGCGCGCGCCGCGAATCTTGATGATGCCGTTAGATGACAATTTTTTCGACCGTCTGAATGAGTGGGCTACCTCTCACGGACGCCTCGCGACCGCGCAAGTTCAGTGAAGCTGGGCCGGCGGTGAAAACACGCCCGAACCCTGCTGCAACGGAATACTATACTGTATATTTATACAGTTTTCCACGAGGTCGCCACGTTGCGGGAGGAGAGAAAGAGGCTGCGAAGCGACGCCGCCGGTCATCGTCAAGCAACCGTCGGCAGGCTATAGGGAGCAAGCGTTGTGCCGCCGGTCTGGCGCCAGGAGCCGCCGCCGCAAGGTGCGATAACGTGTCAATGGCAGGCACGGTCCCGGTGTGAATGAATGCTCGCCGAATGTTAGTGCCATCCCCGGCTGTCCGTCCCGGCAGACGCTTGCGAATGTGAGAAGGTGGCTAGCCGTATGCGCGTTCCGCGCCGCTCGGCAGCGGGTGCGCGGAGGCCGGAATCGGTATGGGGTCAGCATCGAGCAGGTCGATCCGCCCCAGTGCATAGGCAACACAGCGCTTCGCCAGCACATCGCCCGGATCGATCCAGTGGAGCGCGGCGCCGTGCCGATGCAGCAGCGCAGTGTCGCGCAGCAGCAAGGGCAGTTCGGTGCAGCCGAGCACGATGACCCGTGCGCCTTGCGACACGAGATCGTCAACGGCGGCGGCGAGATCGTCCACGCATTCGCCGCGTGTAAAGCCGGCTTTCGCGCCGCGTGGACCGTAGATCGCGTTCATCAGACGCGCCTGCGCATCCGGGTGCGGGGTGATCTGGGCAAAGCCGCGCGCTTCGAGCGCCGTCCGGTAGACGCCGCTCGCAAGCGTCCCCGAGGTGGCCAGCACGCCGACATCGCCCAGCGCAGGAAAAGCCTTGCGCAAATGGTCGGCGGTGCACGTCAGCATGTTGACGATCGGAATACCGAGCGAAGGCTGTATCTGGTCGACGAACGCGTGAGCCGTATTGCACGGAATCGCAATGACGTCCGCGCCGCCCTCTTCCAGCGTTTTGCACGCGGCGTAAAGCGCGAGCGTCGGGTCCTCTCCGCCCGCAATCAGCGCCTGCGTGCGGTCGGGAATGTGCGGATTCTGTTCGACCATGATCCGGATATGGTCCTGGTCGCGCGAGGCGGGCGTATTACGCACCAGCCTGCTCATGAAATCGACGGTCGCCGCCGGGCCGACGCCGCCCACCACACCCACCTTGAAAGGCCGCTGCCGCTGCGCAAACGGGGACGCGGCCACGTAGTGGGCGTAGACAAGATTGCTGTCCACGACCGGCACTGGCAGCGGGCCGAGCGCGCGACTCACGAGCGACACTTCGGTCAGGCCAGGCAGTATGATCTCGGCGCCTTGCGCGATCAGGTCTTCGCTTGCGGCGCGCAGCAGTTCGACCGGGCGCCCGTTCAACCGACCGCTTCGGATACCGTTTTTCGAGTAGACCGCGCTCGTCACGCCGTCGGCGCCGCTTTGGCTGCGCGGGTAGAGAATCTGATTGCGGTCCGCGTCGAAATAGCGTTCAAAGAGGCCATTCTCGCGAATCGCGCTGGAAGTGAGCACACCGATACGGTGTACTGAAGGCCACGTGTGCCGCACATGCGCCACCAGCGCGCTCATGATGTTGGCGACGGGCACGTTGACGTTGGCCGTGAGTTCGTCGATGAACGTATGGCTCAGGAAGCACGGCAGCACGATGCCGTCGATGCCGCGTTTCTCGAAAGCACGCATCGTATCGAAAACATGCAGTTTGAACCCGGTGCTCGCCGCGCTCTGCAACGAAGAACCTTGCCACGCATGCGGCTCGAAAACGAGGTCGATGGGGCAGCGAGCGCCTTGCTCGCGGGAGGCGGTGGTCAGCCGGCTCAGCACGTCGGCGCAGGCGAATTGCGCCGCGCCGGTTACCACGCCCAGCGAACGGTGGCGGTCCATGATCGTGTAACCCCTGTTTTTCAATTCCCGGTTTTGTTGCTGATAGTAGGGGGAAATCGATCCGCAGGGGAAATAACGAAAGCGGACTATGGTTTTTTCAGGACACTTTCCCGGCGGCTTTTTTCTGAATGCGGTATTACCCTGGCTGTAGCGACCTGACCGCCCTGCCCCCGCGTCTGCAGCCAGCCCCGTGCGCCTTAGTGCTCACCTTCCCGACGGCCGTCATAAGCGCTCAGCAGTCTATGCGCGATCATGTCGATCGCGGGTTTGACGAGACCGTTCTTGTCGGTCCACACCTTAGGGGTTATCGTGCCGCTCAGCGCGACGCTGTCCGCGTCGGCCAGTGCGAGCAATGCGGTCTGCACGGCGTCGTCGAATGCGATCACGTTGACGAATATCGTGTCACCGTCTTTGGTGGTCGCGCGAAGCTTGCACGTCACAAACCGGCTGCCGTTCTGACCCGTGCGAATCTGCGCTTCGCCGTACAAGCGGCCGCCCACCAGTCCATCGATCATTGCCCTGCTCCTGTTTCATTGTTCGTGCGACAGGCACCCGAACGGCCTGCCCGCGATGCGTATGATCCCACGACGCGCAGCGCAGTCCGCATAAAAGAACAGAGGGTTCGAATGCGGACCGGCAACGTCTAGCGAACGCTTACGGTGACCCGTTGATCGTCGCAGCCGCGGCCTCGAAAATATCGCGCAACCACTGCGCAAACACCCGTACACGCGACGACAGTTGACGATTCTGCGGATAGAGCACGGAAACGGGCATCGGTGGCGGTGGAAAGTCCGCAAGAATGACTTGCAGCCGACCGTCTGCAAGTTCGCCCGCCACACGGTAACGCGGCACCTGGACGATGCCGAGCCCCGCGACCGCCGCGCCGGTATAAAGCTCCGTGCCCGTCACGGATACCGCGGACGGCAGCGTCACCGCTGTTTCGCGACCGCCGACGCTGAACTCGAGCGGCACCGGTCGGCCGGTCGCGCTCGACACGTAGTTCACCGCCCGATGCGCAGACAACGCCGACGGATCGTGCGGCGTGCCGAACGCTTCCAGATACACCGGGCTCGCCACCGTGACCTGCGGCAACCGGGCGACGCGGCGCCCGACCATCGACGAATCCTGCAGGTTGCCCGCCCGCAGCACGCAGTCCACGCCCTCGCGCACCAGATCGACGAAGCGGTCGTCTTCGCCGATCGTCAATTCGATACCGGGAAATCGCGCCAGAAACGCGGGCAACTCGGGCACGACGAAATAGCGCGCCAGCGTGCCCTGCAGATTCACGCGCAAAATCCCCTTCGGCGCGATATTTGAGAACGAACCTTCGGCCTCCTCCAGGTCCGCGATCAGCCGCACGCAGCGGCGGTAGTAAGCGTCGCCGTCCTGCGTAAGCCGAACCGTGCGTGTCGTGCGTTCAAGCAGCCTCGCGCCGAGGCGTTCTTCCAGCCGCTTCATCAGGTTGGTGACGGTAGCGCGCGGTATCTGCAGATCGTCGGAAGCACGCGTGAAGCTCTGCCGCTCCGCAATCCGCACGAACACGCGCATTTCCTCAAAACGATCCATGCGGGCGCTCTATTGTTGAAGTGAATGGAATGATGTTGGCCAGTCTAGCGTGATTATCTATGCGCGCGAAGCGCTCATCATGAGGCCACTTATTCACCGACCCTAAGGAACGCACCATGAGCACGAATTCGAACGCTCGTATCGCCATCGTGACCGGCGCGGCACGCGGGATCGGCGCCGCGCTGGCTCAGCGCCTCGCCACAGACGGCCTCGCGGTCGTCGTCAACTATGCATCCAGCTCGAAGGAAGCCGACGCGCTGGTCGCCGGACTGAGTGCGTCCGGCGCGAAGGCCATTGCGGTCAAGGCCGACGTCTCGAAGCCCGACGACGTGCGCCGCCTGTTCGACACAGTGGAGCAGCGACTCGGCAGGGTAGATGTGCTGGTGAACAACGCGGGCGTAATGACGACGACGCAGATCGCCGAGACCAGCGACGCGCAATATGACCAGATGTTCGACATCAACGTGCGCGGCACTTTCAATACGCTGCGCGAAGCGGCCGCGCGGATGAACGACGGCGGACGCATCGTCAACTTCTCGACCACGGCGCTGGCGCTGAACATGCCAGGCTACGCGATCTACAACGCGACCAAAGCTTCCGTCGAAACCTTCACGCATGTGTTCGCAAAAGAATTGCGCGGCCGCAACATCACGGTCAACGCCGTGGCGCCGGGACCGATTGCAACGCCGCTTTTTCTCGACGGCAAGACCGACGAGCAGATCAGGACTTTCACGAACATGCCGCCGCTGCAACGCCTCGGCGAACCGGAGGATATCGCTTCGGTGGTGTCGTTTCTCGTGGGACCGGATGCCGGCTGGGTGAACGGTCAGGTGCTGCGCGCGAATGGCGGGCTTGCGTGATCGACGGCGCATGCGTCGAGTTCATCAGGTGCTCCGGCCGGACTCGATCAGTGATCGGCCCGAACCGGGGGGCACTACCCGGAACTCGACGAGTTCCGGGCGTTGCGCCTCGCGCATTCATACCGCTTTCGGATTACGCTCCGCAAATCCTTCCTGATGCCAGTAAGGGTAAGCGGGCCGCACGGCGCTGGCCGCATCGAGCTTCGCCATCTGTTCGGGCGTCAGATTCCAGCCCACGGCGCCCAGATTCTGGCGCAATTGTTCCTCATTACGCGCGCCGATCAATACCGTCGATACCGTGGGCCGCTGCAACAGCCAGTTCAGTGCAATCTGCGGTACGGTCTTGCCGGTTTCCGCGGCCACTTCGTCGATCGCGTCGAGCACGCGAAACAGATACTCTTCCGGCACCGGCGGCCCCATGTCGGCTGTCTTGTGCAAACGGCTCGAATCGGGCAACGGCTGCCCGCGCTTGATCTTGCCCGTCAGACGTCCCCAGCCGAGCGGACTCCATACTACGGCGCCCACCCCTTGATCGATGCCTAGCGGCATCAACTCCCACTCGTAATCGCGGCCTACCAGCGAGTAATACGTTTGATTCGCCACATAGCGTGGATAACCGTAGCGGTCAGCGACGTCCTGCGATTTCATCAGGTGCCAGCCCGAGAAGTTCGACACGCCCGTGTAGCGGATCTTGCCGGCGCGCACGAGGTCGTCGAGCGTCGACATGACTTCTTCGACCGGCGTTCTGGCGTCGAAACCGTGCAACTGGAACAGGTCGATGTAATCGGTCTGCAGGCGCTTGAGTGCGGAATGGACGGCCTCTATCAGATGAAAACGCGACGAGCCGACGTTGTTCGGACCGTCGTCGAAACGGAAGGTCGCCTTGGTCGAGATGATCGCTTTGTCGCGCTTGCCTTTCAGCGCTTCGCCCAGGACCGATTCCGATGCGCCGCTCGAATAGATGTCCGCGGTGTCGAACATCGACACGCCTGCGTCGAAGCAGATATCGATCAGACGACGCGCTTCCGCGACGTCGGTCGCGCCCCAAGCCTGAAAAAATTCCCCCTTGCCGCCGAACGTGCCCGTGCCGAAACTCAGTACCGGCACCTTGAAACCGGATGCACCCAGATGTCTATATTCCATTGATGTTCCTCCGTGGCTTCAACGTCGATGAACGGACGATCAGTCTACGCGCGTCCGCACAAATGTGTTGCCGACGCTCATGCGGCCCGTGCGTGCGCCGCGCTGCGCACGGCGAGCGCGTCACGCACGGCGTGCATGACGCTGTCCCAGTCGCCCAGCGCCGGCTGCCGGAAAAGCGTTGCGCTCGGGTACCACGGCGTGTCGCTGCGTTCGAGCATCCAGCGCCAGCATGTGTCGAAGCGGTTCAGTATCCACACCGGCCGGTTCAAGGCGCCCGCAAGATGCGCGGTGGATGTGTCGACGGAAATCACCAGATCCAGGTTCGCCACGAGCGCCGCCGTGTCCGCGAAATCATGAAGCGCGTCCGTGTAGTCGATCACCTGTTGCTCTGCCGGCGTCCCCACGCGTTGCTGCGCGGCCGCTCCTTTCTGCAGACTGAAGAACTGCACGTTCGGCACGTCGAGCAACGGCGCCATGTGCGCGAACGTCATCGAGCGACGCGCGTCGTTCTTCCGCAATTCGGCGACATGGGGACGATTGCCTCCTGCCCAGACGAGGCCGACTTTCAGCTTGCGGTTCGTCGAAGTGTCCATCCGTGCGTCCATCCGTGCGTCGATCCGGTCGCGCCATTGACGGGTCGCGTCACTGTCCGCATGGAGATACGGCGTGCGCGCGGGAATGCTCGTCAGGTTCGTGCCGAAGGCGAGCGGCAGACTCAGCAGCGGACAATGGCAATCGAAGTGCGGCAGCGCGCCGCCCTCTTCGACGAGTTGATCGACACCGTCGAGCGTGGTCAGGAGCCGCGTCAGTTCCGGCTGCACCTGCAGCACCACCTTTGCACCCCGCTTCGACACGAGCGCGGCGTAACGGCAGAACTGCAAGGTATCGCCGAGACCTTGCTCCGCGTGCAACAGAATCGTCTTGCCGTCGATAGAAAAATCGCCCAGCCACAGCGGCTGCGCGAATTCGCGCCTGCTCGCGCTGATCCGGTTGCGTGCCCAACGCCATTCATAGCTCCGCCAGCCGGCATCGAAGTCGCCCATTTGCAGCAGGCACAGCGCCCGGTTCCAGTGCGTCTCGACCGCATCCGGATTCACTTCCAATACGCGCTCGTAGCTCGACAACGCCGCTTCATGCTGACCCAGATCGATCTGCGTGAGGCCGAGATTGTTCCAGGCGTCCGCGAATGCGGGTGCCAATTCGAGTGCGCGACGATAGCAGCGCTCCGCTTCCTGTGGCTTGTTCAGATCGCTCAGCGCGTTGCCGCGATTGCTCCACGCGTCGGGATAAGCCGGTTCGAGCGCGAGGGCGCGATCGCAACTCGCGAGCGCGTCGGCGGCACGGCCGAGATCGCGCAATACGCAGGCGCGATTGTTCCAGGCCGGCGCACAATCGGGCGACAGCGTCAGCGCGCGATCGAACGTGGCGAGCGCGTCAGCGGGTCGATTCAGGCCGGCCAATGCGTTGCCGCGATTGTTCAATGCATCGGCAAATTGAGGCTGCAACGCCAGCGCACGGTCGGCGCTGGCGAGCGCTGCCTCGAAGCGCTGCAACGCGTTTAGCGCATACGCAAGATTGGAATGGACGGGCGCGAGCCGTGCGTTCACGGCCACCGCGCGCTTGAGCCACGCCACACCCTCCTCCAGGCGGCCGGTCTGCAATGCCAGCGCACCGAGCAACTGCAAGGCGTCAAGATGCCGGGGCTTCAGTTCGAGGATTTCGCGATAGAGTTCTTCGGCTTCAGTCAACGCGCCGTTGCGTTGCAGTGCGACGGCCTGCTGAAGCATGTGCTCCAGTCGTTGCGGCAAATTGGCAGGTTTGCTCATACGGTGAGCGCGAAGAGTCTGGGGGAAGTGAACCGGTTCAACGCTTTGGGAAAACCATGTGGTGCGCGCAAAGCCATGCGAGGTTGGAAGCGTCGCAAGCGATTATCGCTGAATTCGTGTGACGAAGAGCGGACGGCCTTGCCAGTCGACGTCAGCCTTTTCATCATGAAACGGCCTATGCTCGCGTCAACGTCGCCAAACTTCATACCAAATATCCGGAGTGCTCGCCAAGCGGCGCGGGTGGATGACAAGAGAAAGACCCGACTCGCCTTCACGTCACATCACATTCTCGTTAACCAGAGAATGCGGCGTATTGCAGCGTCAAGCACTGAACTTTCCAGCCGTCGAGCCGATAACAGACAAGTAAGGCGCGCAGCAGGCTCAAACCGCAATGCAGGCAAAGCGCGCTTACGCACCGTAATCCTGGAGAGAGTCGATGTCCGTAGATCCCCGCGCGAATGACGAACGCACCAACCTGACGAGCTCGAATAAATTCGAGTTGCTGCTGTTTCGCCTCGGCTCAGTGCCCGACAGCGATGCGCACGAGCTTTACGGCATCAACGTGTTCAAGGTGCGCGAAATCTCGACCATGCCGGCGGTCACACCCATCGCCGGTTCGTCGCCATTCGTGATGGGCGCGGTGGATATTCGCGGCCAGATCATTCCCGTGATCGACCTGCCGCGACTCATGGGCTGCGAGCCGACGCGCGGGCTGAACATTCTGCTCGTCACCGAATTTGCACGCTCGACCCAGGCGTTCGCGGTCGAGGAAGTGGACGATATCGTGCGGCTGGAATGGAATCAGGTGCTATCCGCGGAAGGCACCGCGGGCGGCAATCTCGTCACGAGTATTGCGCGCATCGATGGTAATACGGGTGACTCACGGCTCGCCCAGGTGATCGATGTGGAGCAGGTGTTGCGCGATGTGTTTCCGTCGCAGCATCCGGGTGTGGACCCCGCTTCTGTGGGCGACGCGCTCGGCATCCGGCCAGGCGCCAAAATTCTGGCTGCCGACGATTCGGGATTTGCCCGTAAGCTGATCGAGCAGGCGCTCAGTGCAATCGGCGCCGATTACGTGATGGCCAAAACCGGCGAAGAAGCGTGGAATACGCTGCAGCAGGTTGCGCATGAAGCGCAGTCCACCGGTGCGCGCGTCAAAGACAGCATCGCGCTCGTGCTGACGGATCTGGAAATGCCCGAGATGGATGGCTTCATGCTGACCCGCCACATCAAGGCCGATGACAGGACGCGGGACATTCCGGTCATCATCCATTCGTCGTTGACGGGCGCCGCTAACGAGGCGCATGTGAAGAATGCCGGGGCCAACGGGTATGTAGCGAAGTTCGCTGCCGCGGAGTTGGCAAATGCGATCCGGGAGGCATTAGGGGCGGCGGCTTGAGTTCACACCGCTAACGCCGGCACGAGGTCGATCGTCAGCTCGCGACGTCCTGTTTCTATCCCCATCGTGTTGCGTAGCGGGGGGGTGTGGAATGCGTGCAGGTTCGCGCGCTGCGCCGGTGTCCCTATCTGCAGTTTCGCCAGCACCTCCGCGACCAGCGCGTAGAGTATTCCGACGTTGCCGTCCTCCACTTTTATCGCTATGCCCAGCGCGCCCTCGGCGCCTGCTCGCTTCGTGTGTTCCGACGCTCGAACGCCGATCGCGTAACTGCCCTCTGCGCCGACCTTGCCGACCAGGCTGCCTTCGAATGCCTGCATCAACGTCGTGCAGAAACGGCCCTCGCCGCCCACCAGTTCGGGATGCGCAGTCATCGCGCGGTAGATGCGGGCAAGCGCTGCGGTGCGAGGCGTGTGCGCCGACGAAGACGCGGCCACCTCGTCTTGCGCTGCGGCCAGCTTCGCGAACAGGCGGGCGAGGCGGTCTAGCGGAAACGCGGGCGTCGGCAGATTACAACCGTCGATAGCCCACTGCACACCGTTATCCGGCAAGTCGCACACGTTCGCCACCGTATGCTTGACATGCTCCTGCAACGGATGGTCAGGCAACTCATAGCCCGCGATCGCCGCGCCGAGCGAGCGCGCGCCCGCCAGCATGCCGGCGTGTTTGCCGGAGCAGTTGCTGCACACAGCACCCGGCTTGAAGTCGTGCTTCAACCAGTCGATGTAGACCGCATCCGATAACGGCGGATGACCGCCGCAACGCAAGTCGGACTCGCTCGCCTGCGCCTTGACCAGCATCGCGCGCGCCCGTTCGATATGCCGTGGCTCGCTGCTGTGCGACGCGCACATCAACGCGAGGTCAGCTTCGTCGAAACCGAAGCGCTCGAGCGCGCCCGTCTCGAGCACCGCCAACGCTTGCGCGGGCTTGGCCGCCGAACGCACCAGCGTCATTCGCGATGGATCGCCGAATGAGTACAGCACGCGCCCGCTCGCGTCGACAACCGCAACGTGCGCAACATGCGTATTTTCGATCGAATCGCCGCGATACACCGTCGCCGCGACCGGCAGCGTTACATCCAGGGTCATGCTGGGTCTCCTCAAGATCGCGTGCACATGCGATCACAGTCTGGCGTGGGTTCAAGCCAGCGATTCTACGTTCGTCCGCGCGGCTCGCCAAACATCCAGCGGCTGCGTGCGACTCAGTCGACCGCACGCATATGCTCCACGAGGAAATCGATCAGCGCCCGCACCTTCGGCAGCAAGAAGCGATTGGGCGGATACAGCAACCACACAGAGCCCACGTAAGCGCGGGCTTCGAAAGTCCAGTCCGGCATAACGGCAGTCAACTCCCCGTTGCGCAGCGCGTCCTTGACCGCGAATTCGGGCAGGCACGCAATGCCGAAATGCAGCTGCGCCGCTTCGAGCCGCGCGGTGACGTCGTTGGCGCTATAGCGCCCTTTCACCACGACACTTTGCGTCGCCGTGCCGCGACGGAAGCGCCAGCGGTTATCGTCCGGCACTTCGCCAAGGTAGATGCAATCGTGCCGCGCCAGATCGCGCGGCTGCTCCGGTGTGCCACGCTCAGCGAGATACGCGGGCGATGCCGCCAGCAGCCAGCGCGCCGCGCCGAGCTTACGGCCGGCGAGGCCCGGCGGAGGCTCTTCGGTGAGACGGATCACCAGATCGACCTCGTCGACGAGCGGATCGACGTCATGGTCCGTGAACAGCAGTCGCAGATCCACCTCTTCGTAAGCACGCAGGAAAGCCGGCATGAGCGGATGAATCAGGCTCTTCGCAAACGAGATCGGCGCGCTCAGCGTGACCTTGCCTTGCGGACTGCCGGCGAGTTGTCCGGCGGCATCGACCGCACCGGTTGCAGCACTCAGCATCTCCCGGCACAACCGCGCCACCTGCGCGCCCGGTTCCGTCAAGCGCACGCTGCGTGTGGATCGCTCCAGCAGCCGCGTTGCGAGCGCGTCTTCGAGCCGCTTGATCTGACGGCTCACCGTGGACGGCGTGGTGCCTAGCTGGCGCGCCGCCAGCGAAAAATTGCCCGCGTCCACCACGCGGGCGAATACGGCCATATCGGGCAGAAGCGCGAAAAGTTCGCTGGTGTTCATGCGGGCAGTCTGGGTCGGCGCGTCGACGTATTCATGCATTTGCGACATAAAAGCTGTGCATGTCAGCCCGATTATCGCGCCGCACGCAAAGCTCGACAATAGGCGTTCTTTGATCGAGGGTCGCCATGTTCAGTCCAAAACGCATGCTCCTGCTATCCGACTTGATGCTGCTCGCAGTTGCGGTGGTGTGGGGCACGAGCTACGGCGTCGTCAAAAGCGCGCTGCACTTCTATCCTGTGCTGGGTTTGCTGACCATACGGTTTGGCGCCACGTTTCTGATCCTGTCGCCCGCGTTGCGCCCTCTGCGCGCGGCAAACGCGCGTACGCTGCGCGGTGCGCTCATGTCGGGCGCGCTCCTGCTCGGCATTTTTTTGTGCGAGACGTTCGGCATTCTGCTGACCCGCGCCGCAAATGCCGCGTTTCTGATCAGCCTGTGCGTGGTGCTGACGCCGATCGTCGAATGGTCGCTGCTCAAGCGCAGACCGAGCCGAGTGGAATGGGCGGCGGTGATACTTTCGCTGTCAGGCGCGTGGCTGCTGACGGGCGACGGCGCACTGAGCCTGAATGCAGGCGACGCGCTGATCCTGCTCGCCGCGCTGTTGCGCGCACTGACCGTGTGTGTGACGAAACGCGTGATGCGCGACTCGACATTGCCGCCGCTTTCGGTGACTGCCGTTCAGTCGGGCGTGGTGGCGTTCGGCAGCGCGACGGTCGCGCTGCTCCTTGCGCCCCGGCAGTGGCAGGCGGTGCCGCCGCTTGTTGGGCACGGCGCGTTCTGGGGCTATGTCGCTTATCTCGTGCTGGCGTGTACGTTGTTCGCATTCTTTGCGCAGAATTTCGCAATCAAACGCAGCAGTCCGACCCGGGTGTCGTTGCTGATGGGCAGCGAACCGGCTTTCGGCGCGCTGTTCGCGTGCCTGTGGCTGGGCGAACGGATTTCGACAACTGCCTGGGTGGGCGGTGCATTGATCGTCGCGGCGTCGGTTCTGGCTACCGTACGCTGGCCCGCGTGGCGAGTGCGCGCTGCGTCACGCGCCTAAATCCGCATGCCGTTCTTCGTACGCCAGATGGCGCCGCGCTCACTGGCTCGGCGCCAGTTCTTCCTCGCGTTCGAGCGTTCGCGCACGTTTGAGCTGGGGGAAGAATTTCATCCAGAGTAATGCGACGGCAATCGTCGCGAAGCCGCCCACCAGCACCGCAGGCCGCGCGCCCCACCACCCTGCCGTCACGCCAGATTCGAATTCGCCCAATTGATTCGACGTCCCAATGAAAAGCGAATTGACCGCGTTCACGCGCCCGAGCATGTCGTCCGGCGTGCGCAACTGGACGAGCGACAACCGCACGACGACGCTGATGGTGTCGGAGGCGCCCAGCACGATCAGCGAGATCAGCGACACGATGAACTGATGGGACAGGCCGAACACGACCGTGGCCACGCCGAACGCAATCACGCCGCCGAACATTGCCGCACCGGGCCGATTGCGCAATGGGAAGTGCGCGAGCCAGATGGTGCCCGCGAGCGCGCCGATCGCGGTGCCCGAGCGCAACAGGCCGAGACCGAGCGGACCCGTGTGCAGGATGTCGCGCGCGAACACCGGCAAGAGCGCGGTTGCGCCGCCGAACAGCACGGCAAACAGATCGAGCGACAGCGCCCCGAGAATCACCGGCTCCTTGCGGATAAACGCAATGCCGGAGAACACGGATTCGAGCGTGACAGGTGCGCGGCTCACCGGCTTTGCCTTCAACGGAATACCCCACACCGCGGCGGCCGCGGCCGCGAACGAAACCATGCACGCAAGGTAAGCCGCACCCGGCCCAATCCCATAAAGCAGACCGCCCAGCGCGGGGCCGGCGATCTGCGCGGTCTGATTCGCGGACGTGGCCCACGCCGTGGCCTTCGGCAATTGTCCGCGCGCGACGACGCCCGGCAGCAACGACGCGACCGCAGGCGATTCGAAAGCGCGCGCCGCGCCGACGCAGGCGGCCAGCACGTAGATGACAGGTGCGCTGATCCAGCCGCCGAACGTCCCGAATGCGAACAGCAACGCAGCGACGCCTTCGAGGCTTTGACAGATCGCCGCAATGCGCCGCCGGTCGTAACGGTCGGCCACGTGCCCTACCACGAGCGTCAGGACGAACATCGGCAGGAACTGCGCGAGACCGACGAGGCCGAGCGCGAACGCGCTATGCGTCAGCGCGTAGATGTGCCAGCCCATTGCGACGGCAAGCATCTGGAACGACAGCGACGACAGAATGCGAGTGCACCAGAAACGCTGGAATGCGGGCTGTTTCGGCAAACTGACGAAGGTTTCTTCGTCGGGACCGGCAGGGTCGGCGGGAGGAGGCATCGATTATTGCTCTTGACTGAACTGGACTGGCCTGGGCGGCAGCTAGTGTAGAGCAAGACGATCTGTTCCGGTGTACGTCGCCAAGTGGGCGAATCATGCGGGCGTGTAGATCGCGAGTTTCAACGCGGGATCGTCGTTTGCCTGAAACGTCGCGTAGTCGTAGCGTTGCGCGCCGCGCTCCGGATGGATCAGCACCTTCTGCCCGGACGCGCCGCCACGAATATCGTGCGCATTCCACCATTTTGCGAATTCGGCGCTGTGCGCGCGCAACCGTTCGACCAGTTCGACAAAGGCTGGATCGTCGGCATACAGATCGTGCGTTGCGCGGAACAACGCAATCATGCGGCGCGCCTCGCTGGTCCAGTTTGCGCCGAAAAGCCGTCGCGAATCCGGCTCGATGAACATGAACACCAGAATGTTGCGATCCGCTTCGGCAAGACGTTCGAAGCCGAGGAGATCGGCCGCCGCTGCATTCCAGGCCAGCAGATCCCAACGCCTGCCCGTGACATAAGCGGGGAGTTCGAGTGTCGCGATCAGATTCGCGATAGGACGCGGCACGCTTTCGCGAGTGAAGGTTTGCCGATCGCCGCTGCGTGCCAGTGCACGCAGATGCGCCGCCTCGACTTTGCCGAGCCGCAGCGCGCGAGCCAGCGCTTCGAGCGTGGTATCGGACGGACTCACCGTGCGGCCCTGTTCGAGCCGCACATACCAGTCCACACCGATGCCCGCGAGCTCCGCCACTTCCTCGCGACGCAAACCGGGCGTGCGACGCCGCCGCCCGTTGTTGAGTCCCACCGATTCAGGGCTTAGCTTCTCGCGCCGTGAGCGCAGAAAATCGCCGAACTCACTTCGGCTCGCCGTTGTCATGACCTTCCGTCCTCCTCAAGCAGGTACGCGGGAATCCCAGGATAGTACCAGGCCTTGTTACCGATGCTACGCCTGCCAGAATCGCCTTGTCCAATCACCATCAACAGGGAACGCAGATGAAAGCAGCCATTTTGAAGACACTCGGCAAGCCGCTCGCGATTGAACACGTAGCAGATCCTTCGCTGGGCACCGGCGAAGTGATCGTCGACGTCGTTGCCGCGCCCGTTTTGTCGTATGCGCAGGAAGTGTTCAGCGGCGAGCGCCGTTACCCGATCGAATTGCCTATCGTGCCTGGCTGCGGGGCCATCGGCCGCGTGCGTGCATTTGGACCCGACGCCACGCATCTGCAAGCAGGCGACTGGGTCTTTTGCGATCCAACCGTGCGTTCACGCGACGACGCGCTCACGCCCGACATTACATTGCAGGGCTGGAGCGCGCGCGGCGACGGCGGCCTGCGGCTCGCGCGCCATTTCCACGACGGCTCGTTTGCCGAACAGATACGCGTGCCGACCGAGAACGCCATTCGCATCGGTGACATCGATCCCGCCGATGCCGCGACATGGTGTGCGCTCAACACGATGCTGGTTCCGTACGGCGGGCTGCTTGCGTCGAATTTGCAGGCCGGCGAGACATTGCTCGTGAGCGGCGCGACCGGCAACTTTGGCAGCGCGTGTGTCGCTATCGCCCTCGCGATGGGTGTGCGGTGCGTAATCGCGCCCGGACGCAACGAAGGCGTGCTCGCCGATCTGCAAAGGCGCTTCGGTGAACGTATCCGGACCGTGAAACTCACAGGCAACGAGGACGACGATTGCGAACGGATGCGTGCGGCTGCCGGCGCACCGATAGACTGCGTAATGGATCTGCTGCCGCCGTCGGCGACCACGAGGACCGTGCGCGCCGCGGTGATGACCGTGCGCCCTTACGGACGTATCGTGTTGATGGGCGGTGTCGGCATGCTCGGCGGCGATGATCTCAATCTGCCCTACCCGTGGATCATGCGCAACGACATCACCGTGCGCGGCAAGTGGATGTATTCGCCGGAAGCGGTCACGCGAATGACAGGCCTCATTCGCGGCGGTCTGCTCGATCTCGGACAGTTCGACGTGACGTCGTTCAAACTCGACGACGTGAACGAGGCCGTCAGTCATGCTGCGGCGAATGGCGGCCCGTTCAGGATGACGGTCGTTCATCCGTGAACGAAGTGTCTCGTGCGCTTGCGTTGCGGGAGACCGCGCGGCGGCGTTTCATTCAAACAACGCCATACTAGATGGCGGCTGACCGATTACGACTGGAACAGGGTGCATGAAGCCCTGTCACACCGGATTTTTGACGACGATATGACAGACGCCCTCCATATTCAGGAGGCCGGACTATGTCGTTATGTGGATAGTGCTGACGGGCGTACATTCATACACTGCGCTCAACGACGGATTCCCTCTTTCATCTACGGAGGCACACGTGAAGAGACTATCCACTGTCTGTGCACTTTCAGCGCTGATCGCCACGTCGGCGGCTCACGCTCAGAGTTCGGTCACGTTGTATGGCTTGATCGACGCGGGTTTGATGTACACCAACAACGTGTCGAAAGGCGGAGCGAGCGGCTCGCTCATTCAGGCGACGAGCGGCAACATCAACGGCAGCCGCTTCGGCATGCGCGGCGCGGAAGATCTTGGCGGCGGACTGAAGGCGATCTTCGTGCTGGAAAACGGCTTCAATGTGCAAAACGGCAAGCTCGGACAGGACGGCCGGCTCTTCGGGCGACAAGCCTATGTCGGCATCAGCACGAGCCAGTTCGGCACGGTCACGCTCGGCCGACAGTACGACTCGCTGGTTGATTTCGTGGCGCCGTTATCGGGCACGGCCGGCACCTTCGGCGACACCGGCTTCGCACACCCTTTCGATAACGACAATCTGAATCATTCGGTGCGAATGAATAACGCGGTGAAGTACACCAGCACCAATTATGCGGGGCTCACGTTCGGTGGCCTGTATGCTTTCTCGAACAGCACCACGTTTGCGGTCAATCGCGCTTACAGCGCGGGCGCGAGTTATGCCTATGGTCCCTTCACGGCAGCCGCGGGCTACCTGCAGATCAACGGATCGACGAGTACGACATCGGCGAGCGCGGGCTCGGTCGATATCGCCGAATCAACGGCGAATGGTACGGGCGGCTTCGTGCTGGGCGCGGACGTTCAGCGCACGGCTGGCGCCGCGCTCAACTACAAATTCGGCCCGGCAGCGGTGGGCTTCGTCTATACGCACAGCCAGTTCCAGGGAACCACGTCGTTCGGACAGACCAACGTGGCCGGCAGCGGCACCATGCGGTTCGACAACTATGAACTGAATGCCAAATATGCGCTGACGCCCGCGGTCAATCTGGGGATAACGGATACGTACACGGACGGCCATGTCGGCAATGGGAAAAATACCGCGTACGGCAATGACCCGAAGTGGAATCAGGTGAATCTGCAGGCGGTGTACCTGCTGTCAAAGCGGACCGACGTTTATGTCGAAGGGATGTATCAACACGCGATCGGCCACAACTATGTGGCTTTCGTGAATACGGCGGGCGGCGCTTCGTCGACGGCGAATCAGGTGGTGGGCACCGTGGGGTTGCGTACGCGTTTCTAGCGGGAGGCTCGACTCAGGACGACGACGGAGCCGGCGACAGGTCGGCCGCGCATTGCGCTGACCTCGGCTAGTTTGAACGCATCGGGATGGTTCTCGAATCATCGCGTCTGCAACGTCGACCGATCAGGTTCTTGCGCGCATGCATGGGTCGACAGTCAGTGTGCTTGTTTGCCGCTGCAGTAAGCGAGGCTTTGTTAGCCGGAAAACAAAGAGCCGTTGAATCCTTTCGGCTTCAACGGCTCGTCATTGCAATTCTTGGCGGAGAGACGGGGATTCGAACCCCGGATAGGTTATTAACCTATACACGCTTTCCAGGCGTGCGACTTAAACCGCTCATCCATCTCTCCGGCGGGGAGCAGAATTATAGCAAACTTCGCGCCGAGCGCTACTCCCCTTCGCAAACCGTCTCAAGGATGCCGTATGTAGTCCACCAGCGCGGTTGTATAGGCGTCCGGTTTTTTGTCCACCAGGCTTACGCCGATCGTCACGAGAAAGCCGGCCGGTACGCCGAACACGCCGGAGCTGATCGGCTCGATGCCGAACCAGCGCGGGCCGGCCACGCCCGTCATCTGCGTGAAAAACGGATACGTCGAGACGATGTAATAGATGCACACCAGCAACCCCGCCACCATGCCCGCGACGGCGCCAAGACGCGTCGTGCGCTTCCAGAACACGCCGAGCACCAGCACGGGAAACAGACTCGACGCCGCCAGCGAAAACGCCGCGCCCACCAGAAACAGGATGTTCCCCGCATTCAGCGACGCCACATACGAAGCAAGCAGCGCCACGCCCAGCAGAAGAATCTTCGATATCGTCACGCGCCGCTGGCTCGAAGCGGCCGGGTCGACCATGTGATAGTAAATGTCGTGCGACAACGCGTTCGCTATCGTCAGCAGCAGACCGTCAGCGGTAGAGAGCGCCGCGGCCAGCGCGCCCGCCGCGATCAGGCCGGACATCACGTATGGCAGCCCGGCGATTTCGGGCGCGGCCAGCACGACCATGTCAGGCTGCATCTGAATCTCGCTCCATCTCACGATGCCGTCGCCATTCGTGTCGGCAAGACTGATCAGACTCGGCTCGACCCTTCGCCACTGCGTGAGCCATTGCGGCAGATCGGCAAAGTGATGGCCGACCAGGTGCGTCAGCATCTCGTACTTGATCAACACCGCGAGCACCGGCACGGTCAGATAAAACAGCGCCACGAAAAATAGCGTCCAGCCAACCGAGCGTCGCGCGGACGCGACCGACGTCGTCGTGTTATAGCGCGTCAGAATGTGCGGCAAGCTCGCGGTGCCGAGCGACAAACACAGCAGCAGCGACAGGAAATTGCGCTCGTGCGTGCGGCGATCGTCGTCGCTAGTGGCGGGAAACGGCTCGTGCATCGGGACCGGTGCAGCCGCGCGCATCAGCATTTCGTCGCGTTGCTGGGTCCAGACGATCTGTGCGGCCGCGGCGTCGCGCGGAAACTGTTCGAGCGCCCTTTCGCGCTCCTTGATCTCGCGCAGTGGACCATTGTGGCGCCGCAAATCGGCGACTTCCTGCGTAAGACGCTGACGTTCGTCGAAGTACGAACGCGGCAACGTATCGAGGCGCGTCTGCATCGACGCGGCGCGCCGCCGGTAGTCATCACGCACGGTCTGTTCGAGCGGTGCGTCGCTCACCTGTTTTTCGAGCACCTCGACACGCGCCATCAAACGCCCATAGTCGAATTGCGGCACCCAGCCGAGGCCGTCTTTGTGCGCGATCATCGAAACGGGAATCAGGATCGCCGCAATCAGGATGATGTACTGCGCGACCTGGGTCCACGTGACCGCGCGCATGCCGCCGAGGAACGAGCACACGAGTATGCCCGCGAGCCCGCAGAAAATGCCCACCGCGAAGTCGACGCCGATAAAACGCGTCGCGATCAGTCCGACACCCTGAATCTGCGCCACGAGATAGACGAACGAGCAGAGGATCGCGGCCAGCGCGGCGAGTCCGCGCACGGCGTTGCTGGAAAAACGTGTGCCGAGAAAGTCGGGAATCGTATAACGGGCGAGCTTGCGCACATAAGGCGCAAGCAGGAAAGCGACGAGACAGTAGCCGCCTGTCCATCCCATCAGATAAGCGAGGCCGTCGTATCCGGTCACGTAGATCGACCCGGCCAGTCCGATGAACGACGCGGCAGACAGCCAGTCCGCCGCGGTCGCCATGCCGTTGAACGCGGACGGCACGCGCCGCCCCGCAACGTAGTATTCGACGAGATCGGACGTGCGCGACAGCAGGCCGATCACCGCATACACCGCGATGGGCACGAACAGGAACACATAGCCGATCCATACGCCAGCACCGGTGTTGCGCTCGATACGCCACATCACGTAGATGAACAACAGGAAACCGAGCGTATAGATCGCGTACGAGGTGATGAGCCGGTTTGTGAGCTTCATCGGCTCAGTGTCCGCGCGGGGCGCTGATCGTAGCCGCAATCACGTCGGCGTCGGCGTCGGCGTCGAACGCTCGTTGCAGCCGACGATCCGCCCGCTGCATCAGCACGATATAAATCACGATGAGCGCCACGTAAAGCAGAATCGCGCCTTGCGCGCCGAAGTAGAACGGCAGGCGAAACCCGCCGAAGCGCACGTGTGCAAGCGCGGGCGCGGCGAGCGGCACGACGAAGGACACGACGGCGCCAAGGGTCATCAACGCCGCGATCAGCGCGAGGTTGAAGCGCCAGTACCTTTGATGCGCGCGCGCCATCGCCGCCGACACCGCGGGCGGTTCGGGCGTGGGACTGAGCGTAGCGTGAGAGGGGTAGTGCGGCGCGGCCATGCGCCTATGTATCAAAAAGCCACCGGGCAGGCAATCGGGATTGTCCGCGCGGTGGCTCTGACGTGTGGTCGGGCGGGAACCCGCTATGGCTGCTATGGCTTACAGCGATTCGCCCAACTGATCGAGAATGGCCGGATTTTCCAGCGTGGACACGTCCTGCGTGATCTCCTCGCCCTTCGCAAGCGAGCGCAGTAGCCGCCGCATGATCTTGCCGGAGCGCGTTTTCGGCAGATTTTCGCCGAAGCGGATGTCCTTCGGCTTGGCGATCGGACCGATTTCCTTGCCAACCCAGTTGCGCAATTCGTTGGCCAGCTTCACGGCCTCTTCCCCTTCGGGACGCGCACGCTTGAGCACGACGAACGCGCACACCGCTTCGCCCGTTGTTGCATCGGGACGCCCCACGACGGCCGCTTCGGCAACGATCGGGTTCGACACGAGCGCCGACTCGATCTCCATGGTGCCGAGCCGGTGGCCGGACACGTTGAGCACGTCGTCGATACGGCCCATGATCGTGAAGTAGCCGGTGTCCTTGTCCCGCACTGCGCCGTCGCCCGCGAGATACAGCTTGCCGCCGAGTTCATCGGGGAAGTAGCTCTTCCGGTAGCGATCGGGATCGCCCCACACGTTGCGCAACATCGACGGCCACGGCCGCTTCACTACCAGAATGCCGCCCTGCCCGTTCGGCACGTCTTGCCCGGTTTCATCGACCACGGCGGCCATGATGCCTGGGAGCGGCAACGTGCACGAACCCGGCACCAGCGGCGTGGCGCCCGGCAGCGGCGTGATCATGTGGCCGCCGGTTTCGGTCTGCCACCACGTATCGACAATAGGGCAACGGCTGCCGCCGACATTCTCGTAATACCAGACCCACGCCTCGGGATTGATCGGCTCGCCGACCGTGCCGATGATGCGCAGCGTCGACAGATCATAGCTCTTCGGATGCACTTTACTGTCGGCGTCGGCGGCCTTGATCAGCGAGCGGATCGCCGTGGGCGCCGTATAGAACAGCGTGACCTTGTGCTTCGCGATCATGTCCCAGAAACGCCCGGCATTCGGATAGGTGGGCACGCCTTCGAACACGACCTGCGTGCCGCCGAGCGTCAACGGGCCGTAGGTGATGTAGCTGTGGCCGGTAATCCAGCCGATGTCGGCGGTACACCAGAATACATCCGTGGGCTTCCAGTCGAAGGTCCACTTCATGGTCTGCGCAGCCCACAGCAGATAGCCGCCGGTGCTGTGCTGCACGCCCTTCGGCTTGCCCGTGGAACCGGACGTATAAAGAATGAACAATGGATGCTCGGCGTCCACCCATTCCGGTGCGCATTGGTCCGATTCGCTCTGCGTCAACTCGTGCATCCACAGATCGCGGCCTTCGTGCCACGCGACTTTGCCGCCGGTGCGCTGGTAGACGATCACGCTTTTCACCGCGTCGCAGCCGCCCATGGCGAGTGCTTCGTCGGCAATGTTTTTCAGCGGCAGCGCCTTGCCGCCGCGCATCTGCTCGTCGGAGGTCACGAGCGCAACGGCGCCGACGTCCACGAGCCGCTCGTTCAGCGACTTCGACGAAAACCCGCCGAACACGACCGAGTGCGTCGCGCCAATCCGCGCACAAGCCTGCATCGCGACAATGCCTTCGATCGACATCGGCATGTAGATCACCACACGGTCGCCCTTCTTCACGCCGCGCTTTTTCAGCGCGTTCGCAAAGCGCGACACGCGTTGCAACAGGTCGTTGTAGCTGACGTGGGTGACGGTGCCGTCGTCGGCCTCGAAAATGATCGCGACGCGCTCGCCGTTGCCCGCTTCCACATGACGGTCGATGCTGTTGTAGGACGCGTTGAGCTGACCGTCTTCGAACCACGTGTAGAACGGTGCGTTCGATTCGTCGAGCACCTTGGTGAACGGCTTGTTCCAGCTGAGCGTTTCGCGAGCAAGGCGCCCCCAGAAACCTTCGTAATCGCGCTCCGCTTCGGCGACGAGCGCCCGGTACGCGTCCATGCCGGAGATCGCCGCACCAGCCGCCGATTCAGCAGAGGGAGGGAATACACGGCGTTCCTGAAGAACCGATTCAATCGCAGACATCGACAACCCCTTGGTGAAGATGAAACCTAAAACCTGCGCCGGCGCGCAATGGCGCGCCCGGTTGTATAGACGCCGCGATGCCAGGCCGGCAGGTGCGTGTGATTCACCCGCGTCCGGCATTCAACGCATGCGTCGTCTCCTACCCTCGCACCCGACCTTCGATCGTAGCGTGGCGGCCCGCTTTCGTGTTGCGCGCTCATGCGGCATCGCAACATGAACGCGTTCGAGCGACGGGCCGCGCTCATGTTCCAACTCATGTACCAACATAAGCGTTTCAACTTACCGGCCACTTACGCGACGCACCAGGACATCCCAGCAAAAACCCTAACGGCGCTGGGCGCAAATCCAGCGCCTGTGATGCACCGCCCGGACATGGCGCCTCTACATTCCTTTACGCTGTCTCACATGGCCTCTTACAATGCTAACTGAACTAGCCGTCTGGATTCCAGCTTGAATCGCTACTCCCTGCTTCTCATCACCTCGATGCTGCTGGTCGGCAGCAATGTCGGAATCGGTAAATCCATCGTCGAGTACGTTCCCGTTCCTCTGTTCGCGCTCCTGCGTTTCGTCATCGCGATGGCGGTGCTGTGGCCGCTTCTGCGTGTCGCCAAACTGCGGCGCGTGAAGCGCGACGAGTGGATCAACCTGTTCCTGCAGGCGCTGTTCGGCACCTTCGGCTTCACGCTGCTGATGCTCAACGGCGTGCAACGCACCAGCGCGGTTGCAGCGGGCGTCATTACCAGCACGATTCCCGCAGTGGTCGCGCTGTTTGCATGGCTCATGCTGAAGGAGCGTCCGAACGGGCGCGCGCTCGCCTCCATCGCACTTGCAATTGCCGGCGTGGTCGTCATCAATCTGGCTCATGGGGACCCGGATGCAAGCGGGGTGAGCTCTTTCACCGGCAACCTGATGGTGCTCGGCGCCGTGTGCTGCGAATCGCTTTACATCATTCTGTCGCGCCGGCTCACGCAGACCCTCGCGCCCATCGACATCTGCGCTTACACGCATGCTTTCGGCCTGCTGCTGATGCTGCCTTTCGGCGCAAGCGCACTACTCCATTTCAACTTCCACGCCGTGCCCGCGGGTATCTGGACGCTGGTGCTGTGGTATGGACTATCGGCGAGCATCTTCTCGTTCTGGCTCTGGATGAAAGGCATTCGCCATGTGCCGGGCAGTCTCGCCGGCGTGTTCAGTGCGGTGCTGCCGATTGCGGCCGCCATTTATGGCATCGTCTTTCTCGGCGAGCGGCCCACGCTTGCGCACGGGATCGCGCTGGCCTGCGTGATGGCAGGCATCGGACTCGCCAGCCTGAAGGTCCGGCGAACGCCCCCGGTCGCATCATAAGCGCTGCCCGCGGCGCGGCAGCCATTTCTGCCGGCGCTGTACAATAGCGCGCCCGCTGCGAGGATAGCCGGCCTTTCCGGCTGCGCACGGCATCGTCTGAGCCCTTGTCCCGTCACCTGCGTTACATCTGACACTTGCCCATGTCCGCCTTGCGACCCGACTCCGCCCGTGCGCGCCGCCCCATGCGCCCGCTGCCCGTCATCATCTTCATGAGCCGCTGGCTGCAGGTGCCGCTTTATCTCGGCCTGATCGTCGCCCAGGCGGTGTATGTGGTGCTGTTCGTGAAAGAAGTCTGGCATCTGGTCACGGCGTCCATGACGCTCGACGAGACCAACGTCATGCTCGTGGTGCTCGGCCTGATCGACGTGGTGATGATCTCGAACCTGCTGATCATGGTGATCATCGGCGGGTATGAAACGTTCGTCTCGCGGCTCGGCGTCGAAGGCCATCCGGACGAACCGGAATGGCTCGACCACGTGAACGCCGGCGTGCTGAAAGTGAAGCTCTCCATGGCGCTGATCAGCATTTCGTCGATCCATCTGCTGAAAACGTTCATCAGTCCCGACCAGAATACGACACACACGATCATGTGGCAGGTCGTCATTCACGTGGCGTTCCTCGTCTCGGCGCTCGTGATGGCGCTGGTCGACCGCCTCACCACGCATACGCATCCCTCGCATTTTCAGGAACCCGCCGGTCTGCAGCCGCTGGGCTCCAACGGTTCCACTCCCCTGAAGGCGCACGACTGACACGCACTGCCCTGCGTGCCCGATAAAACGCGCCATTGTCCCCACTGAGCTAGCCATGACCGTCATCAAACAGGAAGATCTGATCCAGAGCATTGCTGATGCGCTTCAGTACATCAGCTATTACCATCCGCTCGACTACATTCAGGCCTTGGGCCGCGCGTACGAACTCGAACAGAGCCCGGCCGCAAAAGACGCCATCGCGCAGATCCTGACCAACAGCCGTATGTGCGCCGAAGGCAAGCGTCCGATCTGCCAGGACACCGGCATCGTCACCGTGTTCGTGAAAGTCGGCATGGACGTGCGCTGGGACGGCGCGACGATGGGCGTCACCGACATGATCAACGAAGGCGTGCGGCGCGGCTACCTGAATCCGGACAACGTACTGCGCGCGTCGATCGTGAGCCCGCCCGAGGGCGGCCGCAAGAACACGAAGGACAACACGCCGGCCGTGATTCACTACGAGATCGTGCCGGGCGACAAGGTCGACGTGCAGGTCGCGGCCAAGGGCGGCGGCTCGGAAAACAAGTCGAAGTTCGCGATGCTCAATCCGTCGGATTCGATCGTCGACTGGATTCTGAAGACCGTGCCGACCATGGGCGCCGGCTGGTGCCCGCCGGGCATGCTGGGCATCGGCATTGGCGGCACGGCTGAAAAAGCAATGGTCATGGCGAAAGAATCGCTGATGGACCCGATCGACATTCAGGACGTCATCGCGCGCGGTCCGCAGGACTGGATCGAAGAACTGCGCGTGGAACTGCATGAAAAGGTCAACGCGCTCGGCATCGGCGCACAGGGTCTCGGCGGCCTCGCGACCGTGCTCGATGTGAAAATCATGGCCGCGCCGACGCACGCTGCGTCCAAGCCGATTGCGATCATCCCGAACTGCGCCGCCACGCGTCACGCGCACTTCACGCTGGACGGCTCGGGCGTTGCGAAGCTCGAAGCGCCGTCGCTCGATGCATGGCCGAAAGTGCAGTGGGAACCGGACACGGAAAAGAGCAAGCGCGTGGATCTGAACACGCTGACGCCGGAAGAAGTGGCATCGTGGACGCCGGGCCAGACGCTGTTGCTGTCGGGCAAGATGCTGACGGGTCGCGACGCGGCACACAAGCGCATTGCGGACATGCTCGCAAAGGGCGAGAAGTTGCCCGTTGATTTCACGAACCGCGTGATCTATTACGTGGGCCCGGTCGATCCGGTCCGCGATGAAGCAGTCGGCCCCGCCGGTCCCACCACGGCTACGCGCATGGACAAATTCACCGAAACCATGCTGTCGCAAACCGGCCTCATTTCGATGATCGGCAAAGCGGAGCGCGGCCCCGTCGCCATCGAGGCGATCAGAAAACACAAGGCGGCGTATCTGATGGCCGTGGGCGGCGCGGCGTATCTCGTGTCGAAAGCAATTCGCAGCGCGAAGGTTCTGGCGTTCGAAGACCTCGGCATGGAAGCCATTTACGAGTTCGACGTGCAGGATATGCCGGTCACGGTTGCTGTCGATTCGAGCGGCACGTCGGTGCATCAGACCGGCCCGAAGGAATGGCAAGCGAAGATCGGCAAGATTCCCGTTGCTACGGTATGACCGTTCGTCTGAGCGGTCGCTGAGCAAAGGCGGCAAGCCGGTGTCTCACGACGCCGGCTTTTTTTTCGCCTGAATGAGAACGCTACGCATCACGCGGCCAACCTCTCGTGTCAAGCCGGAAACTGCACTTTTGCCTTGGCTTTTTGGGCTTCGGCGTTTATCGTTCTGGGAAATTCAAATCCCTTCAAGGACATACCATGCAAGGCGACGCAAAGGTCATCGAATATCTCAACGCGCAGTTGAAAAACGAGCTGACCGCGATCAATCAATACTTCCTTCATGCGCGGATGTATCGCCACTGGGGGCTGGAAAAACTGGGCAAGCACGAGTACGACGAGTCGATCGGCGAAATGAAGCATGCCGACTGGCTGATCGAACGCATTTTCATGCTCGACGGTTTGCCGAATCTGCAGGACCTTCACAAATTACTGATTGGTGAAGAGACTCAGGAGATTCTCGAATGCGATCTGAAGCTCGAACAGATTTCGCAAAGCACCTGCAAGGAAGCCATTGCTTATTGCGAATCGGTGCGTGACTTTATCTCGCGTGAAATCTTCACGAAGATTCTCGACGACACCGAAGAACACATCGACTGGCTCGAGACGCAAATCGATCTGATCGGCAAGATCGGGATTCAGAACTACCAGCAAACGGCCATGGGCCCGATGGAGTCGTAATCGACGTTCGCTGAAATCGCCCGCATTGCGTGTTGCGAGTCTGCTCAAATGGGATAGCGCACGCTGGACGAGCGATATACTTGCGCACTTCCCTGCTTTCCGGCTTCGCTGGCCCTTAATGATCGCCGCGCCGTGCGCGTCCTCCACGCCTATGCCCGCAAAACCGCTCTCGTCAAGTAACCGCCTTCCCGCTGCCGCCGTTCACGCCAACGCGCCCGTCGGTATTTTCGATTCCGGACTGGGCGGCTTATCCGTTCTGCGCGCCGTTCGCGCCCAGTTGCCCGACGAGGCGATCCTGTACGCGGCGGATTCGCTCTACGCTCCTTACGGCGAACGCGACGACGACTTCATCGCCGACCGTACGCTTGCCATCGGCGAATGGCTCGTGCAGCAAGGCGCGAAGGCGCTGGTCGTCGCATGCAATACGGCGACCGCGCAATCCATCGCTCTGGTGCGCGAGCGGTTGCCCATTCCGCTCGTGGGTGTCGAACCGGGCATCAAACCAGCGGCGCTGCAATCCAAAACGCGCGTAGCCGGCGTGCTGGCCACTCAGGTGACGCTGCGCAGTGCGCGCTTCCAGGGCCTGCTCGAGCGCTACGCGGCCGATTGCCGCTTCTTGTGCCAGCCCGGCCACGGCCTCGTTCAGGCCGTGGAGCGCTGCGACACCGGTTCGGCCGAAGTTCGCGCGCTACTGCATGGCTATCTCCAGCCCATGCTCGACGCCGGCGCGGACACGCTGGTGCTCGGCTGCACGCACTATCCGTTTCTGGATGAGACCATTCGCGACATCGTCGGCGATCGGCTCATGCTGATCGACACGAGCCTGGCCATTGCGCGGCAACTGGAACGCGTACTCGACCAGCATGGCATGCGCGTTCCGGCTGAAAGCGGCGCCTCGGTTGCGCCCCGTTTTTTCTCCACCGGCGACGGCAGCCATCAACAGAAGCTGGCAGCTTCGCTGCTGCATATCGACGCGACCGTCGAACAGGTCACCATCCCTTCCCGCCGTACGTCGACCCCCGATTCGCGCGCCGCATAAATTCGCCCGTCCGTCGCATTTGACATTGCTGGCGTCCACTGGACGCCGCTTTCCTGCGTGTTCACACGGAGCGACGACCCCGCTTTGCCGGCGCATCCGCTCTGGAAACCCCTTCTAAGAGTCTGGTTTTGTTACAAAAAACCACTCAGCGCGCTTGCCAAATTCCTCAAACATAATGATAATAATTCGCATTAACGTTAGCTATGACGCGCTGCCATGATTGTCTGTATCTGCAAGTCTGTTTCTGACCGAAAGATCCGTGCCTCCATCGCGGAAGGCGTCGATTCGTTCGACGAGCTTCAGTTCGAGCTCGGTGTCGCATTGTGTTGTGGCAAGTGCGCGGAATCAGTGCGTGACGTGATGATGCAAAGCGGCGTGTGCGCGAGCCGCTGTGGTGTCGAGCATCATGCGCAGCCCGTGCCGCTGACGTTTTACGAGCGCAAGGCCGCGTGAGACCGCTTGAGCGCGGCTGACCGCTGTTACGCGCGGTTGCAGCCTTGAGTATTGCAGGGCCAGTCTGTGTCAGTGCCTGCCGAGGCGCACTCTCTGGCCCCTTGTGTTCAAAGTCCTATCCCACTGCCGTCAGCAAGCCAGTCTCCGTACCAGCCAGCTAACCCACTCGACCAGACAGGAGTTTGAGATGGAATTGCTGATTGGTTTCGTGACTACCTTGTGCATTTCGTTGCTGATCTTCCGAACATGACGAAGACTTGTCCGACGCGCTGCTTCGGCCGCGCCGCGCCACGCTGACATGCAGGCCTCGCCTACCGTTTTGCCCGGCAAAACCGGCACGACTGGCAACACGCCGGCCTCGCACCGCATGAATCCCCGCGCCCTCACCACCACCGGCGTGGTTGCCGCGATTCACGTCGCGCTGCTCGCCGTGGTGATGACCCTGCGTCACGAACCCGCGCAGCCGGCGCTCGAATCGCATGTGATGACCGCGCAACTGCTGCCGCCGGCGCCCGTCGCTGCGCCGGTCGCCATGCAGTCGATCGCGCCGCCCCCGCCCAAGCCGACGCCGCCGGTCCATACCAGGCCCAAAATCCAGCCGAAGCCGGCGCCGACGCCCAGGCCGACAGCCCCTCCGCTGCCGCAAGCGGCGGCTCCGTCGCCGACGCCGGCTGCCGCGCCCGATCCGACGCCGCCCGCGCCGCCGGCACCCGCCGCGCCGTCCGTTCAGGCAGCGCCCGCGACGGGCCGTCAAACGATGGAAATCACAGCGCCGAAGAACGTTTCGCACCTCGATTGCAACATCATCACGCCCGCGTATCCGGCGCTCTCCAGGCGCCGCGGCGAAACCGGCACGACGTATGTGAAGTTCGTGGTGAGTCTGACCGGCAAGCTCGAAAACATCGAGTTGAAAAAGAGCAGTGGCTTCGACCGACTCGATGACGCCGCGCTTTCCGCCGCGCACGCGAGCAGCTGCAAGCCATACCTCGAAAACGGCCAGCCGGTGCGAGCCGCGTACAACCTGCCATTCGTTTTCAGTCTGGACGACTAAGCTAGATTTCAAACAGGGAATTGCAATGCAAAACTACGGATTGGCGCACGTGTGGGCGCAAGGGGATTTCGTCACGCGCGGTATCGCGCTCGCGTTGTTGATCATGTCGGTCATGTCGTGGAGCGTGATCGTCATCAAGGGCTGGAACGTGATGCGCCTGAAGCGTCTCACGAAGAATGCCGAACAGGCATTCTGGCATTCGGACGACCTCGCCGACGGCGTGAACAAACTCGGCGCCGGCTCGTCCACGCCGCAGGACAACCCCTTCCTCGCGCTCGCGCTGTCGGGCCAGGAAGCCGCCGATCACCATCATCAGACGCAACCGCATCTGCATGACCGTATGGACGTGTCCGACTGGGTCACGCGTTGCCTGAAAGACACCATGGACGAAAGCGTCGCCCGTATGCAGAGCGGCCTTGCGATTCTCGCGTCGATCGGCAGCACGGCGCCGTTCGTCGGTCTGTTCGGCACGGTATGGGGCATTTATCATGCACTGCTCGCAATCGGCGCGAGCGGCCAGTCGTCGATCGATCAGGTCGCCGGCCCCGTTGGTGAAGCGCTGATCATGACGGCGTTCGGCCTGTTCGTCGCCATTCCCGCCGTGCTCGGCTATAACGCGTTGACACGCGCCAACAAAGCGGTCGTCGCCAAGCTGAGCCGCTTTGCACACGGGCTGCATGCGTTCTTCGTGACGGGCGCGCGTCTGTCGTCGTCGAGGCGCGGTGACGGGCTGCGTCTCGCCACGCGCGCAAACTGATCGACGAGGCATTCCCATGGCAATGAGCCCCTTTTCCAGCGACGATGACGACGGCCTGATGAACGAAATCAACATGACGCCGCTCGTCGACGTGATGTTGGTTCTCCTGATCGTTTTCATGGTGACGATTCCGGTCATTCGTCACGCGGTCAAGATCGATCTGCCGCATGCAAGCAGCCAGAAGGAAGATACGAAGCCCGCGCAGGTCACGGTTGCCGTCGATGCGGACGGCAACGTGTTGTGGGACGACAGGAAAGTCGACGACACCGCACTGCGCGCGAAAATCGCAGAGGCCGCGCAAGCGAATCCGCAGCCGGAATTGCATCTCGACGCGGACCGCAAGGTGCCGTACGAGAAAGTGGCCGAGGTCATGTCGGCGGCGCAGGCCGGTGGTCTGACGAAGATCGGCTTCGTCACTCAGCCCAAGGGTAAATGAAGCCACGAGTCAGACTGCAGGTCACGCCGCACATCGCGCACTCTGAGTCCGGGAAACGCCCCTGAAACAGGGGCCAAAAGTAAAAGGCCTTCATCGTCCGATGAAGGCCTTTTTTTGTGCGCGCTCGGCGCCTTCGGGCGGCAGGATCACTTACCATCGTTTGAAGACTGGTAGTTGGAATCACCGCATGCGACAGCCGTGATCGACACGGACAGCGCGGTCAGCCCTATCAGGCTCGCTATGATAGCGGCCATGAGTTTCCGCATAAGAGACTCCTTAGCGAAGGGATTTCAATATAGGCGCGCTCGCGCTCGCAATCAAGAAAGTGCCCATTGAAAGTACTCATGACAGGCCGCGCTTAAATGCTAAAAGCGATGCTGCGGTGCGCGACGCGCGCTAGGACACGGCTGCCATGGCATGAGCGGATTGAGCAGATTGCGCGGCGTGAGCGGCCGCCGCTTTCTTTTCCTCCCTCACCGGACATTCGCCCATGATGTACTTGCCTTCGTCCGGGTCCAGCATTTCGACCAGATAATCGACGAACGCGCGCACGGCCGGAATCATCCCTTGCCGTGACACGAACACGGCGTAAAGCTGCGGGACCGGAAACGTCCAGCCCGGCATGACGGGCGACAATTGACCGGCGCGCAGCGACGCGCCGTACATCATCTCGGGCAACGCAGCGATGCCCACGCCGGCCAGCACCGCTTCACGGATCGTCATCAGATCCGCCGTGACGAGTCGCGGCTCGTGCTCGTGCGCGTGACGCGTGCCGTCCGGCGCAATCAGGTTGTACACATGGCGGCCGTCGCCGGTCGGCACGTCCAGGGTTTCGAAACGGCTGAGGTCGGTGGGCTGCAGCGGCGGTGCGTTCTGTTGCAGCAGGCTCGGCGCGCCGACCAGCATCTGCTGGGTGCGCCAGAGCGGCCGTACGACGATATTCGCGTTTTCCGGCGGGTCGGAACGCACACGCAAAGCGACGTCGATCGAATCCTCGAACAGGTCGACGACGCGATTTGTCACACGCATGACGACGCGCACTTCCGGATAGCGGTGCATGAACTCCGGCAGAATTTGCGACAGAATGGTCTGCGACACGGTCACCGGCACGCTGACGCGCACCGTGCCGCGCGGCGACGAGCGCAACTGCTGCACCACGTTCACCGCGGCCTGCGCTTCGCTTAGCATCGCCTGACAATGCTGGTAGAAAAGCTGGCCGGCCTCGGTCAACGCCAGTTTGCGCGTGGAGCGCTGCAGCAAGCGCACACCCAGCGACGCTTCCAGTTCGGTGAGCCGGCGCGAGAGTCGGGATTTCGAAATGCCCAGCACGCGCTCCGCGGCGGAAAATCCACCATGTTCGACGACCTGGGAGAAGTACATCAGGTCATTCAGATTGTGTGAATCGATCTTCATCTCATCGTTCCAGTGATAGAACAATCCATTGCGTGAGGGCGGCTGGCACCGCGAAAAACGGTCCCTATAATAGCTCCATGTTTCAAAAATAACGCTATTCCCCTTTTTTCGAGGTGACATTCGATGAGCACGGCACGCACGATCGAACGCACGTTTCCCGCCGTTCGCACGACCGAAGGCGGCGGCTTCGTGGTCCATCGCCCTTTCCCAACCCGTCTGCTGATGGACTTCGACCCGTTCCTGCTGCTCGACGAAATGGGCCCGATCGACTACGCGCCGGGCGAAGCCAAGGGCGCACCCGATCATCCGCATCGTGGTTTCGAAACGGTCACCTACGTGCTCGAGGGGCAGTTCGGCCATCAGGATTCGGCCGGTCATTCCGGCACCCTGCATGCGGGCGATGTGCAGTGGATGACCGCCGGCGCGGGCGTCGTGCATAGCGAAATGCCGGACCCGGCGTTCGTGCGCACGGGTGGGCGCGTGCACGGCCTGCAACTGTGGGTGAACCTGCCGCGTCGCGACAAGATGATCGAACCGCGCTACCAGGAAATTCCGTCGGCAAGCATACCGGTGGCGACATCGGCGGATGGCAAAGTGCGCGTGAAAGTCATAGCCGGCGAAGCACTCGGCGTGAAAGCGGCGATCGATACGCGCACGCCGATCCTGTACCAGCATTTCTCGCTGCAACCCGGTGCGACGATCGAGCAGCCGGTGCCCGCCCACTATCGCGTGTTTGCGTATGGTCTGTCCGGAAAAGGCTTTTACGGCGAGGGCAATGCACGTCAGGAAATCGACGCGCAAAAGATGGTGGTGTTTCAGAACGACGGCGATTCGGTCACGCTCACCGCGGGCGCGGAACCACTTGAAGTGTTGCTGCTGGGCGGCGTGCCGTTGAAGGAACCGGTGGTGCGCTACGGTCCGTTCGTCATGAACACGGAAGATGAAATCCGCCAGGCCGTGATCGACTATCAGGCGGGACGGATGGGCGCGATCGCGCACTGACGGTAAATTCGTTCACAATAGCCATTCCTGCCGCGCGCAGTGTCGCCGACCTGTGTGAGCGGATTTGACCGGCCACGGCGCGTGGCGGGTCTTCATCCCAGTTCAGGAGCACGCATGGCAGAACCCAACGTCACCGCCCATATCGGTTCGACGAATTTCCAGGTCCTTTTCGACGACGCCCGTCATACGTGGCTCGCCGACGAGCCCGAGGCGCTCGGCGGCGGCGACCGCGGGCCCACACCCATTTCGTTGTTGTTATCAAGCCTTGGCGCGTGCACATCCATCACGCTGAAGATGTACGCTCAACGCAAGGGTTGGCCGCTTGCCGACGTCCGCGTGTCGCTCAGTTTCGAATCCGGCGAGGCGGGCTCGACCATCGACCGGAAGATCGTGCTGGAAGGCGATCTTTCCGACGAACAGCGGGAACGGCTTTTGCAAATTGCCAATGCGTGTCCCGTCCACAAGATTCTCACGCATCAGGTGACGATACGCTCGGGACTTGCGGTAGCCTGACGCCTGACCGACCGGAGCGGTCTACGCGGCGCCATCGGCGTCAAGACTGCGCCGTCGTGTTGCAACGCTTTCATATTTCATAGGAAGCCGTCGTTTTGAATTTCGAACATCTCATCCAGATCAACGATCCGTTGAATCCTTTTGTCGACTCGATGACCCGCGAGCAACTGTGGGAAGGTCTCGTGCTGCGCGCCGAGCAGCCGCAGCTCTTCGTCATGGGGCTCGACAGCTGCACGATTGTTTCGCGCGAAGGCAACGTTCTCGAGCGCGAATTGCATTACGGCCACGCGACCGTGCGCGACCGCGTCACGTTGCAGGATAGCCAAAGCGTGCGTTACGACATCCTGCCGACGGCCGATCATGTCGGTGGCTCGCTCACCATGACCATCGAGCAGCCAGACGAACTGCAATTGTTCCTGCGTTTCGAATATGCGACCACCCTGCCCGTGTCCGATGACCAGGACGCCGTGCAGACGCAGGAGATCGTCAAATCGGCGTATCGCGAGAACGACATCGATACGGTGCGGCTGATACGCCAGTTCGTTCAGACGAAACAGGAACCAGGTTCATTGCACTGACGTCACCGCGGCGGGCGTTCACATCGCGCCGCCGCTTGCCTACCTTTCTCGACTATCAGAACCTCGCACCAATCGATTTCTCTTATTTGTAAATGGGAATAGTTATCATTTAGAATGAATTCATCGAATCGACGAACAGCACAAAACCAATGACCGATCTCACGCGCCCTTCTACGCTCAGCTTGCGCCGTCCAGCGGCGGCGTTGACTAGCCGTTCGAAGGCATCGACGCAAACTACGGCCGCCACGAGAGCGGCGACGGGCCTTGAAAAAAACTCGGGCGAAACGTCGGAGCGAACCGTACGCAGCGACGCATTGCTGCAAGGACATAGCCACATCAGCATCACGCACAACGGCGAGACCTATCAGTTGCGCGCCACGCGTCTTGGCAAGCTGATCCTGACGAAATAGTCGGGCAGCAGGAACAGCAGTACCGGGTATTGTGGGGACCACCTCCTCGAGAGGTGTTGGGCATTAGCCAGCCACGACGGCTTGCACGTGAGAACTAGACCCCTTCGTGCAAACGACAAGCCAGCCGTCGCAGCAAGCCACGCCGCTTTTTTGGTTCTCACCCGATGCGATTGCACGACACGCCGTGCACCATCATGCAGACAGACAAAAGCCGTGGGATGGTCGCATCTCCACGGCTTTTTTGCTTCCTGCGGCGATTCACTGACGCGATTACTTCGACGACCAGCCCCAGAACATCAACCACCACGCGCTATCCACGACGGCGAGTGCCGCGGCAAACCAGAGCATCGCAAGGGCGCGCTGAACGAAGCGCTCGCTATAGCGCCGCGTGACGAGCCACGCGAGCCACGCGCTCCACAGATTGGCGACCGCGAGAATCGCGATACGCATGTCCGACGCCCACCACAACGACACGTGCTCAGCGCGCAGCAGCGACAAGGTGGTCGCCGACAAACCGAGAAACACGCCGGCGCCGGCAATTGGTATGAGCCCCTGCGTTAGATGATGCAGCCGCACCGCATTCAGACGCCCCAGCATGCGGGTTGCGCCCATCAGCAGCAGCAGTAATGCCGTGCCGTACACGAGCGCCGTGGCGAGGATATAGCCGATCACCATACCGCCGTCGAGCCACGAGAACACGTCGTTCTGCTCGGGGTAGTGCGTGAACAGGAACCACGGCGCGTTGGTGTCGAGCGGCCATGTGATGTCGTGATCGACGAGCCAGGTCGCAAAGAACATCTTCAGATCGATGAACCAGCGCGACGCCGTCCAGTGGAACGCGCCGATCGCGATCCCGAGCAGGCCGTACAGGATCAGCGCCGTGTCCCACGGATTGGCCTGCTTGTCGCCCAGCTGCACGACTTCCGATGACGGTGCGCGCCATGTCAGCGCGATCGCGTCGCGGTGCCCGCTGCAACGGCCGCACATATGACAGTCGGACGCGCCCTTCATATTGCGCAAAGGCACGAGCGGCGCGCAGTTGATCGGAATCACGCGATGCCCGTGTTCACCGTTCTTGTACGAGCGGCGCCACGCGTCTTCGTCGACCTTGTAGTGAAACGGCGCGAGGCGCGCCAGAAGCGAAAAAACCCCGTTGACGGGGCACAGATACTTGCACCAGACACGCTTCTCGCGTCCGTACAACAGGCCGATGATCATCGCCGCGAAGGTCGAGCCGCCCAGCACCAGCAGCACCGCCTTCGGATACTGGTAGACGCTCACCATCTGCCCGTAAATCGTCGTGATGCCAAACGCGACGAACGGCCAGCCGCCCCAGCGCATCCAGTGTGGAATCGCGCGGCCGCGACCGTGCTTGCTGGCGAATTCGGCGAGCGCACCCTCCGGGCACAGCACGCCGCACCACACGCGGCCAAGCATCACCATCGACAGCAGGACGAACGGCCACCAGATGCCCCAGAACACAAACTGCGCGGCGAGCGTAAGGTTGTTCCACAGATGCGCTGTGTCATCGGGCAGCGGCAGGATCGCCGGCACGATGATGAGAAACGCGTACACGGCCACCACGACCCACTGGATGCCGCGAATCACAGCGCCGTGACGCTGCATCCACTGTCCAGCCGCCGCGAGGCGGCCCGGACGGGACATGACCGTGCTCATGCCGTGCGCCCTGCCGCTTGCCGCGCCGGCTTGCGGCTCGCGCGGCGCACCAGCAGATAGACCACCGCCCAGTAAGCGGCATACGCCAGCAGATTCATCAGCGCCGGGTGAGCACGATAGCCGGTGAGCGTGGCGACGAGGGAACCGAAAGTGCTGGAGTCATCGAGAATCGCCGACGAATTCCACATCTGGTCGACGAGCGTCGGCAGGATTTCCTTGTCGATCAGCTTGTCGACGCCGGTCTGGAACAGCCCTGCGCCAAGGAACAACAGCATGATTTCCGTGACGCGGAAAAATAGTCGCCAGGAAAAGAACTTGCCGCCCAGTTGCAGCACGTAGAACGTGAGAAACGCGAGACCCAGGCCGATCAGAACGGCGAGCATCTGGCTGCCGTCCACGTGACCGGACTGGCCGAAACCGAGGCCGTACAGGAAAATCACCGTCTCGCTGCCTTCGCGTGCAATCGCCAGCGCAACCAGCAACGCGACGCCCCACCAGTTCGAGTCGCGCTGACTCTTTTGCAGCGACTGTTCCATGTCGCGCTTGAGCGTGCGGCCGTGCTGCTTCATCCACAGCACCATCTGCACGATCAGCACGCACGCGATCAGCACCATCGCCGTCTGAAAATAATCCTGCGCGTCGCCGGACAGCACTTCGGTAAAGCCCACCAGCGCAGCGCCTAGCGCCACCGCCGCGATCACGCCCGCCGCCACGCCGCCCCACAGATAGGGCAAACCGCGACGCGCATCGTCGTCGCCATTTTTCAGCCATGCGTACAGGATGCCGACGACCAGCAGCGCCTCGACACTTTCCCGCCACACAATAAACAGAACCTGACCCATCGAACTCTCCCTTCCTTGCTGCGACTGCCATTGCGCGCATCGCCGCAATACGTTGCCGACGCGTGCCAAACCGCTATCTGGCGACGATCACACCCTGCGCCTGCTGATGAAAATCGTCGAAAAACCGGTATTCGCCAGGCTCGAGCGGAGCGATGACGACGAACGAGTCCGCGCCCGGCGCCAGCACCTTTTCCTTGCGCAACTGCACGCTTTCAAACTCGGCCGCGCCCTTGCCGGTGTTGCGCACTTCGATCTTGATCCGCTGCCCCGCCGGCACCTCGATGCGCGCAGGATTCAGCTTGCCGTCGTTCATCTCCAGCTTGAACGTAGGGAGATCCGCTGCGTGAGCCGCGCCCGCTAGCGTCAGCGACAGCGCGGCGATGAACATCGCGATCTTTCGGTTGATTCCCATTAGCCTTTCCGGAAAACGCAGCGCGACGGGATTGATGCCCAACGCGCCGCCTGCTGCAATTCAATCGCGTGGTGTTCCACGCCTGCTTCGGGCCTGCGCCGGCGACGCGGCCACGCCGCGTGAGCCGGCAGGATGACCCGATCAATAGCCGCCCTTCTTGCCGATGCCTGCAAACGTGAAGTCGTATTCGATCGTGAACGGCTTGAACCACGGACCCACGCCGGTTTCCTTGTCGACGTGACGCCCGAACGCCATATGACCCGTCTGCATCGGCGGTTCGACGATCAGCTTCAGGTGGTACTTGCCCGGACCTTGCAGCTTGACGTTGTCGCCGTAGTGCGGCCCGTCGTTGGCGACCATGGGCATCAGATCGCCCTTCTGCGCCTGGCTCGAGCCGGCCTTTGTCAGCTCGTAGTGCACTTGCAGATAGGGCATCCAGTCGCCCTCCGCGAAACCGGTGGGATTATTCTTGACCGCATGAATATCCGCCTCGAGGTGGACGTCCGAGTCCGATGCCTTGCGCATCATGCCTTCAGGTTCCATCGTGATCGGCTGCAGATAAACGGCGCCGACTTCCATGCCGTCCTGAACGTGCTGCTTGCCGATCGGGTACTCCGCCGCTGTTGCGGAAAAGGTTGCCACCGCGGCTACGGCGACCACGCCACCACGTACGAATGAAGAAAACCGCATTGACACTCCTGTTCTTTTAGCTGGAATCGACTCGTCTTAAATGGCGCATTCCGCAGGCTCGCCCCGCTTACGGCGAATGGGTAACTGCTCGACCGCAAGCAACCGGAGCGAATGAACGTTAATGCGAACCATTCTCAATATTATACGAGTCTATCATTCTTCTCCGGTCTGGACAAACCACAGCGCGGGCAAGGCCTTACGGCAAAAGGGTTTTAAGGCAGTTTTAAGGACTTGTGACACCTGAAAAGCACCGACGTTTCTACCGGGGCGACGGCCCCAACAAAAAGGGCGCGGCACAGTGCCACGCCCTTTCCGAAAAACATGTCCAGCTTGCTAGTCGACGCCAGAAACGTGATCGCCGACGTTCGCGCCAAACACGCGCTGCCGCAGCAGCGCCAACTGGTCGCGCGTCTGCGCTGCCTTTTCGAATTCGAGGTTCTTGGCGTGCTCCATCATCTGTTTTTCGAGCCGCTTGAGCTCCTTGGCAAGCTGCTTCTCGGACATGTCCTCGAACTTCGCGCGGGTTTGCTGTTCCTTCAGTTCAGCGCGTGCGTCGTCGACGTTGTATACACCGTCGATAATGTCGCGAATGCGCTTGACCACGCCGCGCGGCGTAATCCCTCTTTCGAGATTGAACGCAATCTGCTTCGCGCGCCGCCGCTCGGTTTCGTCGATCGCACGGCGCATGGAGTCCGTGATCTTGTCGGCGTACAGAATCGCCTTGCCGTTCACATTCCGCGCCGCCCGGCCAATCGTCTGGATCAGCGAGCGCTCCGCACGCAGAAAACCTTCCTTGTCCGCATCGAGAATGGCGACCAGCGACACTTCCGGGATATCCAGCCCTTCGCGCAGCAGGTTGATCCCCACCAGCACGTCGAACGTGCCGAGTCGCAAATCGCGGATGATTTCGACGCGCTCCACCGTATCGATATCGCTATGCAGATAGCGCACCTTGATGCCGTGGTCCGCGAGGAATTCGGTGAGCTGCTCGGCCATGCGCTTGGTCAGCACGGTGACCAGCACGCGGTCGCCAGCCTTCACGCGCTCGTTGATCTCGGCCAGCACGTCGTCCACCTGACTACGCGCGGGCCGGACCTCGATTTCGGGATCCACGAGGCCGGTAGGACGCACGAGCTGCTCCGCCACCTGGCCCGACGTTTTCTGCTCGTAGTCCGCGGGCGTGGCCGACACGTACACGACCTGGCGCATCTTGCGTTCGAACTCGTTGAACTTCAGCGGCCGGTTATCCAGCGCGGACGGCAACCGGAACCCGTAGTCGACGAGATTTTCCTTACGCGCGCGGTCGCCGTTGTACATGCCGTTCAGCTGACCGATCAGCACGTGCGACTCGTCGAGCAGCATGATCGCATCAGGAGGCAGATAGTCGACGAGCGTAGGCGGCGGCTCGCCGGGCGCCGCGCCCGAGAAATGCCGCGAGTAATTTTCAATGCCCTTGCAGAAGCCAAGCTCCTGCAACATTTCCAGATCGAAGCGGGTGCGCTGTTCGAGCCGTTGCGCTTCTACCAGCTTGCCCTCGCTATAAAAAAACTCCAGCCGCTCGCGCAATTCGTTCTTGATCGTTTCGACGGCGCGCACCACCGTGTCGCGCGGCGTCACGTAGTGCGACGACGGATAGACGGTGAAACGGGGAATTTTCTGCCGCACACGGCCCGTGAGCGGATCGAACAGTTGCAGCGTTTCGACCTCGTCGTCGAACAGTTCCACGCGCACGGCCATTTCCGCGTGTTCGGCCGGGAAAATGTCGATGGTGTCGCCCCGCACGCGAAACGAGCCGCGCTGGAAATCCGCCTCGTTCCGGTTGTACTGCATCGCGATCAGCCGCGCGATGATGTCGCGCTGGCCGAGCTTGTCGCCCGTGCGCAGCGTCAGAATCATCTGGTGATATTCGGACGGATTGCCGATACCGTAAATCGCCGACACCGTGGCTACGATCACCACGTCGCGCCGCTCCATCAGGCTTTTCGTGGCGGACAGGCGCATCTGCTCGATATGCTCGTTGATCGACGAGTCTTTCTCGATGAACAGGTCGCGCTGCGGCACATACGCTTCCGGCTGGTAGTAGTCGTAGTACGAGACGAAATACTCGACCGCGTTGCGCGGGAAGAACTCGCGAAACTCCGAGTAGAGCTGCGCGGCGAGCGTCTTGTTCGGCGCGAACACAATCGCCGGGCGGCCGAGCCGCGCGATCGTGTTGGCCATGGTGAAGGTCTTGCCCGAGCCGGTCACACCGAGCAGCGTCTGGAACGACAAACCGTCCTCGACGCCTTCGACGAGCGTATCGATGGCCGTCGGCTGGTCGCCGGCGGGCGGATACGGTTGATACAGCTGGAACGGCGAGCCTTCGAACGTGACGAACTTGGATTCGTCCAGCGCGTCTTCGGCTTCAGTCAGATGTTGTTCGGACATGTGGGGCGGCACCGGGCCTCGGGCAAAGAATCATTCTAACGGGTTGCGGGATCGCGGGCTGAGCGCGCCCGGGTGATCTAATTGATGCCTGCATGCCTCTTTTTCAAGCAAAAAGACCGGGCTCACGGGGCGGGTTGCCCGAAAAGCGGTCACGGATTCGCTACAATGCCAAGCTGCGCCTGTTCGTTGCTGTCCGCCGTCCGCCTACGTTTTCCACGAGACGTGCTGACCGGCCGGGCCGCTCGCGCCTTACACCGCCTTCTTTTCACTACTGCTGCCCATCCATCATGTCTCTGTTCTCCGCCGTCGAACTTGCTCCCCGCGACCCGATTCTGGGCCTGAACGAAGCTTTCAATGCCGACGCACGCGCCACCAAGGTCAATCTTGGCGTCGGCGTGTATTTCAATGAAGAAGGCAAGATCCCGCTGTTGCGCGCCGTTCGCGACGCGGAAAAAGCGCGTGTCGAAGCCGCGCTGCCGCGCGGCTATCTGCCGATCGAAGGCATTGCCGCCTACGACGCAGCCGTGCAAAAGCTGCTGCTCGGCAACGACTCGCCGCTGATCGCAGCAGGCCGCGTCGTGACGGCGCAGGCGTTGGGCGGCACGGGCGCATTGAAGATCGGCGCGGACTTTCTGAAGCGCCTGAACCCGAACGGCAAGGTCGCCATCAGCGACCCGAGCTGGGAGAACCACCGCGCGCTCTTTGAAGGCGCCGGCTTCGAAGTTATCTCGTATCCGTACTACGACGCCCATACGCACGGCGTGAATTTCGATGGCATGCTGAGCGCGCTGAACAGCTACGCCGCCGGCACCGTCGTCGTGCTGCACGCGTGCTGCCACAACCCGACCGGCGTGGATCTGACGGTCGACCAGTGGAAGCAGGTGGTCGAAGTCGTCAAGGCGCGCAATCTCGTGCCGTTTCTCGACATTGCGTATCAGGGGTTCGGCGACAACATCGAGTCGGACGCCGCAGCCGTGCGTCTGTTCGCAGCGGCGGAACTGAATGTGTTCGTCTCGTCGTCGTTCTCGAAGTCGTTCTCGCTGTACGGCGAGCGCGTCGGCGCGCTGTCGATCATCACGTCGAGCAAGGAAGAAGCGTCGCGCGTGCTGTCGCAACTGAAGCGCGTGATCCGCACGAACTATTCGAACCCGCCCACGCACGGCGGCTCGGTAGTCGCCGCGGTGCTGGCCTCGCCGGAACTGCGTGCCACGTGGGAAACCGAACTTGCCGAAATGCGCGATCGCATCCGCGCGATGCGCAACGGGCTGGTGGAACGCCTGAAGGCAAGCGGCGTGGATCGCGACTTCAGCTTTGTGAACGCGCAGCGCGGCATGTTCTCGTATTCCGGCCTGACCGCGCCGCAAGTGGACCGGTTGCGTGAAGAGTTCGGCATTTATGCGGTGAGCACGGGCCGCATTTGCGTGGCTGCGCTGAACACGCGCAACCTCGACACAGTGGCAAATGCAATCGCCCACGTATTGAAGTAAGCGGGCGGCTTCGAAGTGCACGGCTAGTGGCGCATGGCCAGTGGTGCACCGCTAGTGGCCCACGGCCAGTGGCGCATGGCCAGTGGCGTGCTGCCGATGCGTGCTTCCGCTGGCACAGGCTGTTGAAACGGCGTCCCTGCATCGGGGCGCCGTTTTTTATTGCGTTGCTGTTAGTCTCGCGCGCGATCTCTGCTGTAACGCGCGATGCGCATGCGGTTGGCTGCCTAGCGCCTGTCCCGATGGATGTCGTGCGTGATGAATCCGGCGTCGTTATTCGGCATGGCCAGCCAGTCCGGCTGCGAGAGCGAGTGATTGATGTCGTCGAGACCGCTTTGCCAATGCTCACGCATCGTGGACAAGCCGAACTGGAAGTCCTTGTAATGCCCCTCGTATTCCTTTTGCCGGTAGATGAGGTGGATCACGTTGTAGCGCTTGGAGCAGGACAGGTCTTCGGCCAGCTTGCACCACGGATCGTCGCGTTGATCCGACGGCACGCGATCCAGCACCTCACGCAGCACGTGTCTGAAACGTTGCGAGCGCTGCAGCATGTCGGTGACAAGACGCGTTCGGCTCGAATACTGAATGTCTTTCATGCGCCCCTGCACGTCGGTGATGCTATCCGGCACCGGACCAATCGCGCTCCACAGATCGACCTGAAAAGCGAGCGTGTCGCGGCGCGGCGTGGACTGAATCACTTCATAGAGCGGTGTGTTCGACATCAGACCGCCGTCCCAGTAATACTGGCCGTCGATCTCGACGGCGGCAAAGCCCGGCGGCAACGCGCCCGACGCCATGAAGTGCTCGGGCCGCAGCGTCGTGTGCGTGTTGTCGAAGTACGCGAAATTACCGGTGCCGCAATTCACCGCGCCCACCGACACGCGCATTTCGCGCGAATTGATCCGGTCGAAATCGCAAAGCGCTTCGAGCGTAGCTTTCAGTGGCGTGGTGTCGTAGTAGCTGGCCATTTGCGGCGGCCCGGATACAGCGGGCAACGGCGGCGGAAAGCGCGGCACGAAAAAGCCTTTCTGCCCTTCGACAATCGCACTCACCGCCTGCGTGGCGGTAAATGCCTTGCGCACGGCATCGCTCGAATTGAACAGCGCGTGCTCGATGAAAGCCGGCAGCGGCGGACCGAACGCCGGCTGGCAGATCGTTTCCCAGAACTGCAGCAAACGCTCGACGCGCTTCTCCGGCGGATTGCCGGCGATGATCGCCGTGTTCAACGCGCCGATTGAAATGCCGGCAAGCCAGTTCGGTTCGATGCCAGCTTCATAGAGTCCCTGAAAGACGCCCGCCTGATAGGCGCCCAACGCGCCACCGCCCTGCAACATCAGTGCGACGGTTTCATAGTCAGGCAAATGAAGATGCCGACTCGTATGAATGGCGGGCGCCGAACCTGCGCCGTCAGCCTCCCCGTCGACGGACATGCCGGCGCGCGCCCGTTTGAGATTGCGTTGGGCCATCGGCGGCTCCTTAATGCATGTACCAGCCGTGGCTCACGATAAAGGACTGACCGGTCAACGCGGCCGACGGGAACGTAGACAGGAACAGCACGGTTTCCGCCACGTCCTCGACCGTCGTGAAAATGCCGTCCACCGTGCCGCCGAGCATGACGCGTTTGACAACTTCGTCTTCGCTGATGTTGAGTTCCCGGGCCTGCTCGGGAATCTGTTTGTCGACAAGCGGCGTACGCACGAAACCCGGACACACCACATGCGAGCGCACGTTGTGCTTCGCGCCCTCCTTGGCGAGCACGCGCGCGAGACCGAGCAGCGCATGCTTGGCCGTCACATACGCGGACTTGAGCGGCGACGCTTCATGCGAATGCACGGAGCCCATGTAAATGACGATGCCGCCGCGGTCATCTTTGTACATGTGCTTGAGCGCGGCCTTGGTGGTCAGGAACGCGCCGTCCACGTGAATCGCCTGCATCTTCTTCCAGTCGGAAAACGAGTAATTTTCGATCGGATTGACAATCTGAATGCCGGCATTGGAAATGAGAATATCGATCGAGCCGAGTTCTTCGGCGACCTTGTCGATACCCTGATTGACGGCGTCTTCGTTCGTGACGTCCATCGCCACGCCGATTGCCTTGCCGCCCTTCGCTTTGATCTCTTCGGCGACGGCGTTCGCGCCGTCCTGATTCAGGTCGGCGATGGCGACCGCCGCGCCTGCTGCGGACAGCGTAAGCGCGATCTGCTTGCCGATGCCGCTCGCGGCTCCGGTAACCACCGCGACCTTACCATTCAGATTCGTATTCGTTGAGGACATCCAGAACCTCCCTGCAGTTGATGAGCAATGAGACCACGAGCCGCGGGCGGCGTGAAGTCGGCCAGACGATATAGGCCGTCTGGCTGATGCTGCACGGCGGCCAACGCTGCTATTGTGCATGAACCGTGTGAACTCGATCGGTCAAAAGCACGTCGGAACGTATGTCTTTAAACTAAACGGCTTCGGCAGCATTCCAGGCCGGCGCTCCGGTGGCCGGCGCTCCGGTGGCCGGCACTCCGGCGGCCGGCGCTCCGGTGGCGGGCACTCCGGCGGCCGGCGCTCCGGTGACACTTCAGTGGCATCCCTATAAAGGAGAAATGCATGAACTATCGACGTCTGGGCCGCTCCGGCCTGCAAGTCAGCGAATTGTCCATCGGCTCGTGGGTCACCTATGGCAATCAGGTGGACACGCATGCCGCGCGTGAATCGCTTGCCGCCGCGCGCGACGCGGGTGTCAATTTCTTCGACAACGCCGAGGTCTACGCAGGCGGAAAGTCCGAGGAAATCATGGGCCAGGCGCTCAAGGAACTGGCGTGGCCGCGCATCAGCTATATCGTGTCGACCAAGTTTTTCTGGGGACGCGAGGAAGCGCCGAATCAGTATCACACACTGAATCGCAAGTATCTGCTGAACGCGATCGACGCATCACTCAAACGCATGCAGCTCGATTATGTGGATCTCGCGTTCTGTCATCGTCCTGACCCGAACACGCCCATCGAGGAAACCGTTTGGGCGATGAGCGACATGATCACGCGCGGCAAGGCGCTGTACTGGGGCACATCGGAATGGAGCGCCGATGAAATCCGCGCCGCGTATGACATCGCGGATCGTTACAGCCTGCACAAGCCCGTGATGGAGCAGCCGCAATACAACCTGTTTCACCGCAAGCGTGTCGAGCAGGAATACAAGCGGCTTTATGAGGACGTCGGGCTCGGCCTGACCACCTGGAGTCCGCTCGCATCCGGCCTGCTTACGGGCAAGTATCGCGACGGCGTGCCCGCCAACAGCCGCGCGCAACTCCAGGGCTACGACTGGCTGCGCAAGCAGGTCACCGACGCCGGCAAGAACAACGTGGTTGGTCAGCTCGGCGAAGTCGCCGACCAGCTCGGCTGCACGATCGGCCAACTGGCGATCGGCTGGATTCTGAAAAATCCCCATGTGAGCACGGTGATTACCGGCGCATCGCGGGTCGAGCAGATCGGCGAAAACATGAAATCGGCGGAAGTGGCGGAAAAGATCACGCCCGAGATCAAGGAGCGGATCGAGGCGATCGTCGGCGACAGTTACAGCTGAGCCGCTTTGCATTGAAGGGCCCGGCGCGCGGTCGCGTACAATACGCGACCGCTCCGCACGTTGTCTGTGCCGCCGCATTGCATCCGCCTTGCCGGTCCGCCTCGGCCCGGCACGCCCTCTTTCAGCGTCTTTCTCATCATGCTCAGCTACCGCCACGCCTTTCATGCAGGCAATCATGCCGACGTTCTCAAACACGCCGTCGTGTTGCAACTCCTGCGCTACCTTGGCCAGAAAGACAAAGCCTACTGGTATATCGACACGCATGCGGGCGCCGGCGTCTATTCGCTGAAGGAAGGCTTCGCAACAAAAACCGGCGAATTCCAGACGGGTATTGCGAAGCTGTGGGAACGCAATGATCTGCCGCCCGTTTTTGCCGAGTACGTCGATGAAGTCAATGCGCTCAATCCGGATGGCCAGTTGCGCTTTTATCCCGGCTCGCCGTACATCGCGTGGCGGCAGTTGCGTGAGCAGGACCGCATGCGTCTGTTCGAGTTGCACACCACTGAAATCGACGTGCTGCGGCACAACTTCCGTGACGCCGGGCGCCGCGCAATGCTTTACGCGGGCGACGGTTTCGACGGCATTCTCGCGCTGCTGCCACCGGCGCCGCGCCGCGCGCTGATCCTGCTGGACCCGTCTTACGAGGACAAACGCGACTACACGCGCACGCTGCGCTGCGTCGAGGAAAGTCTGAAGCGTTTTCCGACGGGCACTTATGCGATCTGGTATCCGCAGGTGAGGCGGCCCGAGTCGCAGCGTTTTCCCGATCAACTGAAGAAACTTCAGGACCGCAACTGGCTGCATGTCACGTTGACGGTCAGCAATCCGCCAGCGGACGGCTTTGGGCTATACGGCAGCGGGATGTTCATTCTGAATCCGCCGTACACACTGGCGAAAACGCTGAAGGAGCAGATGCCCTGGCTCGTGAATGCGCTCGGCGAGGACAAGGCTGCGCAGTTCAAGGTGGAGTATCGCGGCGATTGAGGATTGACGTTGCGCGGCACCGCGGCGCCGCGCTGTCAACAAACACCGGCACTACATCAGCACCGGCACGACACCGGCACTTAAGCGCCGCCCAGCCGGCAAGCGCGATCACTTCAACTGTGCCGCAGCCCGACGCGCGAAATCGTTCGTATAGGTCGCATTCAGATCGATCTTTTTCGGGTCGAGCCGGCTATCGAACGACGACAGCGCACGCAACGAAGTTGCCGGGCCATCGGCGGGCATCAGGCCATCCGGCGAGTAGGCGTCGCGCACGTTGTGAAACGCCTCGAGATAGAGCGACGAGTCGTTGAGCAGATAGGCCGGCGGAACCATCTTCAATAGATCGGCGTCGCTCGCGGTCTGCAGCCAGCGATCCGCGCGAACGATCGCATTGGCGAGCGCCTGCGTCGTCTTCGGATATTTCTGGATGAAACTGTCGGGCGCGTAGAGTGTGGCCGCAGGCATCGTCCCGCCGAAGACATCCTGCGTTCCTTTGACCGTGCGCGTGTCCACGAGCACCTTGATCGAGCCGCTGCGTACGAGCTTGGTCATCATCGGATCCACGTTCGAAAGCGCGTCGATCTGTCCGCCGCTCACTGCCGCCAGCACCGTATTGCCGCTGCCCACGCCAATCGCCGAAATCTCGTTACGCTGGACGCCGGCCTTGCGCAACGCAACGGTGAGCACGAGATCAGTCGACGATCCCGGCGCGCTTACGCCGACTCTGGCGCCCTTGAAGTCCGCCAACGTTTTGAGCTGATCGACTTTCGACTTCAACACCGCGACGACGATCTGCGGCGCGCGGCCCATTAGCGCGAACGCCCGGAAGTGCTGCCCTTTCTCCTGCATGAACAACGTGTGTTCGAATGCGCCCGCGCCCACATCGGCGCTGCCACCCACCACCGCCTCCAGCGCTTTCGAGCCGCCGGCGAAGTCTTCGAGTGTGACGTCGAGACCTTCGTCCTTGAAGTAACCCAGTTGTTGTGCGGCAAGGACCGGCAGATAGTAAAGACCCGGCAAGCCGCCAACTGCCATGGTGAGCGTGGGTCTTTCCGGTGTGTCCCGGGCAAACGAGAGGCCAGGCAGCGCCGCGAGCGCGAGCAGTGTCAAGCAGGCGCCGGCAGTGCGCCGCATCCAGCGAATGGGCATTGTCTGTCTCCTTGTTCTGTTTTCGTTCGATGGCAGCGTGTGGCGCGACAGGTCCGCCCACGTCGCTTACAACGCCGCGCAACGATTGTCGTCGGAGGGCGTCGGCCACGCCATGCGCCCAAACCCGAATGTGCGCGTGCGCTGACCTCGTGGTCGCTTATTGGCCGCGCGGAAATGGAAACGAAACAATACGAAACTGCGTCGGGAAAAGTCGCGGGGAGTGCGGCCTTTGCGGATTACCGGGAATGGATCACAGGGCGCGGCTGTGGTTGTGGCTGTGGTGGCGCACCGCCGATCGGGTACTGGATGTAGGGCGCTACGACAATCGGCGTCGACGAGTTCGGCGCGAGTTCGGTGGGCGACGCCATGGGCTGCGCCTCGACGATCCGATCCCGCGATAGCGGCGCGGTTTGCAGCACGGTCCCGCTCTGCCCGTCGTTTATGCCGCCCTGCGAATCGAGGATCACGGGCTTGCGTCCATCGGCCGACGCCGCCATGACAAGTGTGGGTGCCGACGACGTTGCCAGCGCGACAGTGACGGTGGCGGCGGGCATGAATTTGAGCAAACGGGAAAGCGACATTGGACAGGCCCGTTGAATTTGGAAAAGGTGCCGACAGCGCAGAGCACGTGCCTTACCTTAACCCGACGTCGTCGACGCGGCTAGCCCATTTCGCCACCTTTAGCGATTTACCGCCAGCGGGCAACCCTTATTGATATTCCAGATATGACAAAGCCCCGTCTATACGGGGCTCAACATTTTGCTGCAAGGCTTCGCGATCACAAGCGCGTTGCCGGTCCAACCCGTTGCGGACCCGTCTCGGCCGGCAAACTTACAGCGAGTAGCCGTTGCTTTCCAGCGATCGGATGCGCTGCTCGAGTTGCACGATATCCGACGAAGACGCGAGGTACGCTTCGCGGCGGGTACGTTCTGCAGTTTCAAACCAGTAGCTCAGCTTATCAAGTACGTAGGCAAACATGATGTTTCTCCAAGGAATCGGATGAATCCCCGGCAAGTATAGATATCAGGGATTTCCCGTAAAAGGGTTAACCCGAATTATAGTCTTTCGGTGCAACCCCGCTAGTGAAATGCCCGCATGAAGTGCATTCCAATCTGGAATGACGCCCTGGTTTGGTGCGCTGGAATTGTTGATTTTTTTGTCAATTATTTGGAGGCGCTTTACGGCACGCTCGCCCGAGTAACAAGTATGCACAGTATTTGTGCATAAGCGGCGATTGCATATGAGAGGGGCAAGAGATAGCTTGACGCGCTAAGTACGGTGACAACCCTGTACAGACAGGAGAGTGGTGTCTGCAAGTCCTTCGATGATCGGGCACTCTGGGCGGTCGTCGCCGTGGCAATGAGCCGCCAGATGCGCGAGTGTGTCGCGCATGTCGGTGAGTTCGGCAATCCGGCGATCCAGTTCGGCGACATGCTCCAGCGCAATTGCCTTGACTTCCGCGCTGGCACGCGAGCGGTCGTGCCACAGCGCCAGCAGACGCCGAATGTCTTCGACCAGAAAGCCGAGCCGGCGGGCTTGGCGGATAAATCGCAGAGAATGCACTTCTTGCGTCCCGTACACCCGATAACCGGCGCTCGTGCGCCCTTTGGCGGCAAGCAGGCCGACGCTCTCGTAATAGCGGATCATCTTTGCCGTGACGCCCGACGCGCGGGCCGCTTCACCAATATTCATGACTGCCTTCCTCGAATGTGTTCGCCGATGCTACACCTTCCAACAATAGGAAGGTCATCCACGCGAATACGGTTCGGCAGGCATAATCCAGCTATCGCAACACGTATTCCGAAGAGGCTTACCCATGACGATCGAACTTCAGGTGGAAGGTATGAGCTGCCAGCATTGCGTGACGGCCGTTACGAATGCGATCCGCGAACACGACGAATCTGCGCAGGTACGCGTCGATCTCGATTCAGGACGCGTTGCAATCGAATCCGCGCAGCCCGTCGAGACGCTGCAGGCGGCTATCGTCGAAGCCGGCTACATGGTGAAAGGCGCGACCGGCGCGGCAGCCTGACGCCATGTTTAAAGTCGCTGTCATTGGTGCGTCGGGACTGTTGGGACGGGCAATCGTCGACGAGTTGGGCCAGCAGCGTGACTGGCAGGTCGTGGCCACGGCGTTCAGCCGCCCGGACGCGAACCGGATCGCGCTGGACATTCGCGACGCCCCGGCCGTCGACCGGTTTATCGAGCAGCAAGCGCCAGACGCGGTCGTCATTGCCGCGGCAGAGCGCCGCCCGGACGTGTGCGAGCACAACCCCGAGCTGGCCCGCGCGCTGAACGTCGACGCGGTACGCACGCTGGCGGCCGCGGCGCATCGGTGCGGCGCGTGGACGTTGTCGATTTCCACCGACTACGTGTTCGACGGCGCCCACCCGCCCTATCAGCCCGATTCGGCGCCCGCGCCACTGAACGCCTATGGCCGCAGCAAGCTGGAAGGCGAGCGCGCGTTGATGGAGTCAACCGATCTGGGTTGCGTGTTGCGTTTGCCATTGCTATACGGGCCGACTGTCGACTGGGCGGAGTCGGCCGTCACGAGCCTCGTGCCGGCAATCGCGGCGTCGGCGGCGCCTGACGGCAAACCGGCCGTCATGGACGCATGGGCGATCCGCTATCCGACTTTTACGCCAGACGTCGCGTTCGTGATCCGGCAGATGCTCGAACGGCATGCGCGCGGCAAAGCGATTCGCGGCATCGTCCAATGGTCGGGCGACGAGCCGATGAACAAGTACGAAATCGCCGTGCGACTCGCCGAGGCGTTGCAACTCAGCGCGCATCTGACGCCGCAGGCGACCCCTGCCGATGCGACGCCGCGTCCGCATAATTGCCATCTGGCGTCAGGGCGCCTCGAAGCACTGGGAATCGGACGCCGCACGCCTTTCGATACGGCGATCCGGCAAGTGCTGGCGGCATTTCCGTGGCGCGGCTGACATGCCGGCGCGGCGCCTGACAGAGGCGCTGCGCAGTGCGCACTTAAAAACACACGCCGCAGCGTTGCGGCGGTTAGGGTCAAGCGACCGCTAGCCGCCCCTGCTTTCAATGAAAATCCCGGCTCGCCGTGGACAATTCCCCCAGCCACTCGCTGAGATCCTCGAGGCGATGCGCGACGAGATGGATCACTTCCCCCTGGTGCTTTTTCACTTTCGCCTGATTCTTCCTCGCCTGGGTCGCGTCCATCACGCCGCCTGCGTGGTGGCCGCCGGTTGCCACGCCGTCGTCCCGCTGCAGCACACCGTAGACCGCCAGCAGCGACGACCCCAGCAATACCTTGCGCTGCTTTTCCACCAGCGACGGCCAGACGATCACATTGACCGAACCGGTTTCGTCTTCGATCGAAACGAAAACCGTGCCGTTTGCCGTGCCCGGCCGTTGCCGCACAGTGACGATGCCGCAGGCGCGCGCGAGCGTGCCATGCCGGCACGCGGCCAGTTGCGCCGCCGAGCGAAAACGCTGGCTGGCAAGCCGCGCGCGTAACAGCGCCAACGGATGACGATTGAGCGTGAGCCCAATGCTTCCGTAATCGTCGACGATTTCGCGGCTTTCCGCAGCCCGCGGCAATGCCAGCGGCGACTCGGCGATCGGCGCGTCGCGCAGCAATCTCGGCACGGTATGCTGGGCGGTCACGGCCCACCACGCTTCACGCCGGTGACCCGCGATGCTGACGAGCGCATTCGCGGCGGCGAGCGCTTCGAGATCACGGCGCGTCAAGGCCGCACGACGCGCGAGATCGTCGACATCGGCAAACTGCGCGTCGCGCCGGGCGGCCACGATGCGCGCAGCAGCCGCTTCCGAAAGCCCCTTGATCAACTGCATGCCAATACGTACCGAAGGATCGCGTGTGCCATACGTGTTCGACGGCTGGAACACGCGCGCCGTCAACCGTTTCGCCGCGCGCCGCACCGTCCGGCTCAAAGTCAGATGCCGCAGCGAAAGATCACGCAGTTGCTGGGCGGATAGCACGGTCTGCTGACGATGCAGGCAGGTCTCGTCCGCTGAAATCCGTTCGCCTTCACGATCACGCTTTTCGAATGTCGATTCCCAGTCGCTCAACGTGACATCCGGTGGAAGCACCTTGACGCCGTGACGCTTCGCATCCTGCACGAGTTGCGAAGGCGAATAGAAACCCAATGGCTGGCTGTTCAGCAACCCGGCCAGAAAAGCGGCCGGCTCATAGCGTTTCAGCCATGCGCTCAGATAGACCAGCAACGCGAAGCTCGCCGCATGGCTCTCCGGAAAACCATATTCGCCGAACCCTTCGATCTGGCTGCAGATGCGATCGATAAAATCCTTTTCGTAGCCGCGCGCCGACATACGCTCGTTCAGGTCCTGCTGATACCTGGCGAGGTTGCCGCTGCGGCGCCAGGCCGCCATTGCGCGACGCAACTGATCGGCCTGCTCACCGGTATATTTCGCCGCCACCATGGCCAGGTGCATGACCTGCTCCTGGAAAATCGGCACGCCGAGCGTGCGTTCGAGCACCGGGCGCAACTCGTCTTTAGCGTAGTCGATTGCTTCGAGCCCCTGCTTGCGACGCAGATACGGATGCACCATGCCGCCCTGAATCGGTCCGGGCCGCACGATCGCGACTTCGATCACGAGGTCGTAATATTTATTCGGCTTCAGACGCGGCAGCATGCTTTGCTGCGCACGCGACTCGATCTGGAACACGCCGATCGTGTCAGCATGGCCGCACATTTCATAGACGGCGCGATCCTCGCGCGGAATGTCCTGCACCCGGAAGGCCGGAAAGCCGCGCCGCAACGCGACGAATTCCAGCGCGCGGCGAATCGCCGACAACATGCCGAGCGCGAGCACATCCACTTTCAGCAGGTTGAGCGCGTCGATATCGTCCTTGTCCCATTCGATGACACTGCGATCTTTCATCGTTGCGTTTTCGATCGGAACGAGCCGCGACAGGTTGTCTTTCGCGATCACGAAGCCGCCCACGTGCTGCGACAGGTGACGTGGAAAAGCCCGCAGTTCGTGCGTAAGACGAATCAGGTTTCGCGTGATGTGCGAGTTGGCGTCGAAGCCGGCTTCAGCAAGATATCTGGCGATGGAATCCATGCTGTCCCACCACTGCTGCGACTTGCTGATGCGCTCGATCAGCGACACCTCCAGTCCCAGCGCCTTGCCCACGTCCTTCAAAGCGCTGCGCGCGTGATACGTAATCAGCGACGCCGTCAGCGCCGCGCGATGACGTCCGTACTTCGAATAGATGTACTGGATCACTTCCTCACGGCGCTGATGCTCGAAGTCGACGTCGATATCGGGTGGCTCGTTGCGCGCGCGAGAAATGAACCGCTCGATCAGCATGTTCATGTGCACCGGATCGATTTCGGTCACGTGCAGGCAATAGCAGACAATCGAATTCGCTGCCGAACCTCGTCCCTGACACAGAATGTTTCTGGAACGCGCAAAGCTCACGATGTCGTGCACGGTCAGAAAGTATTTTTCGTATTTCAGATCGGCAATCAGTTCCAGCTCTTTCTCGATCTGGCCAATACGTTTCAGATCCAGGCCGTTCGGCCAACGCTCCATCGCGCCGGCCATGACCAGCTTGCGCAGATAACTCGAAGGCGATTCGCCTGCGGGGACCAGTTCTTCCGGGTATTCGTACTTGAGTTCGTTCAGGGAGAAGCGGCACAGCGCGGCAATGCGCAATGTCTCTTCGAGCGTATCGCGCGGATACAACTTGCCAAGGCGTACTCGCGTGCGCATGTGCCGCTCGGCATTGGGCTCGAGCGCGTGACCACACTCGGAAAGCGGCTTGACGAGCCTGATTGCGGTCAACGTGTCCTGCAACGGTTTGCGCGAGCGCGCATGCATCAGAACACCGCCTGCCGCCACCAGCGGCAGACCCGTTTCCTTTGCGATCATCCGCAGGGCGTCGATCTGGAGATCGTCGCTGCCGGTTTGCCAGAGTTCGAGCGCGATCCATGCACGTTGCGGCGCAAGCCTCGCGAGCCAATGCGCGCAATGCAGCGTGTGCGAAAGCGTCGCCGTACGTTGCGGCACGAGAATCAGCAGACAATCGGGTAACGCTTTCAGATGTTCGAGATGAGGCAGCGCCTCGCTCAAGTCGAATGAGCTCAGACGATAGCTGCCTTTTTCAGCGCGCGAACGGCCCAGGGTGATCAACTCGGAAAGATTACCGTAGCCGTTGCGGTTCGTTGCCAGCGCAACCAGCGTGCAGAAGGGATCGCCGTCGGCATCGGTCAGATTGAGTTCGCTGCCAATGATCAGTTCAGGGAGCGGTTTGTGCGGCCCCTCCTCCTGCTCCTGTTCTTTTTTGATTTCCTTTAACGCCGTATGCGCTCTCACGACGCCTGCGAGCGAGCATTCGTCCGTGATGGCAAGTGCGCTATAACCATGCGACATGGCCTGCCTCACCAGTTCCTGCGGATGCGAAGCGCCACGCAGAAACGAGAAATTGGTCAGGCAATGCAATTCCGCGTAGGGCGGCAGATGCGTGTCGAGCGCTTGCGGCGGAAGCGTTGGCCATGAAGTCTTCATGATGATCAGCCGAACAGACCGTGCAAATACCATTCGCCGCCAAGACGCTCGCGATAAACCCAGAACATGCGGCCATGATCGTCCGCCGCGACATAATAGTCGCGCTCGACGCCGCTGCCGTCCCACCACCCCGCTTCGATCCGCTCGGTACGCGTGAGCATTTTCAGCGGACGACGGTAGATGGGCCGCTGGTCACGCATCATCAGACGTAGCGGCTTGTCGAGCATCCACACGGGGCGTGGTTGCGACGGCAATGCGCGCTCTGGCAGGTCGAGCGAGGCCTGGGTTTCGTGCTGAGTTTCGTTGCCGGTTTCGTTGTGAGTTTCGTTCGAGTGTCGATGTGGATGTGAAGGCGCTGATGGGTGAGCGCTCTTTGCGGTGGTTTCGGGTTCGCCAGATTGTCGGCGCGTGTCGGCCGGTTGAATTGCTGGCTGCGCTCCGACGCTTTCTGCGGATGCGTTTTCGAGCGTTGCGTGGCGCAGTTCATCGGTCAACCAGGTTTTATCGGCTTTGATTCTGGTCCGCGTCTTCGGCGAGCGCTTCTTCCGCGAAAACGCCTGCGCCTGATATGCGTCGACGCGCATGGCCCGCTCCGGCCGATGGTCGTCCTGCTCGGACATTTGCAGTACGTTCTCCGGCCCCAATCTCGCGCTCAACCGTTCGAGCAGGCGCGCAATCGAGTCACCGTCCGACTCGGGCATCGGAAACAGCGTGTCAGATTGTCCGGCGTACTCGCTGATCTGATCGGCGACCAGCTTCAACTCGATTACGGGTGCCGCCAGCACCGTCTGATTCAACTTCTCACGCAGCAGCCAGATCAGATGCTCGGCATCGCGCGACGGTATGGCCCATGCGACCTTCAGGCTCGATGTTCTCGGCGCGTGACGCGATGCCAGTTCATGTTCGAGCAGCAACGTGTAGCCACTCAACGCCGCATGATGCGCGCTCAGCCAACCGGCCAGCTGCACGATCAACCGACGCGCGGCGAACAGCAGCGCGTCGGCGTTCTCCACTCTCGACGGCAACTCCAGCTGCGCATGGAATGACGCCGGCGCACGAAACGACTCGCGCGGGTCGGGTCGCGTGCCATAGGCCTGTGCCAGCAAATCCAGAATGCCGCCGCCGAAGCGCCGCACCACGCCTGATCTCGGCAGTTGCCGCAAATCGGCCAACGTAGCGCAACCGACGTGCACGAAGGCATCGCGATGCGTCTGCGCAACCGGCAATAGCGACACCGGCAAACGATCGAGTACGCGAGCCAGCGACGTCTCCTTCACCACGTGCCAGCGACGCCCGTGTTTTACAGCACGAGCCTGTGCGAGTAGCCATGCGCCCCAGGCCGTCGGCCCACAGGCGATGCGGGCCGTGTAGCCGAATTCCGCGACCGTCGCCGATACCCGCGACAGGAGCGCGCGCAAGCCGCCGAACAGTCTCAAACCGGAGCCTACTTCCAGCAGCAACGTATGAGCGTCGGCGAGCGATACTTTCGGCGTGTAGGTCAGCAACGCAAGTGCTATTGCTTCGAAGGACTGCGTTTCGCGGGCGGCATCGGCGGCGAGCAACTCCAGGCTCGGCGCCAACGCCAACGCATGCGAGCGCGAATGCCCCGCGTGGACGCCGGCCCGCAATGCGTCGAGATCCGGCATCAGAATGTGCGCGTGATCGGCGAGCGCGTAGCAGCGCGCCTCGGTGACGTTTTCATCACCTGAGGTCCCGGTTGCGGCGCTGCCCGCTTCACGCCGATTCGGCTGCGCGGGCAAGCCATTCGGAAGCGGCACGAGAGGCTTCACCGCTTCCAGCGACAAGAGTGGCAATGTGACTGCGATCCACAACATGTTTGATCTCTCGCCCTTGATCGCCGCCGCCCCGGTTCTGCGGCAACAGGACGCTCTGTAAAGGCAAAATAAGACGAAGGGGTTCGGCTAGCGGCGGCCCACGTCGTTTGAAGATGTCAATCGACAGGCCAATCTCCTGCAGCCATTCACGACGGTTGATGGTCTGCGCGTTGGCTGGCAGCACGGGCTCGCAGATCATGCGCAACGGTGCCGGCGACGATTGCGTGGCGGCCTCGACAGGCCGTATCAAAAACGCCAACGCCGCCGATTCCTGCGCCGCCACCTGCAAACGCCGGACTTTGTCGGCACGTGCGGTGGGCAACCAGACCAGCACCGCGCCGATCCCGTCCTGTTTCAATGCTTGCGTGGCGGCCCACAACGCCTGATCCTCGGCTGCGCGCACCCACAACACGCGTTCCACATCGACACCCCACGCTTTCAGCGCCGCAGCGCTCGGCTGATAGGGAGGCGCCACGAACATCACATGCCGCCCGGTTTGCCTCGTCAGATGACACAGCGCGCGAGCCAACAGCCGCACTTCGCCGATGCCGCCGTGTTCGACCAGCAACTCGGTCAGGGCGCCCATGGACCAGCCCTGGCCAGGCAATAGCTGATCCAGGGCGGCATAGCCGCTTGAAATGACGCGCGCGTCGGCTCCGGCAAGCTCATTGCCCTGCCATACCTGCCGCCGCAATTGCGACGACAGCGAGGTAGTCGCGAGTTGAATCGCTGCTGCCATGGACACGCTCTTTCAATAGGGAATGCTCCGCCCTGCCGGCATTGAAGCAGGCATCCGGTGACGCGTTTTCACTGTATATTTATACAGTATTTCGGGATGGATGTTAAGGCAGATGAGCGTCGGTATGAAACCGACAGCGCTTGTTACGGCGATGATTTTTGCGGCGGAGTGAGCGGCTGGCCAGACTTTGGGACGGGGATGCGGTGTGTGCTTTATTCCGCGGGAGATCGCGTCGGCGCGAGCGTTTTTTGAAGCGGTGGCTTGGGTGGTCTGCTTTGCTTGGTAAGCGCTGAGTCGGGGAAAGGTGGAAGTGTGACGAAAACACGTTGCTTTGATTCGTCAAAAGCGAACTGCATATAAGCTTGCAGCGGGGAAGGCGTTACCGGCCGTGTGCCTGCGGTCATGTGCCGGTGTGACGGCGGATGGGCTGGTGCGTCGGACTCAGGACTGGTTGACGCTCTATTGCGCCTGCGCCCGAAGCTGTTGTGTTGCCGTTGTCGGGCAGCCGGTTTGTACGCGCCGTAAACGCAGAAACCCCACCTTCTGGGGGTGGGGTTTCTGACGCTGCTGGGGAGCCTGACGATGACCTACTTTCACACGGGTAATCCGCACTATCATCGGCGTGGCGTCGTTTCACGGTCCTGTTCGGGATGGGAAGGGGTGGGACCGACGCACTATGGTCATCAGGCATGACTTGATGTTGCGCTGTCCTGTGGGGGACAGCCCAACCAATCGGGGAAGAAGTAGTGTCTGGTGAGGCTCACCAGAGAAGTTTTGGGTTGTGCTGTTTCTGGCACAACACTGATCTCAACCGTGTGTGGTCTGCACAAGACCCTGCGCGTGGCGCAGGGTGGGCCTGCCATGAGTGCTTGCGCACTGACGGCTGGCCGTCACACACCTGTTATAGGATCAAGCCTTACGGGCAATTAGTATCAGTTAGCTTAACGCATTACTGCGCTTCCACACCTGACCTATCAACGTCCTGGTCTTGAACGACCCTTCAAGGGGCTCGAAGCCCCGGGGATATCTCATCTTAAGGCGAGTTTCCCGCTTAGATGCTTTCAGCGGTTATCTCTTCCGAACATAGCTACCCGGCGATGCCACTGGCGTGACAACCGGTACACCAGAGGTTCGTCCACTCCGGTCCTCTCGTACTAGGAGCAGCCCCCTTCAAATATCCAGCGCCCACGGCAGATAGGGACCAAACTGTCTCACGACGTTTTAAACCCAGCTCACGTACCTCTTTAAATGGCGAACAGCCATACCCTTGGGACCGGCTACAGCCCCAGGATGAGATGAGCCGACATCGAGGTGCCAAACACCGCCGTCGATATGAACTCTTGGGCGGTATCAGCCTGTTATCCCCAGAGTACCTTTTATCCGTTGAGCGATGGCCCTTCCATACAGAACCACCGGATCACTATGACCTGCTTTCGCACCTGTTCGACTTGTCAGTCTCACAGTCAAGCACGCTTATGCCATTGCACTATCAGCACGATTTCCGACCGTACCTAGCGTACCTTCGTACTCCTCCGTTACACTTTGGGAGGAGACCGCCCCAGTCAAACTGCCTACCATGCACTGTCCCCGGTCCGGATAACGGACCCAGGTTAGAACCTCAAACAGATCAGGGTGGTATTTCAAGGTTGGCTCCACGCAAACTGGCGTTCACGCTTCAAAGCCTCCCACCTATCCTACACAGACCGGTTCAAAGTCCAATGCAAAGCTACAGTAAAGGTTCATGGGGTCTTTCCGTCTAGCCGCGGGGAGATTGCATCATCACAAACACTTCAACTTCGCTGAGTCTCGGGAGGAGACAGTGTGGCCATCGTTACGCCATTCGTGCAGGTCGGAACTTACCCGACAAGGAATTTCGCTACCTTAGGACCGTTATAGTTACGGCCGCCGTTTACCGGGACTTCAATCAGGAGCTTGCACCCCATCATTTAATCTTCCGGCACCGGGCAGGCGTCACACCCTATACGTCCACTTTCGTGTTTGCAGAGTGCTGTGTTTTTATTAAACAGTCGCAGCCACCAGTTTATTGCAACCCCTTCACCCTCTGCCCGCAGGGGCATCAAGCTACAGGGGCGTACCTTATCCCGAAGTTACGGTACCAATTTGCCGAGTTCCTTCTCCCGAGTTCTCTCAAGCGCCTTAGAATACTCATCTCGCCCACCTGTGTCGGTTTGCGGTACGGTCACTGTCAAACTGAAGCTTAGAGGCTTTTCCTGGAACCACTTCCGATTGCTTCTTCACCGAAGTGAATGGCCTCGCACCCTTGAATTCCGCGCCCGGATTTGCCAAAGCGCCTTCTCCAATGCAAGGACCGGGACGTCCAACACCCGGACAACCTTCCGCGATCCGTCCCCCCATCGCATTTGACAATGGTGCAGGAATATTGACCTGCTTCCCATCAGCTACGCATTTCTGCCTCGCCTTAGGGGCCGACTCACCCTACGCCGATGAACGTTGCGTAGGAAACCTTGGGCTTACGGCGAGGGGGCTTTTCACCCCCTTTATCGCTACTCATGTCAGCATTCGCACTTCCGATACCTCCAGCACACTTTCCAGTGCACCTTCGCAGGCTTACGGAACGCTCTCCTACCATGCATATAAATATGCATCCGCAGCTTCGGTATATTGCTTAGCCCCGTTACATCTTCCGCGCAGGACGACTCGATCAGTGAGCTATTACGCTTTCTTTAAAGGATGGCTGCTTCTAAGCCAACCTCCTGACTGTTTTAGCCTTCCCACTTCGTTTCCCACTTAGCAATATTTGGGGACCTTAGCTGGCGGTCTGGGTTGTTTCCCTCTTGACACCGGACGTTAGCACCCGATGTCTGTCTCCCGTGATTGCACTCTTCGGTATTCGGAGTTTGCTATGGCGTAGTAATCCGCAATGGACCCCACAACCATGACAGTGCTCTACCCCCGAAGGTGATACACGAGGCACTACCTAAATAGTTTTCGGAGAGAACCAGCTATTTCCAGGTTTGTTTAGCCTTTCACCCCTATCCACAGCTCATCCCCTAACTTTTCAACGTTAGTGGGTTCGGACCTCCAGTACGTGTTACCGCACCTTCATCCTGGCCATGGATAGATCACCTGGTTTCGGGTCTACACCCAGCGACTGAAATCGCCCTGTTCGGACTCGCTTTCGCTACGCCTGCCCTAATCGGTTAAGCTTGCCACTGAATGTAAGTCGCTGACCCATTATACAAAAGGTACGCCGTCACCCCCTTGCGAAGGCTCCGACTGTTTGTATGCATGCGGTTTCAGGATCTGTTTCACTCCCCTCCCGGGGTTCTTTTCGCCTTTCCCTCACGGTACTGGTTCACTATCGGTCGATCACGAGTATTTAGCCTTGGAGGATGGTCCCCCCATCTTCAGACAGGATTTCACGTGTCCCGCCCTACTTCTCGTACACCCAGTTCTTCCTCGCTGTTTTCGTCTACAGGGCTATCACCTGCTATGGCCGCACTTTCCAGAGCGTTCGACTAACAATGAAGATAAAGAGTACAGGCTGCTCCCATTTCGCTCGCCACTACTCTGGGAATCTCGGTTGATTTCTTTTCCTGCGGCTACTTAGATGTTTCAGTTCGCCGCGTTCGCTTCGCGTAACCTATGTATTCAGTCACGGATGACCCATTCGGGCCGGGTTTCCCCATTCGGACATCTACGGATCAAAGCTCGTTTGCCAGCTCCCCGTAGCTTTTCGCAGGCTACCGCGTCCTTCATCGCCTGTGATCGCCAAGGCATCCACCACATGCACTTGTTCGCTTGACCCTATAACGGGTGCGTCTCGGCCGCATTCACTGGGAATCCGGCGTGATCCACATCGCTACAGGTTGAGTATTCGTGTTGCGCCGTATTCCAAAGCAATCTTTCGATCACTTAAAAATACATTGATACAATCACAACCCTGATTCACCTACTCACGCACCCATCTCGAGGCACGCTTTCGTGAATCTCTTTACTACTTCTTCCTGATTGTTAAAGAACGACAGCCGATAGCGCAGTTACCATCACCACGTATCGCTCTGACTGGCTCAATCGCCAATGCATAACGCTCGGTGAATACCGAACACTAGGCATTGAGGATTGGTGGAGGATGACGGGATCGAACCGACGACCCCCTGCTTGCAAAGCAGGTGCTCTCCCAGCTGAGCTAATCCCCCCGGTCATGCACAGAACAGCATCTGCTTTCCATCCCCGGGGGTCTCACCGGTCAGCCACCGCAGAATCAGTGGTGGGTCTGGATGGATTCGAACCATCGACCCCCGCCTTATCAAGACGGTGCTCTAACCGGCTGAGCTACAGACCCCTGAGTCTGTCTGCGTATGCTGTGCATGTGTGTCTTCAAAGTTCACAGCCGATAAGCGTGAGCGCTTGGTGCGTCGCCTGACGCATAAGCTCTGGAAAGGAGGTGATCCAGCCGCACCTTCCGATACGGCTACCTTGTTACGACTTCACCCCAGTCATGAATCCTACCGTGGTGACCGTCCTCCTTGCGGTTAGACTAGCCACTTCTGGTAAAACCCACTCCCATGGTGTGACGGGCGGTGTGTACAAGACCCGGGAACGTATTCACCGCGGCATGCTGATCCGCGATTACTAGCGATTCCAGCTTCACGCACCCGAGTTGCAGAGTGCGATCCGGACTACGATCGGTTTTCTGGGATTGGCTCCACCTCGCGGCTTGGCAACCCTCTGTTCCGACCATTGTATGACGTGTGAAGCCCTACCCATAAGGGCCATGAGGACTTGACGTCATCCCCACCTTCCTCCGGTTTGTCACCGGCAGTCTCCCTGGAGTGCTCTTGCGTAGCAACTAGGGACAAGGGTTGCGCTCGTTGCGGGACTTAACCCAACATCTCACGACACGAGCTGACGACAGCCATGCAGCACCTGTGTTATGGCTCCCTTTCGGGCACATCCACCTCTCGGCAGACTTCCATACATGTCAAGGGTAGGTAAGGTTTTTCGCGTTGCATCGAATTAATCCACATCATCCACCGCTTGTGCGGGTCCCCGTCAATTCCTTTGAGTTTTAATCTTGCGACCGTACTCCCCAGGCGGTCAACTTCACGCGTTAGCTACGTTACCAAGCCAATGAAGGCCCGACAACCAGTTGACATCGTTTAGGGCGTGGACTACCAGGGTATCTAATCCTGTTTGCTCCCCACGCTTTCGTGCATGAGCGTCAGTATTGGCCCAGGGGGCTGCCTTCGCCATCGGTATTCCTCCACATCTCTACGCATTTCACTGCTACACGTGGAATTCTACCCCCCTCTGCCATACTCTAGCCCGCCAGTCACAAATGCAGTTCCCAGGTTAAGCCCGGGGATTTCACATCTGTCTTAGCGAACCGCCTGCGCACGCTTTACGCCCAGTAATTCCGATTAACGCTTGCACCCTACGTATTACCGCGGCTGCTGGCACGTAGTTAGCCGGTGCTTATTCTTCCGGTACCGTCATCCGCCACGGGTATTAGCCACAGCGTTTTCTTTCCGGACAAAAGTGCTTTACAACCCGAAGGCCTTCTTCACACACGCGGCATTGCTGGATCAGGCTTGCGCCCATTGTCCAAAATTCCCCACTGCTGCCTCCCGTAGGAGTCTGGGCCGTGTCTCAGTCCCAGTGTGGCTGGTCGTCCTCTCAGACCAGCTACAGATCGTCGCCTTGGTAGGCCTTTACCCCACCAACTAGCTAATCTGCCATCGGCCGCCCCTGTAGCACGAGGTCCCGAAGGATCCCCCGCTTTCCTCCGCAGAGCGTATGCGGTATTAATCCGGCTTTCGCCGGGCTATCCCCCACTACAGGACACGTTCCGATGTATTACTCACCCGTTCGCCACTCGCCACCAGGGTTGCCCCCGTGCTGCCGTTCGACTTGCATGTGTAAGGCATGCCGCCAGCGTTCAATCTGAGCCAGGATCAAACTCTTCAGTTCAAACCTGTTACTGTTTCTCGGGCTCTCTCGAACCCGGTCGCTCACTCAACGTACTGACGAATGATCCTTCCATCTCTCGACAGAAAAACCTTCCTTTCATTACTGTGTGAGACCTGATACTTTCGCTTCACCCGGCCCCGTAAGACCCGGTGTGCGCCAGCGCATCAAGCGCCCACACTTATCGGCTGTTAGTTTTTAAAGATCAGTTACGCTTCCACGACCGCGCTGCACCGGATGACCACCTTCGCCACCCCCGCACCGCTTCGTTTCTGCGCCCGCTGCATCAGCAGCAGAGAAGCGAGATTATGAAGAACTTCCGTGTCGCCGTCAACAGTTTTCAGTAACTTCCTGAACCTGCCCACCGCGCCGAAAGCCTCGCCAGCCAAGGCTCTCCCGCTTCCCGTGCCCCGGCGTCCGGAGCACGAAAGAGAGAGATTCTAGCGAGCCACAATCCGCCTGGCAAGCCCCTGCAACGAAATTATTTTAGGGGGCCTTTTTGATTCGTCCTTGTTCTTCGACAAGGGGTACTTTCACGTCGGCCATTGCGGCCCGGGCGGCCGGAGCGCCTATCGTCCAGTCATGCAGCACCGTATAGGCGACAGCCAGCAACGTGGGGCCGATGAACACGCCCAGAAATCCAAACGCAAACGCGCCGCCCAGTATTCCCAGCATCACGAGAATCAACGGCATGTCGCTGCTTTTGCCAATCAGGATAGGCTTGATGACGTTGTCAGACATGCCGATGACAAGCACACCCCATACGACCAGAAAAATCGCCCATCCCGTCGCGCCGCCGTGATACAGCCAGATTGCTGCCGGCAACCATACGATCACCGGGCCGCCGGGCACAACTGACAGAAAAAATGTCGCCAGCCCGAGCAGCGCAGGAGCCGGTACGCCAGCAATCCAGCAGCCGAAGCCAGCCAGAATCCCTTGAACAAGCGCTGTGCCGAGAATCCCGTAAACGACCCCTTTGACCGTGCTGCCCGCCAGCGCCAACAGATAGTCGGCGCGCTCACCCGCAATGCGGTGCATGCCCGCGTTCAGCCACGCCGCCGCGCCCTCCCCGCCCGTGTAGAAGAAAAATGCGAGCACGATACTGAGCGCGAGCAAACCCAAACCATGTGTCACGGCAATCGCCGCCGTCAGAATCCACTTGCCGGCCGGCGCGGCAAGCATTCGCAGTTGTGCAATCAATTCAGAATTGCTGCTAGTCAGCCGCTCCCAGAACGACTCCATGTTCGAGCCAACAACCGGGATTCGCCCAACCCAGGGCGGTAGGTCCGGCAAACCCGCCTCGACGAGCCTCTGCACCAGCGCAACGATGTCGTGTACATGGGCACCAAAGGCAAAGCCCGCATAGACAAAAGGTCCGAGCACCACAAGAAGAATAATGAGCACGATCAATGTAGCGGCGCATTTTCGTCGCCCGCCGACCAAAGCGGTCAATCGCCGGTAGAGGCCCCACGAGCTGTAACTCAGAATGGCACCCCATAGCAGCGCAGTCGTGAAAGGCGCCAGCACGAGAAGGGAACCGCCGACAAGAATGGTCAGCGCGAAAACGGCTGCAAGGCGCTCAATCAGCTGGTCCGACTTCACATGAATCTCCTGTTGCGCACGACCACGACACGACTGCGTTCGCGCCTTCAAAGCCGACTATCGGCACTCTCGTCAACAGACAATCAGTCACGGTGAGACGTCATGGATATGATCAGCCCCGGCCGCCGCCTTATGGGCGATTCAACGCGCGGAAACGTCAGAAGCTTCGCTCGGAAATGCCTTAAACCTTCTCCGAGTGCCGGCCAAACGATATGGCGGCATGGAAAAGAATAGAATACAAGGTTCTGTGCCCCCCAAATTTCGGATTTATGCGCTCGCGAATCGCCAAACGTCTCCCCCCCGATGCCGACAAACTCGTCGGTCTTTCGCTCGCGCTTTTCGCGTCAGGCAGTCGCACCGAGGACCGCTTCTGGGAAGCGAAGCTCGACGCGTTGCTAACCAGAATCGTGCGCAACGGCAATCAAACTACGCTCGACGCCGCGCTCGATCATCTACAACAGAATCATCCTGACGCCTATGGCGCGCTCGCCGACATGGCTGAAACGCATAGCGAGTCGTTCATCGTAGAACATGAAGGCGCGACTTATGAAGCGCTGCTGATCGCCGCGCCCGTGCTCGCGTGGACGCGCTACATGATCCCGTCCGGCGCGCTCAAGGCAGACTCCGCGGACGCGCTGCGCGCGCATCTGCAAGCCCATGTGCTTGCGTCGAATACACGCGTCGCCATGACGCCGTTCATGTATAGCATCGACCAGTTGCCGCGTCATCACGTGGAGACCTGGCGCCTCGCGCAGCAACTTGCCCAGGCGGCGATGACCGGAAGCAGCGCCAAGCTGAATCTCGGTGAACTGCCGGAGACCTCGCCGATTCTCGCCGACCCGCGATTCCTGCTGGCGGTGGTCGTCGCGCCGGTCGGCGAGCCGATATTCCGCTGGCAGGAGGAAGAGCACGGTAGCCGGATCGAGCGCGGCCAGTGCCTCGAACAGTGGGCAACGCAAGGCGGTGCCAATCTGTCGCTCGTGCTGCCCGGCTGCGAATTCGAATGCCTGCTGCCTGACGCGTACTACTCGGCGTGTCGCGATGCGGACGAATGTGTGCGCCCCCATACCGTGCGAACCGCCGTGCGCTATCTGTTCGACACGATCGGCGCCGCGCCGCAGGAATTGCGCGCGGTCGTCGCAGGCTTTGGCGAACACCGTATCGACGAATACCGCGTCGGCTTTACGCGCCGCGGCAGCAACGACGTGATCTATGGCGTCGTGTGGCCGCTTTATGGCCGTGAGAACGGCGAGCCGGGCATCGACGAGGAACCGCAGGAAACGCCGGCTTCAGACGACCCGCTCGAGGAAATCGTCGCGTTACTGAAGGAGACCGGTGTGACGGATGTGCGTCGTCATGCGGGCCGCTTCGAGCCCGAGTATTGCGACGATTGCGGCGTCCCGCTCTATGCCGATCCGCTCGGTGAAATCGTCCATGCCGAAATGCCGGAAGACGCCGAGCCGGCCCAGCCCCATTTCCATTGAGAACGGAGTCGCCGTCTAAGCGAGAACAAGCCCCGCCAAGAGCGGGGCTTTTTTTCTCCCACTTTTGTTTCATTTCTCCTATGCCTTTTGGACAGGGGGTCAAACGGAAAGGAATTTGTCATCATAGGCACGGAGACGCATCGCCGCGCGGCCACCCTTCTTCCCGGCTCAGCGCATCGCGTCACTTTGCCCGAATCATCTGGAGACATGCATGCGATTCTCGATACTCAATGCCGACGCGGAACGACGTGACGGAGTTAAAGCCTTACTTCGTCAAATCGACCGGCTCGCGCGTTTCAATGAGGCCCAGGACTGGCGGCAGCTCGAGCGGCCGCTCAAGCGACAGCGGCCTGACCTGCTGGTGATCGACTGGCAGGACTGGATGTCGGTGGCGGACGTGCGTCAACTGCTCAGCCACTATCCGGACCTGCGCATTGCCGTGCTCGCCGACCAGGTGAATCCAACCGGCGTGCGGGACTTGATGGACGAAGGCGTGCTCGGTGTGATCGCGCGCGAGACCGACCCGTGCCTGATCGTGCGCGCGTTCGAGATGGTGCTGCTTGGTGGCCACTATGTGCCGGCCGGCGCGTTGGCGCTCAATCCGCCGCTACCGCCGGATTCCACCATCCGGCCATTCGACGAGAAGAATCCGCCGCCGCGCCGCGGCAGGCTGTCCAACGGACTGTCGCCTCGCCAGGAGCAGATCATGCGCTGCGTGCACATGGGCAGCACCAACAAAATGATTGCCCGCACGCTCGGCATCAGCGAGGGCACCGTCAAGATCCACCTGACCAGCATATTCCAGCAACTCGGGGCGCCTAATCGCGCGGCCGCGGTCGCGCTTTACAACGGCTGGCTGACCACCCATCTGCGCGTACTCAGCAATGACAGCGAGGCCGTCATCCGGCCGGTAATGGGACAGGCCGGCGTGGTGCCGTTGCGGCGACGCCTGCGTCGGCGCTTCCAGTATCCGTTGCCTGCCAGCGACACCGAAGTGGCGCTGCCAATGGCGGCGGAGCCATGCAGTTCTTACGGCGTCACGCCGCCCGTCTTGTCAGACCCCGACAAGCCGGCGCAAGGGCCGGCCTGAGCTCGCTCGATGCACGCGCTGGTCAAGGCGTGCACACTATCGGTTGGCGTGGGTGCTCGCTGGCATGGAATCCGCTCACACCTTTTCTCGTCCAACGAGTAATATGAGACTCATGGGTTTCCTGTACACACCGCTTCCGTTCTGGGTCGCTGTCGGTGGCTGGATCGCCACTGCGATAGTGGTCGCGCTCGCGCTGTGGAAAAATCCTTTCAAACGGCTTCAGGACGGCACGCTGCAGCATGTCTGGCTGGCGATCATCGTCGCTGTGTCGGTGCTGTGGGCCAGTAATGCCTGGCTCGACGACGGCACCGTCATGCATCTGCTCGGCGCCACGCTTGTCGTCACTCTATTTGACTGGGCGCTGGCATTGATCGCGATGGCAATCGTCACCGGCCTCGCGGCGGTCATCTTCGACGCGCCATGGCAAGGCATCGCACTGACTTTCCTTGTATACGGCGCGCTGCCGGTCGGCATCTCCACGCTGGTTCAGCGTGCGAGCATAGCGTGGCTGCCTCGCAATCTCTTCATGTTCATCTTTGGCCAGGGTTTCGTCTCGCCCGCCATTGCCGTGTCGCTAACGGCTGCCGCAGCACTCGGCGTGCACGTCGCGCTCGCCGATGGTTCGATCACAGTGGTGCCTGCGGGCTACGCGTTTAGCGTTTTCCTTCTCGCCATCGGCGAAGCGTGGTTCACTGGTATGTCCACGGCGTTGATCGCGGTTTATCGTCCGGCATGGGTCACTACGTATGATGTGCGGCGCTACCGCCTAGGTGGTCCACGCACCTGATAAAAAGCGCGGGTATGAGCAGACTCACGAATACGCGCATTGTGAAGACTGCATTGTGCTGACTCCCCGCAACACACCTGATGCGTAGCTCATTGAGCACGCGAAGACAAAAATTTTTATCAGGATTGAACTACACACTCTCGCCAGGCATCTTACATGCCTCACGTCATTAGTCTCTAACGAACTAGATGGATCGCACCAACGTACCGCGCCGATTGCTGCGGTTGGTCGGCCGGTTGGCAACGTTTGCAGCGACACTCTCGCTCACATGCGCTGCTCCCGCTTTCGCCGATCAACTCGAACAGCACAACGATCTCGTCAACAAGTTCGTCAATGAAATGCACGCCGACCCTCTGGTCGCCGACTGTGCCGCTCATGGCGACTTCGTTGCAAGCACATCCACCGCCTTCGACCACGTCGAGTTTCCGTCCAGTTCGTTCGACAGCGCGCATGCCACTGTCACGCCGTGGAACGATTCATTCGACGAAGGCAAGCAGCGCGTCAAGGTCGATAATATCGTCACCGTCGAAGGGCTCGGCATTCCGCAGAGCGGTAATGGCGATCCTGCCGATCTGAAGTTCCGCTGCGGCTATGTAGGTGCGCAGATGCTCGCGTTCAGCTGGAATGATCCGGTGCCGCCCGCGCGCGCGCAAAGTTCGCGGTCGCCGGAATCGCATTCCGCTTCGGGCAAGCACAAAGGCTCGAAAGGCAAGCATTCGGCCGCAGGCAAGACCTCGAAAAAAGCGGTGACGAAGTCTTCCCGATCCGGTTCCGGCAAATCGTCCAGGACGACGTCGAGCAAGGCGGTCAACAAGAAGAAATCGCAATAGCGGTCGCACGCTCAAGACTGCCGCATGCATCCGCCACCCGGGCGCTCAATGAAAATGAGGCACATACCTCAGCGGTATGCGCCTCTTCTTTTGCAGCATCAATCGGACGCAAGCCGCGCCACCCTATATGGTGTCAGCCAAACGTCTCGACGTGATGCAAAATGGCCTGCAGCATGGCCGCGCCTAGCGACGCGCTACGCTCACCGTTCCAACCCACGCGTTCGTCGGGCAGGTTGGCGTTGTCCTTGAATGGCATTTCCAGCGTCAACGACAGGCAACCAAATTCATTGCCGATATATTTCGATGCCAGTTTCAGCGCATCTTCGCGATACTTGCTCGCGGCGTAACCGAACTTGTCCTGAAAGTCCGGGCTCGCCTGCTTGAACGCGTCGATAAACGCCCTTTGCTCTTCGGCCTGACGCTCAGTGAAACCAGGCAGCATTTCGGAGCCCGCCACGAACACATAAGGCAGCGCTTCGTCCCCGTGAATGTCGAAGAAGAGATCGCAGCCGATCGCGTGAATCGCATCGCGCACCACCAGCACTTCGGGACTGCGCGACGCATCCGGTCCCATCCACTCGCGGTTCAGATTCGCGCCAGCCGCGTTAGTCCGCAAGTTGCCGTGCACGCTGCCGTCGGGATTCATATTCGGCACGATATAAAACACCGCGTGATCGTATAGCTTGCGCGCGACCGGATCGCCCACCCAGTCGCCCCAGCCTGCCAGACGCTTCACGAGCCCTTCGATAAACCATTCGGCCATCGTCTCGCCAGGATGCTGACGCGCGATCAGCCAGACTTTCTTCTTCGGCGTGTCGCCAGTTTGCGGCGTGCCGAGCGTGAGCAGCGACACGGGCCGGCCTTCGACGGTCTTGCCCAACTCCGTCAGCGCGGCCTGCGGCATCTGCTGCACGGCGCCCAGAAACTCCGAATGACGCTCTTCGCAGTACGGTTCGAAATACGCGTAGTAGATCCGGTCGAAATCCGGCGTGTGATCGATCGTCAACACCTTGCCGTCATACGAAGTCGGCACGCGAAACCAGTTCACGCGGTCGTAGCTCGCGACGGCCCGGTAGTCGCGCCAGCCTTCCGCGAACGCACATGCCGCCGCATTTTCGAACGTCATCAGGCAGCGCTCGCCTGCGGCGCCCGAGAGCCGAAAGTAAAACCACTGCGCAAACTCCGCATGGCTATCCGGCCGCACCCGCAGGCGGATATTGGCGGCGTCTTCGCAAGCCAGCACTTCAATGGCGCCCGCGTCGAAGTTGCTCGTGATGGATAACGTCATGATGTTCTTCCTGCAGATGTGCGCGGCGCGCTGCTCATTCCGCGACGCGCCGGCGGAATACGTAGGTGGAATCGTTCGAGGCATCGGCGTCGAACGCATAGCCCTCGGAGTCGAACGCCTTCAGCTGCTCGGGTTTCGCCAGGCGATTTTCCACGACGAAGCGCGCCATCAGCCCGCGCGCCCGCTTCGCATGGAAGCTGATGATCTTGAAGCGGCCACCCTTCCAGTCTTCGAACACCGGCGTAATGACGGGCGCTTCGAGCAGCTTCGGCCGAACCGACTTGAAGTACTCGTTCGATGCGCAATTCACCAGCACGCGCGAGGCCACCGCGTTTTTTTTCAGCTGGGCGTTCAGCGCCTGCGTGATCCGCTCACCCCAGAACGCGTAAAGATCCTTGCCGCGCGGATTGGACAACCGCGTGCCCATTTCGAGCCGGTAGGGTTGCAACAGGTCGAGCGGGCGAAGCAGGCCGTACAGGCCAGACAACACACGCACGTGGTTTTGCGCATAGTCCAGATCGGCGGAGGACAGCGTCTTGGCGTCGAAGCCCTCATACACATCACCGTTGAACGCCAGTACGGCCTGCTTGGCGTTATGCATGTCGAACTTCGGCGACCAGTCCGCGTAACGCTGGAAATTCAGGTGCGCAAGCTGATCCGAAATGTCCATCAATGAAGCAATCTGCTGCGGCGACAAACGACGCAAACCGCCAATCAATTCAGCCGCGTCGTCGACGAAATCGGGGATCGTGTGCTTTTTGACGTGCGGCGGGGTTTCGTAGTCGAGCGATTTCGCCGGCGACAGAACGATTATCATAGAGGCTTGCAGGCACGCCGTGCCTGGCGGTCAAAGACGAAAGCCAGATTGTAACGAATGCCCGGTTCCCATGCGTCACGCGGCGCTTTGCGCGTCGTTCTCGATTCCAATGTATGGATCGATATTCTCGTGTTCGACGATCCGCACACGCGGCCCATTCGCGCCGCGCTCGAAACCGGCGCGCTGTCCGCGCTGATCGACACGCGTTGCCTCGCGGAACTCGCGTACGTGCTTGACTATCCGCAATTCGTGCACCGAAAGGTCGATAAAGCGGCGGCGCTCGACGTGGTGGCACGTCTCGCGCAACAGGTCGAGCCGGCCGCACCTGCGGAAGACGCGAAGCCACTGCCGAAGTGCAAGGATCGCGACGACCAGAAGTTTCTCGAACTGGCGCATGCGGCGCAGGCGGACTGGCTGGTGTCGAAAGACCGCGCGGTGTTGAAGCTCGCCAAACGGATTGCACGCGACTTCGGCTTTCAGATTGCGCCACCCGCGCCGTTCGTCGAGTCGGTGAGCGCGTGGCTCGGTAAGCCGAACGAGCCCGTGCGCGCCTGATGCCAGCGACTAGCCTGGCCGGATGGCTAACGTGAACGCCGCCGCACCCACGGAGCGCGGCGATTCCCTACAATCAGGATTCGACGCGTCAAACCACGGCCCCTGCCCGACTCGCCCACTCACTCATACGTCCAAGCTCCGGAAAGCGCCATGAATGCACCGCACGACACGCCCACGAGTCCTTCGTTTCCATCTCGCCTGCCGAGCGTCGGCACAACGATCTTCACGGTAATGAGCGCGCTCGCCGCTGAAAAAGGCGCTGTGAATCTGGGTCAGGGCTTTCCTGACTTCAGTTGCGATCCGCGCATCGTCGAGGCGGTGACGAATGCCATGCGTGAGGACCACAACCAGTACCCGCCGATGGCAGGCGTCGCGCCGCTGCGCCAGGCCATTTCCGACAAGATCGCGAGCCTGTATGGCCGCCGTTACGACGCGACAACGGAAATCACCGTCACCGCAGGCGCGACACAGGCATTACTGACAGCGATTTTGTGCACCGTTCATCCGGGCGATGAAGTGGTAGTGATCGAACCCACGTACGACAGTTATCTGCCGTCCATCGAACTGGCCGGCGGCAAACCAGTGTTCGTCACGCTCGACGCGCCGGATTACCGCATTCCGTTCGACAAGCTCGCGGCCGCCATCACGCCGAAAACACGGCTCCTGCTGATCAACACACCGCACAACCCGACGGGCACAGTCTGGCGCGCGGACGATATGCGCAAACTCGAGGAGACCGTGCGCGGCACCAACGTGCTGATTCTTTCCGACGAAGTGTACGAGCACATGGTCTACGACGGCGCGCCGCACGAAAGCATGGCCCGTTATCCGGAACTCGCGCAGCGCAGTTTCGTGGTGTCGAGCTTCGGCAAGACCTATCACGTCACGGGCTGGAAGGTCGGCTACGTCGCGGCGCCTGCCGCACTGACCACCGAGTTTCGCAAGGTCCATCAGTTCAACGTGTTCACCGTGAATACGCCAATGCAGGTCGGCCTTGCCGAGTACATGAAAGACCCCGCGCCGTACCTGAACTTGCCGGCCTTCTATCAAAAGAAGCGCGACTTTTTTCGCGCGGGGCTCGCAGATTCCCGCTTCCGTTTGCTGCCGTGCACGGGGACGTACTTTCAATGCGTCGACTATTCGGCCATCAGCGACGCGCCGGAAGCCGAATTCGCACAATGGCTGACCGGCGAAATCGGCGTAGCGGCTATTCCTGTTTCCGCCTTCTATCACGAGGCGCATGAGTCGGGCGTAGTGCGCTTCTGCTTCGCCAAGCAGGAAAACACGCTCGCCACCGCGCTCGAGCGACTGGCGCGGCTGTAGCATGACCCGCGCGATGCTGCGACTGAACCCACGTTTGTCGCCATCGCGCGCCGCGGCCGCGATGCGCAACGGTCGAACGGTGAGCGACACGTGCCGCTCGCGTGCCGAAGCGCGTCCCATGCCACGCGCTTCAGGACGAACGTTGCGCCGCGATGTACGCTTTGCGATCCTCGGTAACGCGTTGCGCGGCCGGGCGCTGGTCGATCGTCTTCACATAGTTTTTCCACTCAATCCCGGCGTCGAGCAGGAAATCGCGGCCGTAAATCACCTGCGTAGCCAGGCCCACCAGCGGCAAGCTCACGTAACCCGCCGCGTCGGCGACACTGAAACGCTCACCGCACAAATACGGTCCGAACTTCGCGATCCGTTTAAAGCCGGCAATGTGATGCGCGAGCAATTTCTCAACGCGCCCTTTCGTTGCGTCGGTGACCTTGCCGCCAAAGAACGCTTCCTTGTACAGATTGCGTACGGTCAGCTCGAGGTGCACGTCGACGAACATGATCATCTCGCGCTCCTTGGCTGCCTTCCACGGATCGGCGGAAAAGATCGTCTTCTCGGGATAACGCGCAGCCAGATACTCGACAATGCATTGCGACTCGCACAGATCGCCCTCGGCGGTCTGCAGATACGGCACCTTGCCAAGCGGCGAGTGTTCGAGCATGGCTTCTTCCTGACTCGGAATCACCAGAACTTCCTCGAACGGGATGCCGTGTTCGAGAAGCACGAACTTCACCTTGTTGTAGTAGTTCGAAAGCGCGAAACCGCACAGCTTGATCATCCCGTGTCTCCTTCGGGCAGATTGTGTGAGGCCGCTGTTCAGTTCATGCCCGCGGCCTTCGGCAAATCATCATCCAGTAAATTGCACGATCGTGCTATTCTAAAATAACCATGGAGTCGAGCATCCCAATGACCTCTCGCCATTTCAGCATCGAGACTATCGGCATTGTCGGGGCAGGTGCAATGGGCCGCGGCATCGCGCAGATTGCCGCGCTTGCGGGCCTGCAAGTGCGTCTGTACGACGCCAATCCTGCTGCGGTCGGCGCCGCGCGCGATTACCTCGCCGAGACTTTCGCCAGGTTGACCGAGAAAGGCAAGCTCGAGCAGGCGCGCTCACTGGCCGCGCTCGCGAACGTGAGCGGTGCACAAGCTATCACGGACCTCGCCGACTGCGACCTCGTGATCGAAGCGATTGTCGAGAAGCTCGACGTCAAGCAGGCGCTGTTTCGCGAACTCGAAACTGTCGTGAGCGGGCGGTGCGTGCTCGCGTCGAACACCTCGTCGCTGTCGATTACGGCCATTGCAGCTGGCTGTAGCGACCCGTCGCGCGTGGTCGGTTATCACTTCTTCAACCCCGTACCGCTGATGAAAGTCGTCGAGGTAATCGACGGTCTGCGCAGCGACCCCGCCGCAGGCGACGCGTTGACGGATCTCGCGCGCCGCATGGGCCACACGCCGGTGCGCGCGAAAGACATGCCGGGCTTCATCGTCAATCACGCGGGCCGCGGCATAAACACGGAAGGGCTGCGCGTGGCGGGCGAAGGCGTCGCGAGCTTCGCGGACATCGACAGAATCATGCGCGAGCAAGCGGGCTTTCGCCTCGGGCCTTTCGAGCTGCTCGATCTGACCGCGCTCGACGTGTCGCATCCGGTGATGGAATCAATCTATCACCAGTTCTATGAAGAGCCGCGTTTCACGCCGTCGCCGATTACCGGCACGCGGCTCGCGGGTGGATTGATCGGCCGCAAGACGGGCGAAGGCTTTTATCGGTACGTGGACGGCAAACAGCAGGTACCCGCGGAAACACCGGTGCCCACTGAATTGCCCGCCAGTGTCTGGATCAGCAAACGCTATCCGCATGCTCATCAGGCCGTCGCCGAACTTGTCAGCAAGGCAGGCGTGCAACTCGACGAAGGCGTGACCCCCGCTGCGGACTCGCTCATCGTCGTCACGCCGTTCGGTCACGACGCGACTACGGCCGCCGTGGACGAAGCACTCGACGCGAGCCGCACGGTCGCCGTCGACACACTCTTTCCTTTAGTGAACGCGCAGCGCCGCACGCTGATGACCACGCCGGCCACCCGCCGCCACGTACGCGACACAGCACACGCACTCTTTGCCGCCGACGGGGTTCCGGTCACCGTGATCCGCGATTCGACCGGTTTCGTCGCGCAACGCGTCGTGGCAACGATCGTCAACATCGGCTGCGACATCGCGCAAAAACAGATCGCGTCGCCGGACGATATCGATCTCGCCGTCACCCTTGGCCTCGGCTATCCGCGCGGTCCGCTGGCACTTGGCGACGCGCTCGGCTCGCGCACCATCCTGACGATTCTGCGCAATATGTTCAGCGTGCTCGGCGATCCGCGCTATCGCCCCTCACCGTGGCTTGCACGGCGCGCACAGCTTGGGCTGCCGCTTACGCAGCGCGACGCCGCCGACACGGCTGACACCGCAACCCACACCTCGGAAACGCAATCATGAGCGCCGAACTTCTGACCTCTCGCCCTACCGAAAGCGAATCGACGCTGGTGCTGACGCTGTCCAACCCTGGCGCACGCAACGCGCTGCATCCCGACATGTACGCCGCCGGTATCGAAGCGCTCGACTCGGTCGAGCGCGATCCGTCGATCCGGGCCGTCGTGATCACCGGCGCGGACAACTTCTTCTGCGCGGGCGGCAATCTGAACCGCCTGCTCGAAAATCGCGCGAAAGATCCTTCGGTCCAGGCGGAAAGCATCGATCTGCTGGGCGAATGGATTTCGGCAGTGCGCCTGTCGTCCAAGCCGGTGATTGCAGCCGTGGACGGCGCCGCGGCCGGTGCGGGATTCTCGCTCGCGCTCGCGTGTGATCTGATCGTCGCCGCGAGTGAGGCGAAATTCGTCATGTCGTACGCGCGGGTCGGTTTGACGCCGGATGGCGGCGGCTCGTGGTTTCTTGCCCGCGCGTTGCCGCGTCAACTGGCAACCGAAGTGCTGATCGAAGGCAAACCGATCGGCGCCGAGCGTTTGCATGAACTCGGCGTGGTCAACCGCCTCGCGAAGACGGGCGCCGTGCGCGACGCGGCGGTGGCATGGGCCGACGAACTCGGCAAGATTTCGCCGAACTCGGTGGCTCGCATCAAAGGGCTGATCGGCGCGGCCGGCGCCCAACCGCTTGCCGAGCATCTGAGCCAGGAGCGCGACAGCTTTGTTGCTTCGCTCCATCATCGCGACGGGCTCGAAGGGATTTCCGCGTTCCTCGAAAAACGCCAGCCGGTCTACAAGTGAACGATCGAACGAGCGCGCGCCACTGAACCCGCGGACCATGCCCCACTATCAATTGCCCAAGCGCCGCCGCATCTACCTGATGCGTCATGGCGACGTGACGTACTTCGACGATTCCGGCCGCGCGATCGATCCCGATACCGTGCCGTTGAACGCCAACGGCCGCGAGCAGGCAAGCGCCGCGGGCCGCGTGTTCGCGCAACAGCAGGTGCGCTTCGATCGTGTGATGGTCAGTGGATTGCCGCGCACCGTTGAAACCGCGCAGCGCGTGCTCGCGGAAACCGGTCAGCAAATTGCGCTCGAAACCGAGCCCGCGCTGCAGGAAATTCGCGGCGGCAAACTCAGCCATATTGCACAGCAAGATGTCGAGGCGGCGTTCCTCGGCGCGTTCGATGGCATCGTGCCGGAAAGCACACGCTTTCTCGACGGCGAAACGATCGGCTCGCTGTTCGATCGTGTGCTGCCCGCCGTGGCCAGGTTGCGCGACGATTCGTCGTGGGACACCGTGCTGCTCGTGCTGCATGGCGGGGTGAATCGCGCCATTCTCTCTCATGCGCTCACTGCCGGCGGACGCACGTTTTTCGGTCATCTTGCGCAAGCCACTGGCTGCATCAACGCACTCGATGTCGGCGAACGGCCGCGCGACTTGGTATTACGCACAATCAATTATTCACCGCCGTCGCCGCTACATCGCGACGTGCGCAATACCACGATGGAAATGCTCTACGCACAGTTCGTTCAATTCAAGCGTAGCTGAACCCGACCTGGAGGAGACATATGGTGAACGCCACAGAGAGCGGCGAACCGGACAGCAAACCTGATTACTCGGCATTCGAGGGAACACGTCCGGTCAACGAGCGGCAGCGTTTCGACACCGATGCGCTCGCCGCGTGGCTCGCGCAACATGTCGAGGGCTTTGGCGGTCCACTGGAGATCGAACAGTTTGCGGGCGGCCAGTCGAACCCGACGTTCAAGCTGGTGACCCCGTCACGTTCATATGTCATGCGCGCCAAACCTGGGCCGGCGGCGAAGTTGCTGCCGTCGGCACATGCTGTCGAGCGCGAATATCGGGTGATGCACGGCCTTGCTGGAACCGGCGTGCCCGTGGCGCAAATGCTTGCGCTGTGCGAAGACGAAAGCGTGATTGGCCGTGCGTTCTATGTGATGGAGTTCGTCCAGGGCCGCGTGCTGTGGGATCAATCTCTGCCTGGCATGTCGCCGCAGGAACGCGGCGCGATCTACGACGAGATGAATCGCGTGATCGCGGAGCTGCATAGCGTGGACGTCGCGGCGGCGGGTCTCGCCGGCTACGGCAAACCGGGCAACTACTTTGCGCGGCAGATCGGCCGCTGGAGCAAGCAGTACATTGCGTCGGAAACGGAGCGAATCGATTCGATGCATCGTCTGATCGAATGGCTGCCGCAGCACATGCCCGCGGAAACGGGCGAGCGTGTCTCGGTCGTCCATGGGGACTATCGGCTCGATAATCTGATCTTCCACCCCGAAGAACCGCGCGTGCTTGCGGTGCTCGACTGGGAGTTGTCGACGCTCGGCGATCCGCTTGCGGACTTCGCCTATCACTGCATGGCGTGGCATGTCGACCCTGCGCAATTCCGCGGCATCGCCGGCCTGGACTGGACGGCGCTGGGCATTCCGGACGAGACGCGCTACGTCGAGCGCTATTGCGAACGCACGGGTTTCGAAATCCGCGGCGACTGGAATTTCTATCTGGCGTACAACATGTTCCGCATTGCAGCGATTCTGCAGGGGATCATGAAGCGTGTCGTCGACGGTACCGCGGCAAGCGCGCAGGCGCTGGATGCCGGCCGCCGCGCAAAGCCGATGGCGGAACTCGCGTGGCGCTTTGCACAGAAGGTGCGCTAGACAATAAAGCGCACCTGAGCGCGCTGCGGTGTCGTGCTGGTCGCGCGCGATCGCTGACACCACGCAACGCGGTCATGGCTGTGCAACTGAACAGACGGTATCCGTAACACGCGAGGACATACATGAATTTCGATTACACCCCGAAGGTTCAGGCGCTGCGCGACAAGCTGCTCGCGTTCTTCGACGAGCACATCTACCCGAACGAGCAGGCCTTTTATGCAGAGATAGCCGGCAATCGCCACGCTGGCAACGCGTGGGTGCCGACCGAACTGATCGAACAACTCAAACTGAAAGCGCGTGAAGCCGGGCTGTGGAATCTGTTTCTGCCGGAATCGTCGCGCGGTGCGGGTCTGACAAATCTCGAATACGCGCCGTTGTGCGAGATCATGGGGCGCGTGCCCTGGGCGCCGGAAGTGTTTAACTGCAACGCGCCCGACACCGGCAACATGGAAACGATCGAGCGTTACGGCAGCGAAGACAACAAACGCGAATGGCTCGAACCGCTGCTGCAAGGTCAGATCCGTTCCGCGTTCCTGATGACCGAGCCGGAAGTGGCGTCGTCGGATGCGACCAACATTCAGACAAGCATCGTGCGCGACGGCGACTACTACGTGATCAATGGTCATAAGTGGTGGTCATCCGGTGCCGGAGATCCGCGCTGCAAGATCTACATCGTCATGGGCAAAACCGATCCGGAAGCGCCGCGTCACCAGCAGCAGTCGATGATCCTCGTTCCCGCCGACGCCACCGGCATCACCGTGCACCGTCCGCTTACCGTGTTTGGTTACGACGACGCACCGCACGGGCATATGGAAATCACGCTCGACAATGTGCGCGTGCCCGTCGGCAACCTGTTGCTCGGCGAAGGGCGCGGTTTCGAGATTGCACAAGGGCGCCTGGGACCCGGCCGCATTCACCATTGCATGCGCCTGATCGGTCTGGCCGAACGTGCGCTCGAACTGATGTCGAAACGCTCGCTGCAACGTATCGCGTTCGGCAAGCCGGTCGCGGCGCAAGGAGTGACGCTGGAGCGCATTGCGGAAGCGCGCTGCATAATCGAACAGGCGCGTCTGCTTACGTTGAAGACGGCGTACATGATGGACACCGTCGGCAACAAGGGCGCTCGCGGCGAGATTGCGATGATCAAGGTGGTTGCGCCCAATATGGCGTGCCAGGTGATCGACTGGGCGATCCAGGCGCACGGCGGCGGCGGCGTGAGCGACGACTTTCCGCTGGCCTATGCGTATGCGTCGGCGCGGACCTTGCGCTTTGCCGATGGGCCGGACGAAGTGCATCGAAACGCGATCGCCAAACTCGAGCTTGCGCGATATATGGATGCAGGCGCAGCGGCTCGCGTGGAGACGCCGGTTACGCGGGTGTGAAAGCGGCGTTCCGGTGAGCGCGCGAGCGGCGTGGTGCGTTGCTGCTCGCGCGGTGTTGTTCGGTCGACGGTTGGGATGGGTGGTCTAAGCGGAGGGTTAAGTTTGATATCGCGGGCGGTTGTTCGCGCCCGCGTTGTGCGTTGTGCGTTGTGCGTGGTGGACCATGCGTATGCATAGGAGTCGCGGGTCGCCAATCGTGCTTGCCGCTGCGGCTTGCGCGCACTATGTGTGCGGGCCGCACACAGAACAGCGAGCGGACTTGCGTCTTACTCGCTTTTTCCCATCACGCTGCCTGACCGCGCATTTAAAAGTAGTGCCGCGTGATGAACTCCGCGACGCACACCGGCCGCTCGCTACCCCGCCGCTCCAAGGTGACGTCCCACACAACCTGCACGCCGTCATCAACGTCACTGACCGACTTGACCGCAAAGCTGGCGCGCAATTCCGATCCAACGGGCACTGGCGATGTGAACCGCACGCGATTCAAGCCGTAGTTGACGCCCATTCGCTGCTTAAGCGTCACCGTTTTCCCAAGCAACGCTGGTATCAGTGAGAGCGTCATGAAACCATGCGCGATGGGGCCGCCGAATGGCGACTCGCGCCGCGCTCGCTCCGGATCGACATGAATCCATTGCCGGTCGCCGGTCGCTTCAGCGAATCGGTCGACGCTGTCCTGATCGACCGTTATCCATTCGCTCATCCGCGGCTCGGCGGCAATCAGAGCCCGCAGGTCCTCGGCGCTGCTTAACGTCATGACGGTGACGGCGCCGCCTGTCATGTCGCGGCACCCGGATTACGCAGTCCGAACAGCGCCTTCGAACGCACCGTCACCACCGTTTCACCGTGCTGATTGGTGCCTGTCCACTGCGTCGATACGATGCCGCGATCAGGCTTGCTCTCCGACACGCGTTTATCCAGCACCGAGTTCGTCATGGTGATCGTATCGCCAACGCGCACCGGCTTTAGCCAGCGGATGTCGTCGATCCCGGGCGATCCCATCGACGTGGAGCCCTTTAGAGCGTTGCGCACGAGCAAACCCATCATGACCGAACAGGTGTGCCAGCCGCTCGCCACCAATCCGCGAAACGGCGACTCCGCCGCGGCGGCTTCGTCTACATGAAACGGCTGCGGATCGAACTTCTCGGCAAACGCAATGATTTCCTCACGCGTGAACGTATGCTTGCCGATCTCCACAGTCGTGCCGACCACCATATCCTCGTAGCTCAAACCCATTGCCGCCTCTCCTTGTGATTCGCTTCAGGCGCCGATCACACCTCGACCGTGGCAAAGCCGGGCAGCGCAGTGAACCGCGCCAGATGGTGATCGACGTCGCCCAATGTGGTTTCGATGATAGCAAGCCGCTTGAACAGATGCGCCGCGGCCACTTCGTTCGTGACACCCATGCCGCCGTGCAACTGAACCGCCTGCTGTCCCACGAAACGCGCGGCCTGCCCGACGCGCGCTTTCGCGGCGGAGACCGCGCGGCGACGTTCGTCGGCATTAGCGCCGCCATAACGCATGGCAGCCAGATAGGTGAGCGAACGTGCCTGCTCCGCATGAATCAGCATGTCGACCATGCGGTGCTGGAGCGCCTGGAAGCGCGCGATCGGCTGGCCGAACTGCTGGCGCGTTTTCGTGTAGTCGACGGTAGCCAGATTCAGCGCGTCGAGCGCGCCGATTGCCTCCGCGCATAAAAGCAACGTGCCGTAGTCCGCGATATGTTCGAGGGTTGCAGCACCCGCATGTTGACCGGACAAACGGCGCGCGGGCGTTCGGCTGAATTCGAGCGTGGCCGCACGCTGGCCGTCGATCGTCCGGTAATCGGTGATCTTGACGCCGGCTGCGTCGCGCGCCACGACAAAGAGCGCAATTTCGCCGTCGAGACGGGCAGGCACGATCCAGTGGTCTGCCTGCGCGCCATGCAATACGACAGACTTCGTGCCGCTCAAAGTCTGCCGTTCGCCTTCGTTGCCTGCAGTTGTCTGTACGTCGAACAGGTCATAGCGCGCGTGCGGTTCGTGAAAAGCCACCGCCAGTTTGATTTCGCCTTGCGCCGCGCGCTCAAGCAATGCGCCGTCTTCGCCCTGCCCGCTGCCGGCAAGGCGCAGCGCTTCGATACCCACGGCGGTCGCCCAATACGGTTCGACGACCAATGCCCGGCCTAGCTCCTGCATGACCACCAGCATGTCGATCGCGCCGCCGTTGAAACCGCCTTGCGCTTCCGGCACCGGTAGCGCAGTCAAGCCCAGTTCGGTGAATGCTGCCCAATGCGTGTCGGATATGCCGGAGTCCGATCGCACGATGTTCTGGCGCGCTTCAAAGCCGTAGTTCTTGTCGAGATAGCGGCGCAGCGCGTCGGCAAATTGCTGTTGCTCGTCGGTAAAAGTGAAGTCCATGCGCCGCTCCTCAAAGTCCCAGAATCATCTGCGCGATGATGTTCTTTTGAATTTCGTTCGAGCCGCCATAAATCGACGTCTTGCGGAAGTTGAAGTAATACGCGGCCAGCGGCGCGGCGTCGTCATTTCCAGCAAGGCTGTGCTCGCGTTCGCCTTCCAGGAACGGCACGTCGAACGGCGCGGCGAACGGGCCAACCGCTTCGAACATCAGTTCAGTCAGCGCCTGTTGTACCTCCGTCCCCTTGATCTTAAGCATGGATGCTTCGGGTCCCGGGCCACGCCCCCCGGCTTCATTGGCGACCACGCGCTGCACGGTGACTTCAAGCGCCATCAGTTCAATCTCAAGGCTCGCTACCTTTGCGGCGAACACCGGATCTTCCAGCAATGGCCGACCATTCTTTTTCTGATCGAGCGCGAGACGTTTGAGAAAAACCAGTTCGCGTTTGGATTGACCGACCCGCGCAATACCCGTGCGTTCATGACCGAGCAGATATTTCGCGTAAGTCCAGCCCCGATTTTCCTCCCCTACCAGATTGTCGACCGGTACCTTCACGTCTTCGAAAAACACTTCGTTCACTTCGTGGTCTTCGTCGAGCGTAATGATTGGACGAACGGTGATGCCGGGCGTTTTCATATCAATCAGCAGGAATGAAATGCCCTCCTGCTTTTTGGCGCCGCTATCGGTACGTACGAGGCAAAACATCATGTCCGCATACTGGCCGAGCGTCGTCCAGGTTTTCTGACCATTGACGATGTAATGATCGCCGGAGCGTTCAGCGCGAGTGCGCAGCGACGCGAGGTCGGAACCGGAGCCGGGTTCCGAGTAGCCTTGGCACCACCAGTCCGTGCCGTCGAGTATGCGCGGCAAGTAATGGCGCTTCTGCGCTTCGTTGCCGTATTTCATCAGGACAGGTGCCACCATCGACACGCCGAAGGGCAGCACCGACGGCGCACCGATCCGCGCGCATTCTTCGTCCCAGATATGTCGTTGAGTCGCGTTCCAGCCAGGCCCCCCGTATTCTTTCGGCCACGCCACCGCCGACCAGCCGCGCGTACCCAGCAGCTTGTGCCAGCCGGCGAAATCTTCGCGATTCAGACGTTTGTGATTGAGTACTTTGCGGCTAAGCTCGCGCGGCAGATTCGCTTCGAGCCAGGTGCGTACTTCGACGCGGAACGCGTTGTCAGCGGGGGAATAGTCCAGATTCATGCGTAGTGTCTCCTGGCCGCAACCACCCGCCGCCAAAGAGCCACCGCGCTATTGCAGCGGTTCCTTCAGGGCAGCAGGAACTGGCAGCGGCATCACTTCGATGCCTTCTTCGACCAAGGCGCGCGCATCTTCCGGTGTGGTCACACCACGAATGTTGCGAGCGGGCGCTTCGTTATAGTGAATACGCCGCGCTTCCTCGGCAAAGCGGTCGCCCACGTTCTCCGTCTTCTCCAGTACCTCGCGCAGCGCACGCATAAGCTTCGCTTGTGCACCTTCAGCGGCGGCAGTCGGTTTCGTCTCGGTCGCGCCTGACAAATTCAAACGAGGCGCTGACGGGAGACGGCTTACTTGATTCGCACCGCAAATCGGACATGCAACGAGCTTGCGGGACTGCTGCGACTCAAAGTCTTCAGCCGAAGCAAACCATCCTTCAAAGCGATGGCCATGCGCACACTGTAAATCGAGGACCTTCATGTGGAATCAGGGCTTGCGTGCGAGTTTAGCGCAAAATAAGTTTTTGTGAACGGTCGTTCGTAAATTCACCAGGCGACTCGCCAGAACCGCGCGGCGCAGAGAAGCGACGTGGTGTGCGATTTTAACGCTTCAAGCGAACGGCTGCCGAAGGTGCCTTCGCCGCCGTGAACTCACGGCGCTGTCGCCAGCGTTGTTGCCGGCACACAAGCCGGCCCGCCCTTTGCAAACCCCTCCGGCGAATCTTTGCGTGTTCCGATGGCAGCCCTCTTAAGCCACGAGGAACTGAAGTTGGCGATTAAGGCGCGCGTCGAGTTCGCGAATCCCTTTCGCAAGATTGATCTGCTTGGCTGACTTCGCGACGTCGAAGACGCCTGCGTCGATCTCATACCCGCCGCGCGCATTTAACCAGTCGAGAATGTCCGACAGATGCCATACCGATGCACTGCCCTCATGGACCGGAGCGGGAAAGTCTTTCGCATGACTCAACATGAGCTTGCGCATGTTTTGTCTTGAGACGCCAGCCACCTCTGCTACGTCGGTTAGTCCAACAAAATCTGGCCCCGCCTCGACGAGCCGGGCGGACGGCACAGCCTCCTTCACCTCGGTGAGTGCGCTGATAAGCGCATCAAATGCCGACGCGCTTTCGCGCGTGAAAAACAGTGCAATACGCCCGGGCTGCCCAATCCCCACCGTGGCGTCGTCGCAACCTGCTTCACCCAGGCGTTCAACGATAGCCTCCAGATCACAATCTTGTTCTGCAAGCCGATATTTCAGCGTGAACTCATATTCCATCACTTCCCCCTGCTTTCATTCGTGCCTGACGTGGGCAGACCCGATCAATGCTGATGAACCGTGCAATTGTCTACAATGCGCCGCAAGTGTTTTGCGTGATTGCCGGCGTTCCTCGGCGTGCTCCATATGCTCGATATGCAAAACTCGCCGCAGCGGCATTCTGCATCGTTGTAGGGGCAGTAGATCCTGCCCCAAGCATGACCCTTACCGCCACCCTGGACGCGCCAGCCGTGCGATTCCGCGTATTCCAATGCCGCCTCTATCTCTTTCTTTGCATGTGTCGTGCGAACCATTCATGGCCTCCAATTTAGAGCCTTTGAATCAGGTTGTCAAGTGACAACCTGATTCAAATCATCGAAAACTCAGTCGATCCGAATCATTCGTTATCCAAAACAACCGGATCGACGCGCGTCTGAGCTTTGATACTAGAGGGGTAGCCGCTATGCGGCGAGACGGCCAGATGGCATAAGACACACGGACATTTTTCAGATTCCGGACTCGGCGCGAAGCCGGATCATTCGCTGTCGTCGATGAAAAAAGCCCTCGCCAGTCATAGACCAGCGAGGGCTTTTCTGAAGTTCATCCGCTTCGGCGCACCTGGCGTGCGCATCGCGTGAAAACCGTCATTCAGGCTGAGCCATCGGCCACGCGCCCGACAGGACTTTCTCCAGCCAGAACGTGCCGATAATCGTCTTCACATCCGTAATCTTGCCGGTGCGCACCCATTCGGACACGTCTGCGACGGTCGCGGTGAACAGTTCGAGAAACTCACCTTCGTCGAGCTTGCGCTCACCGCCCGTCAAACCACGCGCCAGATAGATATCAATGAACTCGGTCGAGTAGGAAATGATCGGGTGGATGCGCGTCAGATAAACATATTCGCGCGCGGTGTAGCCGGTTTCTTCCCTCAATTCACGGACTGCGCAAGCGAGGGAATTTTCGTTCGGGTCGAGCTTGCCCGCCGGATATTCGACCATCACCTTGCCCATCGGATAGCGGTACTGGCTTTCCAACAGCACGCGGCCGTCGTCGAACAACGGAATGACCATCACGGCGCCCGGGTGCTGAACGTACTCGCGCGTGGCGCGCTTACCGTCCGGCAAGCTCACCGTGTCACACTTGAGCGTCAGAAACGGACCTTGATGGATGACCTTACTTTCGAGGCATGTCTCGGTAAGCGCCGCGTCATGATTGGGTACTTCTGCCATAAGCGAACCTCAGGACAACATGGTGCGCGACGGCGAGCCGCCGTCAGCGGCGTTTGACGAGATACTGGAACGTGAAGCCGGGGAATGCGAATACGACGAACAGCGCAAACGTAATGGCGTAGAACTGCCAACCCTGCTCGAAGCGGTTGCCCGCGCGCGCTTCGAGCATAAAACCCAGCGCGCCGACCACGAAGTACAGCACGATCAGTTCACCGATCCGGATCCAGGCGCTCTTCTTCGCCGCTTTCAAGGGTATGGCGGCGAAGAGACGCTGATTCAAAAACGGCAGGTTGGCGCCAACGAGAGCCAACAACACGATAAACCAGCCTGCAGCGGACATCAGAGCAGCAGGGTGTGCTGAATGGCTTGCAGACAGGCCTTCAGCAGCGGATCCGGCACGATACCGAGAATCAGCACAGCAACGCCGTTGACTGCGAGCAGCGCGCGCGTGCTCGAATCGGCAATAATCGGCGACTTGTCTTGCGGCTCGTCGAAGTACATCAGCTTGACGATACGCAGGTAATAGAACGCGCCGAACAGCGACGTAATCACGGCCAGCACCGTCAGCCACGTCAAACCGGCGTTCATCGTAGCCTGCAGCACTGCGAGCTTCGCGTAGAAGCCAACCGCGGGCGGAATGCCGGCGAGCGAGAACATCATGACCATCATCACGAACGCGAAAACCGGGCTGCGCTGGTTGAGGCCCTTGAAGTCCTCCAGCGTGTCCGCCTCGAAATCGCGCCGTGCGAGGAGCATGACGATGCCGAACGTGCCCATCGTCGTAATCAGATAGACAATGCTGTAGTACATCGCTGAGCCGTATGCATTCGCCGCGCCCGTGGTCTTGTGATCGACCACGCCGGCCAGCAGGCCGAGCAATACGAAGCCCATGTTCGAGATCGCCGAATAGGCAAGCATGCGCTTGACGTTGCGCTGCACGATACCCGTGATATTGCCGACGATCAGCGACAGCGCCGCCAGAATCACCAGCATCTCCTGCCATTCAACCGCCAGCGGCAGTAGCCCCATCACGAGGAAGCGCAAGCCCCACGCAAAAGCCGCAACCTTCGGGCCGCCGCCCGTCATCAGCGTCATGGCTGTAGGCGCACCTTGATAAACGTCCGGCACCCACATGTGAAACGGCACCGCGCCCATCTTGAACGCCACGCCCGCAACGATAAAGATCACGCCGAACAGCAGCACGCTCGGATCGTAATGGCTCGTACCTACCGCCTTGAACACTTCGTTCAGATCGAGCGAACCCGTCGCGCCGTAGAGCATCGAAATGCCGTACAGCAGGAAGCCCGACGCCAGCGCGCCAAGCACGTAGTACTTCATCGCCGCTTCGTTCGACGGTGCCGCGTCGCGACGCAGTGCAATCGCGCCGTAAAGTGACAGCGACATCAGTTCCAGACCGAGGTACAGCGTCAGGAAGTTATTGCCCGAGATCATCACGAGCTGGCCGAGCAGCGAGAACATGCCTAGCAGGAAAAACTCGCCGCGAAACAGTCCGCGATCTTCGAGATATCGGCGCGAATACACAATCGACACCGCGTAGCCGAGTGTCACGACTGCCTTCATCACGCTCGCGAACGAATCGACCACGTACATGTGGCCGAAGTAGTAGCGCACTTGCGGATCGAACGCATTCATTGCGAACCAGATCCCCGCGACCAGCGTCGAGAAGAACGCGATGAAGTAGGTCGTACGGCGACCGGCCTGGCCGACGAACGTGTCGTTGAGCCATGCGACGACAACGGCGAGCATCACCAGTGCGTCGGGCAACAGAGCAGTCATAGGGGCGTTTTGCATGATCTTTAAATTCCTCCGCTCTGCGTTACTGTGGCAACGGCAGTTTCGACTGCGCAACGTGGGAGAGGAGGTTTTCCACGGATACGTGCATCACATCGGTAAAGGGCTTCGGATAGAGGCCCATGAACAGCGTCAGTGCGGCGAGCACTGCCAGCATGAAAAACTCGCGACGGCTGATGTCGAGCAGGCTCTTCACGTGATCGTTGGCGATCGCGCCGAAATACACCCGCTTGTACATCCACAACGTATAGGCCGCACCGAGAATCAGCGTGACCGCCGCGCCGCCCGCAATCCAGAAGTTGTATTGGACAGCCGCGAGAATCACCATGAATTCGCCGACGAACCCCGAGGTGCCCGGCAAGCCGCAGTTGGCCATCGAGAACAGCATCGCGAAAGCGGCGAACTTCGGCATGACGTTCACGACGCCGCCGTAATCGGCGATCTGGCGCGAGTGCATGCGGTCATACAGCACGCCGATGCTCAGGAACATCGCGCCCGACACGAAACCGTGCGAGACCATCTGGATGATCGCGCCTTCCATGCCGAGCTGATTGAAGATGAAAAAGCCGAGCGTCACGAACCCCATGTGCGCGATCGACGAGTACGCGACCAGCTTCTTCATGTCGGCCTGAACCATCGCGACCAGACCGATATAGATCACCGCGATCAGCGACAGCGTGATGACGACCGGTGCGAGGAAATGACTGGCGTCAGGCGTGACAGGCAACGAGAAACGCAGGAAACCGTACGCGCCCAGCTTCAGCATGATCGCGGCCAGCACGACGGAGCCGCCGGTCGGCGCCTCCACGTGGGCATCCGGCAACCATGTGTGAACCGGCCACATCGGCACCTTCACTGCGAACGCCATGAAGAACGCTATGAATAGCAGCACCTGAGGCGTCATCGCGATCTGCGCATGTTGCCACGTGGCGAGATCGAACGTACCCGTTTCAATGTACAGATAAAGCAACGCGACCAGCATCAGCAGCGAGCCCATCAGCGTGTACAGGAAGAACTTGAACGCCGCATAGACGCGGTTCGCGCCACCCCACACGCCGATGATGATGTACATCGGAATCAGCGTTGCTTCGAAGAACACGTAGAACAGCATGCCGTCGGCCGCGCTGAACACGCCGACCATGATGCCCGACAGAATCAGGAACGCCGCCAGATACTGACCGACGTTCTTCGTGATCACTTCCCACGCGGCAATCACGACGATCACCGTAATCAATGCGGTCAACACCACGAACCACATGGAGATGCCGTCGACACCCAGGTGGTAGGTGATGTTAAAGCGTTCGATCCAGTTCGCTTTTTCGACGAATTGAAGGTCGGCGGTGCTCGAATCAAAACCCGTAATCAGCGGAATCGTCACGAGGAAGCTGACGACCGAACCGATCAGCGCAATCCAGCGCGCCGGAGCCGGGTTCTGGTCGGAACCGATAGCCAGAACCAGAAGGCCAACGAGGATCGGTAACCAGATTGCGATACTGAGAATCGGATAAGCGTGCATTAGTGTCCCTCGCCTTATTTGCCGCCGAGCGTTACAAACAGGGTCAGGAGCCCCAGCATGCCGATAATCATGGCAAACGCGTAATGGTAGATATAGCCCGACTGGAGGAAGCGGATCACGCCGGCAAACCAGGCGATGAAGCGCGCACTGCCGTTGACGATACCGTCGATCACCACGACATCGCCTTCCTTCCAGAGACCTCGGCCGATTGCCACCGCGCCGCGGGCAAACACGACTTCGTTGATCTTGTCCATGTAGTACTTGTTATCGAGCAACGTGTAGATCGGACCGAACGCGCGCTTGATCACAGCCGGCAGATCCGGACGAATCAGATACAGGAACCACGCGACCACTACACCGGCGAGCGCCAGCCACACCGGCAGACCGGCGACCGAATGGAAGCCCATCGACAGCCAGCCCTGGAACTCTTCGGCCATCTCATGCAGCGCCGGATGGTTCTCGCCGATGAAAATCACCTTGTCGAACGCCACGCCGTGCTGGAAGAAATCGCCGTACAGCATCGGGCCCACGCCGATCGCGCCGATGATGACCGACGGAATCGCCAGCAACACCAGCGGCAGCCAGACCACCCACGGCGTTTCGTGCGGCTCGTGAGCGTGGTCGTCGTGACCGTGACCGTGCGCGTCATGGCCGTGACCGTCATGCGCATGCACGGCAGCTTCGATGCCCATCGGCGACTCCGGATGCTTCGGACCACGGAAGCGCTCCTTGCCATGAAACACCATGAAGTACATACGGAACGAATACAGCGCGGTGACGAACACGCTTGCCACCACCGCAAAATACGCAAAACCCGACCCCGGCAGATGCGACAGCTTCACCGCGTCGATGATCGAATCTTTCGAGTAAAAGCCCGAAAAGAACGGCGTACCGATCAGCGCTAACGAACCGATCAGCGAGGTGATCCACGTGATCGGCATGTACTTGCGCAGGCCGCCCATGTTGCGCATGTCCTGGTCGTGGTGCATGCCGATGATGACCGAACCCGCTCCAAGGAACAGCAGCGCCTTGAAGAACGCATGCGTCATCAGGTGGAACACGGCGACCGGGTAAGCCGAGACGCCAAGCGCCACCGTCATGTAACCCAGCTGCGAGAGCGTGGAGTACGCCACCACCCGCTTGATGTCGTTCTGGATGATCCCGAGGAAACCCATGAACAGTGCGGTGATCGCGCCGATGATCGTCACGAACGACAGCGCGCTATCCGACAGTTCGAACAGCGGCGACATACGCGTGACCATGAAGATACCGGCCGTGACCATGGTCGCCGCGTGAATCAGTGCGGAGATCGGCGTCGGACCTTCCATCGAATCCGGCAGCCACACGTGCAGCGGGAACTGCGCGGACTTGCCCATTGCGCCGATGAAGAGGCAGATACACGCGACCGTCAGCAGACCCCAGTCCGTACCCGGGAAGGTCAAGGCGGCGAGTTCGGTGCGCTTCGCGAACACATCGCCGTAGTTCATCGAGCCGGCGAACGCAAACAGCAACCCGATACCGAGCAGGAAGCCGAAGTCACCCACGCGGTTCACGATGAACGCCTTCATGTTCGCGTAAATCGCCGTGGGACGCGTGAAGTAGAAACCGATCAGCAGGTACGACACCAGACCCACCGCTTCCCAGCCGAAGAACAGTTGCAGGAAGTTGTTGCTCATCACGAGCATCAACATCGAGAACGTGAACAGCGATATGTACGAGAAGAAGCGCTGGTAGCCATCGTCATCGGCCATGTAACCGATCGTGTAGATGTGCACCATCAGCGACACGAACGTCACCACGCACATCATCATCGCGGTCAGCGAGTCGACCAGAAAGCCGATTTCGAACTTCGTCTTGCCGATCATCATCCATTCGTAGACGGTGTCGTTGAAGCTCGCACCGTGCATCACCTGGACGAAGACGATAGACGAAAGCAGGAACGAAATCGCGACGCCAAGGATCGTGATCGAATGCGCGCCCGCCCGTCCCACCGCTTTTCCGAACAGCCCCGCAATCAGGGAACCGGCCAGCGGTGCCAGCGGGATCGCCAGCAGCAGGTTTTCATTGAGTGTCGTCATAACCGCTTTTCCCGAAATTAACCTTTGAGCTGATCCAGATCCTCGACGTTGATCGTGTCGAGGCTACGGAACAGGGTCACCAGAATCGCGAGGCCGATCGCCGCTTCGGCTGCCGCAACCGTCAGCACGAAGAACACGAAGATCTGGCCATGCACGTCGCCGAGATAATGCGAGAACGCGACGAAATTGGTATTGACCGCCAGCAGCATCAGCTCAATCGCCATCAGGATGATGATGACGTTGCGACGGTTCAGGAAAATGCCCACGACGCTGATCGCAAACAGGATCGCGCCGAGGACGAGGTAATGAGCAAGGGTCAACATGATTTATATCTCCTGTCCGCTCAGCTGTTTTTCGCTGGTGCCGAGTCGGCCGCTGCTGCCGCTGCCGCGGCTTCTTCCGCCGCGACGGTTGCCGCGGTCTTTTCCGAACGCATCTTCACCACGCGCACACGATCTTGCGCACGCACCTTGACCTGCTCGCTGACCTTCTGGCGTTTGCTGTCTTTCTTGTGGCTCGTGGTCAGCGCGATAGCCGCGATGATCGCCACCAGCAGCACGAGGCCGGCCACTTCGAACGCGAAGATGTAATCCGTGTAGATCACCTTGCCGATGAGGCGGGTATTCGACCAGTCGCCCATGCCGTTCGCAGCGGCCGTGGTATCGCGCAGCGCCGTGGCCGTCGCGCCGTAGCCATGCCACAGGATCAGCGCGGTTTCGATCACGATGATCGCGCCCACCAGCGTGGCCATGGGCAGGAAGCGTTTGAAGTCTTTTCGCAGCACGTCGATGTTGATGTCCAGCATCATCACGACGAACAGGAACAGCACCATGACCGCGCCGACATAGACCAGCACCAGCAGGATCGCGAGAAACTCGGCCTGCAGCAGCATCCAGATCGCGGCTGCGTTGAAGAACGCCAGCACCAGAAACAGTGCGGACGAAACCGGGTTGCGCGAGGTGATCACCTTCAGCCCTGATACCACCAGGAGCAGCGCGAAGATGTAGAACAGTACGGTCGTGAATTCCATGATTACCGGTTCATCGTTAGGCCATCGTCAGGCATGGTTCGTTGGCACGTGCGCCGCGGCGGACTGACCGCCTGCCACCGCACAGGTGCGCCGTGCCGCGGCGCTCAGGGCCGTGGCGCTCGGCCCAACAACAGGCCGTGTTACTGATGCATTGACTGCCGCTTTTTACTTCTGCTCTCTACTGCTGCCCTCGGTCAGCTTGCGCCACTCGGGCAGAACGCGGTTAACGATACGGTGCGTCCGCTGCCTTGTTCGCAGCGATTTCCGCTTCGTAGCGATCACCCACCGCCAGCAGCATGTCTTTCGTGAAATACAGATCGCCGCGCTTCTCGCCGTGATATTCGAGAATGTGCGTTTCGACGATCGAATCGACCGGGCAGCTCTCTTCGCAGAAACCGCAGAAGATGCACTTGGTCAGGTCGATGTCATAACGCGTGGTGCGACGCGTATTGTCCGCGCGCGTTTCGGATTCGATCGTGATGGCGAGCGCCGGGCACACCGCTTCGCAAAGCTTGCAGGCGATGCAGCGTTCTTCGCCGTTTTCGTAGCGGCGCAGCGCATGCAGGCCGCGAAAGCGCGGCGAGATCGGGGTCTTCTCTTCCGGAAACTGCACGGTCACCTTGCGCTGGAACGTATAGCGTCCAGTCAGCGCGAGGCCTTTGAGCAATTCCGTCAGGAAGAAGGTCTTGAAGAAGTTTTGGATTGCGGTCATAGGTTCATCCGCCCTTTATTTCCAGATATTCAACGGCGACATGATCCAGAAGCCGACCACCACCAGCCAGACCACACAGACCGGAATGAAAATCTTCCAGCCAAGACGCATGATCTGGTCATAGCGATAGCGCGGGAACGTGGCGCGTGCCCAGATGAATACCGACAACAGGAAGAAAACCTTGACGACGAGCCAGACGATGCCCGGGACAAACGACAGGAAGCCGAACGGTGCGCTCCAGCCGCCAAGGAACAGTGTTGCAGCCAATGCCGAAATCACGATCATGTTGATGTACTCGGCGAGGAAGAACAGCGCGAACGCCATCCCCGAGTAATCGATCATGTGGCCCGCGACGATTTCCGATTCACCCTCCACCACGTCGAACGGGTGACGGTTCGTTTCGGCGATGCCCGAGATGAAGTACACGACGAACATAGGCAACAGCGGCAGCCAGTTCCAGGACAGGAAGTTCAGGCCGTGCGACGCGAAGAAACCATGTTCCTGCGAACCGACGATGCCCGACAGGTTCAACGTACCCGCCGTCATCAACACCACGACGAGCGCAAAGCCCATCGAGATTTCATACGAGACCATTTGTGCTGCCGCACGCATTGCGCCGAGGAACGCGTACTTCGAATTCGACGCCCAGCCGGCCAGAATCACGCCGTACACGCCAATCGACGAAATCGCGATCGCATACAGCAGGCCCGCGTTGATGTCGCCCAGCACCGCGCCCGCCTGGAACGGAATCACCGCCCAGACAGCGAAGGCCGGCACCACCACCATGATCGGCGCAATCATATAGATCCAGCGGCTCGCCTGCGCCGGCTGAATCACTTCTTTCAGCAGCAGTTTCAGCACGTCGGCAATCGGCTGCAACAGACCTGCGGGCCCGACGCGGTTCGGCCCGAGCCGCACGTGCATCCAGCCGATCAGCTTACGCTCCCAGAGGATCAGGTAAGCGACGCAAAGCAGGATCACGACGGCCACCACCAGAATGCGCACGAGCGCCCACACCGTGGGCCATGCCACACCGAGAAGCTGGGTGCCGCCCGAGTTGATCGTATCGAACAAGCTCATTTACGCCTTCTCCACCACCAGTTCACCGAACAGGCTGCCCAGCGCTGCACCGGCAGGCGTAGCCGCCGACACGCGGACGACCGTCTCCGCAAGATACGCGTCGCGCACGGCCGGCAACTGCACCGATTGCTCGCCCTGGCGCACGCGCACTGCGTCGCCTTCTTTCAAACCCAGCTTGTCGAACAGTGCAGCAGGCAAACCGACCGAGTTCGCCGCGCGCGCCGCTGCCGTCAGGTGCAGCGATTCCGCACGACGCACGAGCGCGTCGGCATGATAAATCGGCACATTGGCGATGCGTTCGAATGTGCCTTCAGTGGCTTTCACCGACTTGCCGCGCGCCACTGCAACCTCCGTCCTGTTCGACAGGCGCGACGTCAGCTCGCTGTTACCCAGCGCGGCGCGACGCACTTCTTCGGACGTGTCGAAATCGAAGCCCGGTGCGCCAAGCAGGCTGCCCAGCACACGCAGGACCTTCCAGGCCGGACGCGTGTCGCCCAACGGACGCACGACGCCGTTGAACGTCTGCACCGTGCCTTCCGCGTTGACGAAAGTGCCGGCCGTCTCCGTGTACGGAGCGATCGGCAACAACACGTCGGCATATTCAGCGCCGATCTGGAACGGCGACAACACGACAACCATTTCAGCCTGCTTCAGCGCGGCAAGAGCCTGCGCCGGATTGGCGGTGTCGAATTCCGGTTCGACGTTCAGCAGCAGATAACCCTTGCGCGGCTGCTCGAACACTTCGCGCGCGTTCAGACCGCCCTCGCCCGGCAACGCGTTGACAAGATGCGCGCCAACGGTGTTGGCCGACTCCGTGAGAAAGCCGAGCGTTGCGCCGGTTGCGTCCGCGATCCATTGCGCCGCCGCGTGAATGACAGCGAAGTCCGGGTGACGGATCGCACCGTTGCCGAGCAGCACAAGACGGCTCTGGCCGGTTGCGAGCGACTTGGCCACCGCCTTGCTGGATTCGCCTGGCTGGGTTCCTGCGAACGCCTCCGGCAGTGCAACGCCGCTCGCTTCCGACACCGCGCCGGCAATGCCCGCCAGTGCCTCGAGCCAGCCCGACGGCGCCGCCACGACGCGTTGCGCTTGCGGAATCAGCGCATCGTCGTCGGTAGCCTGGACGAACGTGAGCTGTGCGCCGCCCTTTGCCGCCTGGCGCAGGCGCGCGGCAAACAGCGGGTGGTCGCGACGCAGGTCCGAGCCGATCACCAACGCGGCGTCGACATTCGACAGTTCGGCGATTGCGGTGCCGAGCCACGGTGTGCCGCTGACCGGTGCCGAGAAATCCGACTGACGCAGGCGGAAGTCGACGTTCGGCGTACCGACCGCACTCGCGAGTTGCTTCAGCAGGAACAGTTCTTCAACGGTGCTGTGGGCGGTGCCCAGCGCGGCCAGCGCGTCCGCGCCGTGATCGCCCTTGATACCCTTCAGGCCCTTGACCACGTAATCGAGCGCGGTCTGCCAGTCGGTCTCGACCCACTTGCCGCCCTGCTTCAGCATGGGCTGCGTAAGACGATCGGGGCTGTTCAGACCTTCGTACGAGAAACGGTCCTTGTCCGAAATCCAGCATTCATTGATGGATTCGTTTTCGAACGGCAGAACACGCATCACGCGGTTGTTCTTGACTTGCACCACGAGGTTCGCGCCGACGGAATCGTGCGGGCTCACCGACTTGCGGCGCGACAGTTCCCACGTGCGGGCGCTGTAACGGAACGGCTTGCTGGTCAGCGCGCCGACCGGGCACAGGTCGATCATGTTGCCGGACATTTCCGAGTCGACCGTTTTGCCGACGAACGACGTAATCTCCGAATGCTCGCCGCGGCCCAGCATGCCGAGTTCCATCACGCCGGCAATTTCCTGACCGAAGCGGACACAGCGCGTGCAGTGAATGCAGCGCGACATTTCTTCCATCGAGATCAGTGGGCCGACGTTCTTGTGGAACACCACGCGCTTTTCTTCGCTATAGCGCGACGCCGACTTGCCGTAACCCACGGCCAGATCCTGCAACTGGCACTCGCCACCCTGATCGCAGATCGGGCAATCGAGCGGGTGGTTGATCAGCAGGAATTCCATCACGGCTTGCTGGCCCTTCACCGCCTTGTCCGACTTGGTGCGCACGATCATGCCCGCCGACACCGGCGTCGCGCATGCGGGCACGGCCTTCGGCATCTTCTCGACATCGACCAGACACATCCGGCAGTTGGCCGCAATCGACAGCTTCTTGTGATAGCAGAAGTGAGGAATGTACGTGTCGACCTTATGCGCAGCCTGGATCACCATGCTGCCTTCAGGCACCTCTACTTTCTTGCCGTCTATTTCAAGTTCAACCATGATGGTCAATCTTCCTTAACCTGTTACCGCTCAATCGTTCGCCTGTCCACCGCCGTTTCAGGCGATGAATCCCGCGGTTGACGTGTTCTGATGCGTGCCCGTTCAGCGTGCGCTGTCCACGCACTCAGGCAGACACCCGATGCCGCCCCTTCATGCAGCCACAGTTTCCTGCGCCGCCGCATGGCCGGCATGACCGCCGACGAGGCAATGCTTGTGAGCAACGTGGTATTCGAATTCGTCCCAGTAGTGCTTGAGCATGCCGCGAACCGGCATGGCCGCCGCATCGCCGAGCGCACAGATCGTGCGGCCCATGATGTTTTCCGCGACCGAGTTCAGCAGGTCCAGATCTTCCGGACGGCCAAGCCCATGCTCGATGCGATGCACGACGCGATACAGCCAACCCGTGCCTTCGCGGCACGGCGTGCATTGGCCGCACGACTCTTCGTAATAGAAATACGACAGGCGCAAAAGCGAGCGCACCATGCAACGCGTTTCATCCATCACGATGACGGCGCCCGAACCCAGCATCGACCCGGCCTTGGCGATCGAATCGTAGTCCATGTCCGTCTGCATCATCACGTCGCCGGGGATAACCGGTGCCGACGACCCGCCGGGAATGACCGCCTTGATCTTCTTGCCACCGCGGATGCCGCCCGCCAACTCCATCAGCGTGGAGAACGGTGTGCCGAGCGGAATCTCGTAGTTGCCCGGACGTTCGACGTCGCCCGATACCGAGAAAATTTTCGTACCGCCATTGTTCGGCTTGCCGATCTCGAGGTAATTCTGCGGACCGATTGCAAGCAGGAACGGCACCGCGGCGAACGTTTCGGTGTTGTTGATCGTGGTCGGCTTGCCGTACACGCCGAAGCTCGCCGGGAAAGGCGGCTTGAAGCGCGGCTGGCCTTTCTTGCCTTCCAGCGATTCGAGCAATGCAGTTTCTTCGCCGCAGATGTACGCGCCGTAACCGTGGTGCGCATACAGTTCGAACGAGAAAGCCGACCCCATGATGTTCGCGCCGAGGAACCCCGCGGCACGCGCTTCATCCAACGCCTGCTCAAAGCGCCGATAGACTTCGAAAATCTCGCCGTGAATGTAATTGAAGCCGACCGTGATGCCCATTGCGTACGCGCCAATCGCCATGCCTTCGATCAGCGAATGCGGATTGAAGCGCAGGATGTCGCGGTCCTTGAACGTGCCCGGCTCGCCTTCGTCCGAATTGCAGACGAGGTACTTCTGTCCCGGGAACTGGCGCGGCATGAAGCTCCACTTCAGGCCGGTCGGGAAACCGGCGCCGCCGCGACCACGCAGACCGGACGCCTTCACTTCGGCGATCACCTGCTCGGGCGCAATCTTCTCTTCCAGAATGCGGCGCAGCTGTGCATAACCGCCGCGCGCCACGTAGTCTTCGAGATGCCAGTTGTCGCCGTTCAGGCCGGCGAGAATCAGCGGTTTGATGTGACGATCGTGTAAAGACGTCATTTCGAAAGTTCCTCGAGCAGCTGGTCGATCTTCGCGCGGCTCATGAAGCTGCACATGCGATGGTTGTTCACCAGCATCACCGGCGCGTCGCCGCACGCACCCATACACTCACCTTCTTTCAAGGTGAACTTGCCGTCGGCCGTGGTTTCGCCGAAGTCGATGCCGAGCTTCTGCTTCAGATACTCAGCGGCGCTTTCCGAGCCGCCGTCCGGGCCGAGCTGACAGGGCAGATTCGTGCAGAGCGTGATCTTGTACTTGCCGACCGGCGACGTCTCGAACATCGTGTAGAAGGTCGCGACCTCCTGCACGGCGACTGCCGGCATGCCGAGGTAGTCCGCGACGAACTGCATGAGATCGGGCGTCAGCCAGCCGTGCTCTTCCTGAGCGACGGCCAATGCCGACATCACGGCGGACTGCTTCTGCTCGGCGGGATACTTGGCGACCGCACGATCGATTTCTTTCAGGCCTTCAGCTGAGATCATTTTCAGACACGACTCTTTCAATTCCTACCGAACGAAAACCTGTCGCCCACTTCGTGTTGCGACAGACCCGGCGTTCCTGTGCTTGACGCGTGCTTCGGTAAGAGCTGAAGCGGCGCGCCGATGAATACGTCCTAGCGATCCACTTCGCCGAACACAATGTCCTGCGTGCCGATGATGGTCACGGCGTCGGCAATCATATGGCCGCGCGCCATTTCGTCGAGCGTGGACAGGTGCGCGTAGCCCGGTGCACGGATCTTCAGGCGATACGGCTTGTTCGCGCCATCCGAGACCAGATAGATGCCGAATTCACCCTTCGGGTGCTCGACAGCGGCATACGCTTCGCCTTCCGGCACGTGGAAGCCTTCGGTAAAGAGCTTGAAATGGTGAATCAGCTCTTCCATGTTCGACTTCATGCCCACGCGTGAGGGCGGCGCAACCTTGTGATTGTCAGTCATCACCGGGCCGGGATTCTTGCGCAACCACTCAATGCACTGTTTCACGATTCGCGTAGACTGACGCATTTCTTCGACGCGCACCAGATAGCGGTCATAGCAGTCGCCATTCACGCCAACCGGGATGTCGAAATCCAGCCGGTCGTACACTTCATACGGTTGCTTCTTGCGCAAATCCCACTCGATACCGGAGCCGCGCAGCATGGCCCCGGTCATGCCCAGGTTCAGTGCACGTTCCGGCGAGACCACGCCGATGCCAACCAGACGCTGCTTCCAGATCCGGTTGTCCGTGAGCAACGTCTCGTACTCGTCGACGTAGCCCGGAAAGCGCGTGAAGAATTCGTCGATGAAGTCGAGCAGCGAGCCCTGGCGGTTCTCGTTCATCCTCGACAATGCCTTGGCATTGCGAATTTTCGATGCTTTGTATTGCGGCATCGCGTCAGGCAGGTCGCGATACACGCCGCCCGGACGGTAGTAGGCGGCGTGCATCCGTGCGCCGGACACCGCTTCGTACACGTCCATCAGATCTTCGCGTTCGCGGAATGCATACAGAAACACGGCCATCGCGCCGACGTCGAGCGCATGTGCGCCGATCCACATCAGGTGGTTCAGCACGCGCGTGATTTCGTCGAACATCACGCGGATGTATTGCGCACGAATCGGCACGTCGATGCCCAGCAACTTTTCGATCGCCATCACGTAGCCATGCTCGTTCACCATCATCGACACGTAGTCGAGACGGTCCATGTACGGTACGGACTGAATGAACGTCTTGGTTTCCGCGAGCTTTTCCGTTGCGCGATGAAGCAGCCCGATGTGCGGATCCGCCCGCTGGATGACTTCGCCGTCGAGTTCGAGCACGAGGCGCAGCACACCGTGCGCAGCCGGATGCTGAGGGCCGAAGTTGAGCGTGTAATTCTTGATCTCTGCCATGGCGTTCTCTTAGTGTTTCAGACCGCCATAGCGATCTTCGCGAATGACGCGCGGCGTGATTTCCCGCGGCTCGATCGTCACAGGCTGATAGACGACGCGCTTCTCCTCCGGGTCATAACGCATTTCAACGTAGCCAGAGACGGGGAAATCTTTTCGGAACGGGTGACCAATGAAACCGTAGTCGGTGAGAATGCGACGCAGGTCCGGATGACCCTCGAAGACGATGCCATACAGGTCGAACGCTTCGCGCTCATACCAGTTGACCGAATTCCAGATCTCGACGACGGACGGCAGGATCGGCACTTCGTCGTCCGGAGCGAACACACGTACGCGCAAACGCCAGTTGTTCTGCACCGACAGCAAGTGCAGGACCGCCGCGAAACGCGGACCGTCGTAAGCGCCCTCGGCGTAAGTCATGTAGTCGACGCCGCACAAATCCACACACTGCTCGAAACCGAGCGAGCGGTCGTCGCGCAGACGCGTTGCCACGCTCAGGTAGTCGCTTGCCTTCACGACGATCGTCAATTCGCCAATCGCTTCGGAGAGGTTCAACAGGAGGCCGCCAAAGGCCGCCTCGAGGTTCGCTTTCAGGGTCTCGAGTTTGCTTGCCATATCGTGGGGGGAGGCGTTGCCTTATTGACGGGCGATTGTGTTGGTGCGGCGAATCTTGGCTTGCAACTGGATCACACCGTACACCAGCGCTTCAGCGGTAGGCGGACAACCCGGCACGTAGACGTCCACGGGAACGATCCGATCGCAGCCGCGCACGACCGAATACGAGTAGTGGTAATAACCGCCGCCGTTCGCGCACGAACCCATGGAGATCACCCAGCGTGGCTCGGCCATCTGGTCGTAAACCTTGCGCAGAGCAGGCGCCATCTTGTTGCACAGCGTGCCGGCGACGATCATCACGTCCGACTGACGCGGACTTGGACGGAACACCACGCCAAAACGGTCGAGGTCATAACGGGCAGCACCCGCATGCATCATCTCGACCGCGCAGCACGCAAGACCGAACGTCATCGGCCATAGCGAGCCAGTGCGCGTCCAATTGATCAGTTTGTCTGCCGTGGTGGTGACAAACCCTTCCTTCAAGACCCCTTCAATACTCATTTGCTTTCCACTCCAGACGGGGCGGCAAGCCTGGCCACCCACGCAAACCGGCGATTAGTTCATCATTCCCAGTCGAGGCCGCCCTTCTTCCAGATGTAGGCGAAGCCCAGCAGGAATTCGAGCAGGAAAATCATCATTGCCATGAAGCCGGGCCAGCCAATGTCGCGCAGGGCCACGCCCCACGGGAACAGAAACGCGGTTTCAAGATCGAAAATGATGAAGAGAATGGCGACGAGGTAGTAGCGCACGTCGAACTTCATGCGCGCATCTTCGAATGCTTCGAAGCCGCACTCGTAAGGTGCGTTTTTCTCGGTGTCAGGTTTGTTGGGACCGAGGATCTTGCCGATGCTGACCAGTGCTACGCCTAAACCGGTGCCCACAACGAGGAACAACAAGACGGGGAAATAGGCTGCGAGGTTCAAGACTATCCTCAATCGGTTGGTTCTGAGTGCCGCCAAGAGCATAGCACTCCTGACGCGAAATCACTTCCGAAACGCACATGCCGCAAAACCATCGCGCAAATGCTGCGCCAGAAGTAAAAATGCCAGCCGAAGCGAAGCAAGCGGCTGGCATTTAGATAACATTTGGTGCCGACGGCGAGACTCGAACTCGCACAGCTTTCGCCACTACCCCCTCAAGATAGCGTGTCTACCAATTTCACCACGTCGGCACTAACTGCAATCCGGGAAAACAACTTTTAAAACCCGCGAATCGCTTCAAGACTTGAATTGTAACTGGTCTAAACAGTTTGTTCAACGCACAAAAGCACGTTTGAACGAAAATTTATTTCGGCACGCCGGTAGCGGGCACGGAAGCCGCCGAAGCCGGCAACGCAGCCGACGAACCTGCAGGCGCCGACGCCGCAGAGCTGGCAACCGGAGCGGTGGCTGCCGCGCCCAGCACACCTGCCGACGGTTTCGTGCGATACGAGCCGAGGTACGTCAGCGTCAGCGTGGTGACAAAAAAGACCGCTGCCAGCACCGCCGTGGTACGCGACAAAAAGTTCGCCGAACCCGTCGCGCCAAACAGACTGCCCGACGCGCCGCTACCAAAAGCAGCACCCATATCAGCGCCTTTACCGTGCTGCAGCAACACGAGACCAATGACCCCGAGTGCCGACAACAGCTGAACGACGATAATCAAAGTTTTCAAATACAGCATCACACTCACCTGAGTCTTATTTAACCGCGCTATACACGCAACACGTTGCGCGACACACGGGTTTGGGTGATCCCCGCCGAGGCGCCCTGCTCAACCACTCACGCTGATCGCGCCAGCCGCCTTGCAGATCGCCAGGAAATCCTGAGCCTTCAATGACGCGCCGCCGATCAGGCCGCCGTCGATATCCATTTGACCGAATAATTCCTCTGCGTTTTCGGGCTTCACGCTGCCGCCGTACAGCAAAGGCACGTCCGCCACCGCCGCACCCTTGGCTGCCAGACGGGAACGCAGGAATGCGTGCACCGCCTGAGCCTGCTGCGCCGATGCACTCTTGCCCGTGCCGATTGCCCATACCGGTTCGTAAGCAACGACGATACGCGCCGCCTCCTGCTCCGACAGCTTCACCAGCACCTCATCGAGCTGCGCGCCGACTACCTGCTCGGTCAGGTCGGCCTCACGCTCCTCGAGCGTTTCTCCGACACAGACGATCGGCGTCAAACCGGCCTCGAGCACACGCTGGGTTTTCACCGCAACCAGTTCAGCACTTTCGCGATGGTAGGCTCGCCGCTCCGAATGCCCGACGATCGCAAGCGTGGAGCCAAAATCCGTCACCATCGAGGCAGCGACTTCGCCGGTATAGGCGCCGTGCGTGAACGCGGATACGTCCTGCACGCCCCACATGACCCGACTGCCTTCCAGCAACGACTGGGTCTGTGCAAGATAAGGACAGGGTACGCATACGCCGACTCGCACATCAGCCGGCAATTCGCCCGTTCCCTGCGCGACAGCCTGCAACAGCGTTGCATTCTCCGCGAGGCGCCCGTGCATCTTCCAGTTCCCGACAACCAGCTTGGCTCTTTTCGGCATCGTCTCGTCTTTTTTAGATGGCGGACTTTACGCTGCGCTTAATTTGCGCTTACAGTCCGCCTCGGATTCATGCGGCGCGCGCAAAACGCACAATTTTACTGCGTGGGGGTGGTCCGGGTCAAACAGGCCCGTCAAACCGGCCGCGCTAGTGTGAAGCGTCCTGCGCCCAACTCAACATAATTTTGCCTACGTGCGTGCTGCTTTCCATCAGTTCGTGCGCCCGGGCAGCCTCCGCGGCAGGAAACACGCGAAATATCACCGGCTTGATCCGACCATCTTCAAGGTGCGGCCACACGCGTTCTTTCAACTGCGCGGCAATGTTCGCCTTGAACTCGACCGGCCGCGGACGCAACGTCGAACCCGTCACCGTCAAACGGCGCCGCAGCACGTCATTCAGATTCAATTCCGCCTTCGCACCGCCCAGTAACGCGATCACCACGATGCGGCCGCCATCGGCCAACGCCGTCAGTTCGCGCGAGACATAGCTGCCTGCCACCATGTCGAGGATTACGTCGACACCACGATCGTGCGTGAGCGACTTGATGACCTCGACGAAATCCTCAGTCTTGTAATTGATCGCGCGCTCAGCGCCCAACGCCTCGCATGCTCGGCACTTCTCATCCGTCCCTGCGGTGGCGAACACGCGAAAACCCAGCGCGTGTGCAATCTGGATCGCCGTCACGCCGATGCCGCTCGAGCCGCCCTGCACGAGCAGCGTTTCGTTCGGCGCGCCTTCACCGTTGCCGAGCTGCGCGCGCTCGAAAACATTGCTCCACACGGTGAAGAACGTTTCCGGCAGCGACGCTGCCTCCACGTCCGTCCAGCCTTTCGGCACGGGCAGACACTGCAGCAGCGGCGCGGCCACATACTCCGCGTAGCCGCCGCCCGCGAGCAATGCGCAAACACGATCGCCGATTTTCAGACCGAACGGATTGTTCTTTTCGTCGATAGTACCGCCGACAATTTCCCCCGCCACCTCCAACCCCGGCAAATCCGATGCGCCCGGCGGTGGCGCGTACCCGCCTTTGCGCTGGAACACATCCGGACGGTTGATGCCGGACGCTGCCACCTTGATCAGCACCTCGCCCGCCTTCGGTTGCGGCATGGGCCGCTCTGCCAGCTTGAGGACGTCCGGCGCCCCGAATTCGGTGATTTCGATCGCTTTCATCTGCGTCTGCTCCAAGATTGGATTGCGTTGCACATAAGTCAGTAGCAGCCTTCTGCGCGTGCGAAACGTCCGAACCGCGACGACGCGCTGCTTTAGCAAACAGAGTACCCGTTTGCACTGCAATCCACCCTGTGACCGTCATAAAAAACGGCCGGCGCGCATTCACGCTGCCGGCCGTCGTCACGCTATCGCATTACTGCGGCGTGGTTTCGCCTTGCGGCGCGCCGTTCGAACCTTCGTTCAGCAACGCCTTCGCCGACAGTCGCACACGACCTTTTTCGTCCGTCTGGATGACCTTGACCTTCACCTGCTGGCCGTCCTTCAGATAGTCGTTGATGTCCTTGATGCGCTCGTTGGCGATTTCGGAAATGTGCAGCAGACCGTCCTTGCCCGGCAGAATGTTCACGATCGCGCCGAAATCGAGCAGCTTGAGCACGGTGCCTTCATACACCTGGCCTACTTCGACCTCCAGCGTGATGTTCTCGATACGCTTCTTCGCTTCGGCCATCCCTTCGCTGCTCGTGCTTGCGATGGTGACGACGCCGTCGTCGGAAATATCGATTGTCGTGCCGGTTTCTTCGGTCAGCGCGCGGATCACCGAACCACCCTTGCCGATCACGTCGCGGATCTTCTCCGGATTGATCTTGATGGTGATCATACGCGGCGCATAGTCCGACAGCACCGTGTTGGCGCCCGACACCGCCGAGCTCATCTTGCTGAGGATATGCAAACGGCCTTCCTTCGCCTGCGCGAGCGCGACCTGCATGATTTCCTTGGTGATGCCCTGGATCTTGATGTCCATCTGGAGGGCGGTTACGCCGTGCTCCGTACCGGCCACCTTGAAGTCCATGTCGCCGAGGTGATCTTCGTCGCCGAGGATGTCGGTCAGCACGGCAAACTTGTTGCCTTCCAGGATCAGGCCCATCGCGATGCCGGCGACGTGCGCCTTCATCGGCACGCCGGCGTCCATCAGCGCGAGGCAGCCGCCGCACACCGAGGCCATCGACGAAGAACCGTTCGACTCCGTGATTTCCGATACGACGCGAATCGAGTAGCCGAATTCGTCTGCGCTCGGCAGGCATGCGGCCAGCGCGCGCTTGGCGAGGCGGCCGTGACCGATTTCACGGCGCTTCGGCGATCCGACGCGACCCGTTTCGCCAGTCGCGAACGGAGGCATGTTGTAGTGGAGCATGAAACGCTCGCGGTACTCGCCTTCGAGCGCGTCGATGTTCTGCTCGTCGCCCTTCGTGCCCAGGGTTGCAATCACCATGGCTTGCGTTTCGCCACGCGTGAAGAGCGCCGAGCCGTGCGTACGCGGCAGCACGCCGGTACGGATTTCGATCGGGCGCACCGTGCGCGTGTCGCGGCCGTCGATACGCGGCTCGCCGTTCAGGATCTGCGTCCGGACGATCTTCGCTTCGATGTCGAACAGCACGTTGCCGACGGTTGCCTTGTCAGCCGCCACCGAGCCGCCCGCTGCCGCGTCCTCTTCGAGGCGGGCCGACGTGGCTGCGTAGACTTCCTTCAGCTTGGCCGAGCGTGCCTGCTTGTCGCGGATCTGGTAAGCCGCGAGCAGATCGGCTTGCGCCAGTTCGGTCACGCGTGCGATCAGCGGCTCGTTTTTCGCCGCCGGCTGCCAGTCCCATTCCGGCTTGCCGCCTTCGCGGACCAGGTCATGGATCGCGTCGATCGCGATCTGCATCTGTTCGTGACCGAACACCACGGCGCCGAGCATCACTTCTTCGCTCAGTTGTTGCGCTTCCGATTCCACCATCAGCACCGCGCGTTCGGTACCGGCGACCACGAGGTCGAGCGCCGACTCCTTCATTTGCGGACGCGTCGGGTTCAACACGTATTCGTTATTGATGTAGGCCACGCGTGCTGCGCCGACCGGGCCGTTAAACGGCAGACCGGACACGGCAAGCGCCGCCGACGCGCCGATCAGCGCGGGAATGTCGGCGGGGATTTCGGGGTTTAGCGACAGCACGTGAATCACGACCTGGACTTCGTTGTAGAAGCCTTCCGGGAACAGCGGACGCAGCGGACGGTCGATCAGGCGCGAAATCAGCGTTTCACCTTCCGACGGACGGCCTTCGCGGCGGAAGAAACCGCCGGGGATCTTGCCGGCTGCGTAGGTCTTTTCGAGGTAGTCGACGGTCAGCGGGAAGAAGTCCTGGCCCGGCTTGGCCGTCTTGGCGCCGACGACAGTTGCCAGCACGACGGTGTCTTCGACATCGACGATCACCGCGCCGCTTGCCTGACGCGCGATTTCGCCCGTTTCCAGGCGAACGTTATGCTGTCCCCACTTAAATTCTTTGACGACCTTATTGAACATAGTCATTGCTTATCCTCTTCGTTACGCCGCGCGGACCAGAAGCGGCGCGGCAACGCCAGGACCGGCGCCGCATGGGAAGAGTAGTGTTATGCCATTCCAGAGAACCACGCCCTACATAGCGTACGCGCGCGAACCGCTGGAATGACACAAAGCTCCGCCCTGAAGCCCGGCCTTGTTTCCTGTGATGCTTTTCTACTGCGTTGTGTACTGCTTTTTATCGACTTCGATGCAAGCTGCCCGATGCTTCGTGACTCAGGTTGCAGCCGCATTTCCTGCCATCCGCTGCATGAACCTGCATGCCGCTGCGGACTTCAGCCGGCGCGCATCACATGAAGCGCGCCGTGCAAAAACAAAATGCCTGCATCAGCGGAACTGACACAGGCATCTTGCTGAACGACCGGCCGATTACTTACGCAGACCCAGCTTCTCGATCAGTGCACGGTAACGATCTGCGTCCTTACCCTTCAGGTAGTCGAGCAGCTTACGACGACGGCTCACCATGCGCAGCAGACCGCGGCGGCTGTGGTGATCTTTCGTGTGTGCCTTGAAGTGAACGGTCAGTTCGTTGATGCGGGTCGTGAGCAGCGCGACCTGAACTTCGGGGGAGCCGGTGTCGTTGGCTGCGCGTGCGAACTGCGCGACGACTTCAGACTTCTTGCTTGTTTCAACTGCGGACATGTCGATTTCCTTGAGAACTAGACAGGCGGTCACGGAAGAAAGGCCGTGCCGTGGATCAAACCCCGCGCAATGACTCGGCAAATACACCTGCCGCCTTACAACGGGACGCATATTGTAGCACAGCCGCATCCCGCCGCGAACCCGTACGTGCCGGGCGGACGCTGCGTCAGGCGTCCCGCGGCCAGCCTGTGCTCAGGGCCGCTTCATCCGGCAGACAGTCGGCGTAACGGTGCGCTCGGCAGGCAGCGCGAGCACCGTACGAAACCCATAGCCGGAGCCTTCGTTGTCGAAATGGACGCCCGGCGTGCCCGCCTTGTCCATCTCCATCACGTAGAGGGGCTGGATCAGCTGATGATCGTCGGCACGCATCCACGATGCATGAAAGCCATTGTCGAACCGGATGCCCTCCAGCGCATGCGCGACGGCTGTCGGGTCCGCGCTGCCGGCGCGGTTCATCGCCGCGGCCAGCGTCTCGATCATCAGCGGCATGCGCAGCACCGGGTAGTCGTCCTGCGCCGCCGGGAAGCGCGCGCGGAACGCCGCGTACCACGCGTCCGAAGCCGCGCTGCCCGCGTTCGGATGCCAGTCGGCCACCGCCACGACATGCTTCACGCCCGCGTCGCCCAGCGCGGCGGGCGCGCCGAGGCTGTTGCCGTAGAACGTGTAAAACTTCGTGTCGAGTCCCTGTTCGCGCGCCGCCTTCACGAGCAGCGTGAGATCGTTGCCCCAGTTGCCGGTAATGACCGCGTCCGCGCCGCTTGCGCGAATCTTCGCGATATACGGTGAGAAATCCTTCACACGTCCGATCGGGTGGAACTCATCGCCAACCACCGCGATGTCCGGGCGTCTGGACGCCAGCGCCGAGCGCGCGAGGCTGCTGACGTCGTGGCCGAAGCTGTAGTCCTGATTCAGCAGATACACTTTCCTGACAGCCTGGTCACGCTGGATCACGTCTGCGAGCGCGTCCATGCGCATGCCGGCGTGCGCGTCGAAGCGGAAGTGCCAGAAGCTGCAATTGGCATTGGTCAGCGCGGGATCGTCGGCGGAATAATTGAGAAACAGTTCACGGTTAGTGGGTTCGCGGCTGTTCTGCTTGTCGATCGCGCCGATCAGCGCGGCAGCGACCGCCGAGCTATTGCCTTGCATGACGTAGCCGATGTGACGGTCGGCGGCCGCGCGCAATTGCGTGAGCGCCTCTTCAGTACTGCCCTTGCTGTCCAGCACGACCAGTTCGAACGGATGCGCGCCGTCCGCCAGTTTCACGCCGCCATGCGCATTGACCTGTTCGACGCCGAAGCGCAGATTGCGCTCGACCGCCGCGCCCGCGTTTGCAAACGGGCCGGACATGCCCTCGATCAGGGCCAGCTGGATCGGCGCGCCCGCAGGCTTGCCGGCGGCGACACCGGACGTGTCCGCGACAGTCGCCACCGCAGCCGCACCGCTCGCGGCGTGAACCGTTGCCGCCAGTGAAAGAGCGGCCAGCGCCGCTGCCGCTCGCCGTTGCCACATTCGCATCGTCATGCCCTGCCTGAATCGTCGAAGCGCGGATAATAGGGCGTTCACGATGGAATAAGCAAGTCGCGCCGCCGGACGCAAATCTTTTGCCGCAGCGCATGTCAAAATAATGCGGTTCGACGATAAAAACCGCTCATCACATGCCATCGGAGGAATTCATGTTCAACCGCCAACCATTCGCGGCGGCCCTGGCAGGCGTGCCGGCTCTGCGCCTGCGTCGCGCGGCGCTGTTGAGCCTGAGCGCCCTGGCGCTCGCGGGCTGCGCGCAGCCGTGGCAACAATACAGCCAGGGCGGGGACGCGTCGACGATTGTCGCGCGTCTCGGGCCGCCGCGCGAAACATACGATCTGCCGAACGGCGGCAAGCGACTGATGTGGCCCACCCAGCCAATGGGCGAAACCACCACCGCCGCCGACATCGACGCGTCCGGCAAGATCGTCAATGTGCGTCAGGTGCTGCAGCCCAACGAGTTCTACCGCGCGGAGATTGGCAAGTGGACGAGAAGCGACGTGCTGGTGAACTTCGGCCGGCCGGAGGAAACCGCCTATTTCCCGCTGATGAAGCGCGATGTCTGGACCTACCGCTATCTCGAAGACAACGTGTGGTACATGCTGTATAGCTTTTACTTCGACGAACAGGGCATCCTGCGGACGACCCAGAAAACGCCCGACCCGCTGCACGATCCGGATCGCCGCGGGCTCTTCTGATTACATGAGCAAGTGCGCCGCCACGCGGTGACCGGTCATTGAACCGACCAGGCCGCCGCTTTGGCGGCTTTTTTTGTTCTTTTCGCGCATGCAGAAATTGCGTTGGTTGAACTGCGCCCCAAACCGTTGGACAGATGTCCAGCATCTGGGGCGCCGCTCACGAAAACGATACAGGCCTTTCTCACCGCCTCGCAGGAAGACGCGAATCACGCCCGCGTAGACACCCCTCACTCCAGCGCGATCACTCCGAACGCTGCGGATTCAACTTGTTCACGTTCGAATAGAGCTTGTTCAACGCCGAGATATACGCCTTCGCAGAAGCGGCGACGATGTCCGGATCGGTGCCCACCCCGTTCACGATGCGTCCACTCTTCGACAGCCGCACGGTCACTTCGCCTTGCGCCTGCGTGCCGGTGGTAATGGCGTTCACCGAGTACAGCAGCAACTCTGAACCGCTGCCCACTTCCGTTTCGATTGCATTCAGCGTGGCGTCCACCGGGCCATTGCCCCGCGCCTCGCCGGTAATCTCCTGGCCCTCGACCGAGAACACGATCTTCGCGTGCGGCTGTTCGCCTGTCTCCGAATGCTGCGACAGCGACAGAAACTTGTAGTGCTCCTTCTCCTGCGCTTCGGCGGATTCTTCGGTGACGATCGAGATGATGTCCTCGTCGAAGATTTCCGACTTGCGGTCAGCCAGTTCCTTGAAGCGCGCGAATGCGGTATTCAGTTCCGCTTCGCTGTCCAACGCAATGCCTAATTCCTGCAGACGCTGCTTGAACGCATTGCGGCCCGACAGTTTGCCGAGCACGATCTTGTTCGCACTCCAGCCCACGTCTTCGGCGCGCATGATCTCGTAAGTGTCGCGCGCCTTCAGCACGCCGTCCTGGTGAATGCCGGATGCATGCGCGAACGCGTTCGCGCCGACCACCGCCTTGTTCGGCTGCACGACAAAGCCGGTGATCTGCGACACGAGCTTCGAGGCCGGCACGATTTGCGTGGTGTCGAGGCCGAGTTCGAGGCCAAAATAATCCTTGCGGGTTTTCACCGCCATGACGATTTCTTCGAGCGACGTGTTGCCCGCCCGCTCGCCGAGACCGTTGATCGTGCACTCGACCTGACGCGCGCCGCCAATCTGCACACCGGCGAGCGAGTTGGCCACTGCCATGCCGAGGTCGTTATGGCAGTGCACCGAAAACACGGCCTTGTGTGAATTCGGAATACGCTCGCGCAGTGTCCTGACGAGCTGACCATACAATTCCGGCACACCATAGCCGACGGTGTCTGCGATGTTGATCGTGGTCGCGCCTTCGGCGATCACCGCTTCGAGCACGCGGCACAGAAAGTCCATGTCCGAGCGGCTGCCGTCTTCGGGCGAAAACTCGACGTCGTCCGTGAACTTGCGCGCGAAACGCACTGCGAGCCGCGCCTGCTCGAACACCTGATCCGGCGTCATGCGCAGCTTCTTTTCCATGTGAAGCGGAGACGTGGCGATAAAGGTGTGGATGCGGAAATGATCGGCGGGCTTGAGCGCGTCTGCTGCGCGCTGAATGTCTTTGTCGTTCGCGCGGGCGAGCGAGCAAACCGTGCTGTCCTTGACCATGCCGGCGATTGTCTGGATCGCGTCGAAGTCGCCATTCGAACTTGCGGCAAACCCGGCCTCGATCACGTCCACTTTCATCCGCTCCAGTTGTTTGGCAATGCGGATCTTTTCTTCTTTCGTCATCGATGCGCCGGGCGACTGCTCGCCGTCACGCAACGTAGTGTCGAATATGATGAGTTTGTCGGACATGTCGGGTCTCCTGAGGAGTCGTTCGATGATGGGGATCGGATATTGGAATGTGATGGTGCGCCACCGCTTGCGACATTCGCTCGCGCGATGTTATGGCTGGCGAAGCGACAAGGGAGTCATCGCGACGCACGCGCCAGCGCCATGCGGCGCGCTGGCTTCTCGACGCGCAGGTTCGCGTAAAAGCGCAGCTGAACGTGCAGCCCGAGGCAGGCGTGAGGCATGCATCCAACGACTATAACGACATTCCAGGCGCCATGCAACGCACGCCCCACTCGCGCCGACATGCCGCCAGACGGGCCTGAGACAATGCACACATCCGGCAGATACCGCGTTCCAGAAACGAAAAACGGCGGCCTGTTAAGAGGCCGCCGTTTTTTAATGCGGCTGATTCGCGCTGCCGCCTGTGGCGCTGAATGATGCGCCTGACTCCTACCGCTGACTTATACCGCTGACTTACACCGCTAACGCACCCTGCTAACCTGCCGCCACCCCGGCAACGCAAGCTTGACACTTCGCTCGAACCGCCGCGTCCGACCCAGAGGTCACACGTGCATGCGCGGTACGCGCTTATCTGTCGCGTTGCACCGAACGCGCCGGATTTGCCCTGCCGCGCAGCGCCTGGTATCCCCAGAACACATAGCCCGACAAGCCGTACAGCACAAACAGGCCAAACAGCATCAGCGGCGGATCGGACGAGACCAGCACGAACGCGACCACCACCAGCAGAATCACACCGAACGGCACGCGATGCCGCACGTCGAGCGCCTTGCCGCTATAGAACGGCGCGTTCGACACCATCGTTACGCCTGCATAGATGGTCAGCACGAAAGCCACCCACGGCAACCACACGAGCTTGAGCGGCACGCGATTGTCAGTGGCAAGCCATACGAAGCCGGCGATCAGCGCCGCCGCGGCCGGGCTCGGCATGCCCTGGAAGAAGCGTTTATCGACCACGCCGATGTTGGTGTTAAAACGCGCGAGCCGCAATGCCGCACCGGAACAGTAAACGAACGCCGCCAGCCAGCCCCAGCGCCCGAGGTCTTTCAGAATCCACTCGTACATCACGAGCGCCGGCGCCACACCGAACGAAACCATGTCGGACAGACTGTCGAACTGCTCGCCGAACGCGCTTTGCGTATGCGTCATGCGTGCAACGCGACCGTCCATGCCGTCGAGCACCATCGCGACGAAGATCGCAATGGCCGCCACTTCAAAGCGCACGTTCATGGCTTGCACGACGGCAAAAAAGCCGCAGAACAGCGCCGCCGTGGTGAACGCGTTGGGCAGCAGATAAATGCCGCGCTTTCTCAAAAACTGCTGGCGCTGCGCACGCCGGCTGTCGACAGCCGACTCCGTCACCATGGGCTTGTTACGGCGGAACGGACGCGGCAGCGGTCCACTGTTACGGGGTCGACGCGGTTTGAATGCGGCCATTCGCAAAACCTCCTGGGTGCCGCTTTATAGTTCAGCGAGGATCGTGGACGATGCGGAAACCTTTTCGCCGATCGACACGCGCGGACGGCTGCCCACCGGCAGATAGACATCCACGCGCGAGCCAAACCGGATGAACCCATACCGTTGACCCCGCGTAAGCGGCTCACCTGCGCGTACGTAGCAAAGAATGCGCCGCGCGATCAAACCGGCGATCTGCACCGAAGTCACCGTCTGGCCGCTGGCCATTTCGATCACTACCGCATTGCGTTCGTTTTCGGTCGACGCCTTGTCCACCGCAGCGTTCAGATACGCGCCGGGAAAATATTCGACCTTCGAGATTGCGCCATCTACTGGCGAGCGTTGCGAGTGCACGTTGAACACGTTCATGAACACGCTGATCTTCAACGCTTCGCGATTGGCATACGGATCATGCGCGGTTTCCACAGCGACGATGCGCCCGTCGGCAGGACACAGCACGGCGTTAGCCTGCGTGGGAATGGGACGGGCCGGGTCGCGGAAGAACTGCACGACGAAGATCAGGATCAGCCAGAACAGCCATGCAAAGCCGAACCCCGCGAAGGCATGAACCAGTAAAGCAACAACGGCCGCGATGGCGATGAACGGCCAGCCTTCTCGCGCGATGATCGGATGAGGGTAATTCATGGATGGCTTCTGTATTTTGTAAAACCGTAGCATAGCAAAAGCCGCCCAGGGTTCAGCACCCTTGGGCGGCTTTTTGAATGACCGGTCGTTGCACGCGTGTGTACTTACGTGCAGCGCCGGTTCAGACGCAATGAAACTGGCGCTTTAGTTCTTCGACTGGTCGACCAGCTTGTTCTTCGCGATCCACGGCATCATCGCGCGCAGCTTCGCACCAACCTGTTCGATCTGGTGCTCGGCCGTCAGACGGCGGCGCGATTGCAGCGTCGGTGCGCCAGCCTTGTTTTCGATGATGAAGCTCTTTGCGTACTCGCCCGTCTGAATGTCGGTCAGCACGGCCTTCATCGCTTTCTTCGTCTCGGCCGTCACAATACGCGGACCCGTCACATACTCGCCGTATTCGGCGTTATTCGAGATCGAGTAGTTCATGTTCGCGATGCCGCCTTCGTAGATCAGGTCGACGATCAGCTTCAGTTCGTGCAGGCATTCGAAATACGCCATTTCCGGCGCGTAGCCTGCTTCAACCAGCGTTTCAAAACCAGCCTTGATCAGGTCGACCGTCCCGCCACACAGAACAGCCTGTTCGCCGAACAGGTCGGTTTCCGTTTCTTCGCGGAAGTTCGTTTCGATGATGCCGGCACGGCCGCCGCCGTTCGCTGCCGCGTACGACAATGCGATGTCACGCGCTGCGCCCGACTTGTCCTGTGCGACCGCGATCAGGTGCGGCACGCCGCCACCTTGCGTGTACGTGCCGCGAACCGTATGGCCCGGCGCCTTCGGCGCGATCATGATGACGTCCAGGTCCGCGCGCGGAATCACCTGACCGTAGTGCACGTTAAAGCCGTGCGCGAACGCGAGCGCTGCACCTTCTTTGGCGTTGCCGTGCACTTCCTTTGCATAGACTTCGGCGATCTGCTCGTCCGGCAGCAGCATCATGACCACGTCCGCACCTTTCACGGCTTCCGCGACTTCCTTCACCTGCAGTCCGGCGTTCTCAGCCTTGCTCCACGATGCGCCGCCCTTGCGCAGACCGACCGTGATGTTCACGCCGCTCTCTTTCAGGTTCAGCGCGTGCGCATGGCCTTGCGAGCCATAGCCGATGATGGTGACCTGCTTGCCCTTGATGAGGGAGAGGTCAGCGTCCTTGTCGTAGAAAACTTTCATGTCGGTTCCTTGGCTAAATTCGATGATTCGGTGAAATTCAGATATTGCGAATAGTGTGTTGCGTGGCCGGACCGCTGAAGGCGCTGACCGGCCCGATCGACTAGGGTGATGGACGGCGAGGTGGGCTCGCGCGTCACACCTTCAGAATGCGCTCGCCGCGACCGATGCCCGAGCCGCCCGTACGGACCGTTTCGAGAATCGCCGTAGCGTCGAGCCCTTCGATGAACGCGTCGAGCTTTTCACTCGCGCCCGTCAGTTCGATCGTGTAGGTCTTTTCGGTGACGTCGATGATGCGGCCGCGGAAAATATCCGACATCCGCTTCATCTCCTCACGTTCCTTGCCGACCGCCCTCACCTTGATCAACATCAGCTCGCGTTCGATGTGGGCGCCCTCGGTAAGGTCGACCACTTTCACCACCTCGATCAGGCGGTTCAGATGCTTCGTGATCTGTTCGATCACGTCGTCCGAGCCAATGGAGACGATGGTCATGCGCGACAGCGAACGGTCTTCGGTCGGAGCCACCGTCAAGGTTTCGATGTTGTAGCCGCGTGCCGAGAAGAGCCCGACTACGCGTGATAACGCGCCCGGTTCGTTTTCCAGCAGGACTGAAATGATGTGTCTCATGTTTCGCTTCTTCCAGATGTTTTGTCGATGTATGCGAGCAGTTCGCGCCGCCTCGTGCGCCAACGCCTTTCTTGAAGGCGCGCGCAACGAAGCCGGCGTCGGAAACAGTCGTTATAGATCTTCCGAACCCATGAGCATCTCGGTGATGCCCTTGCCGGCCTGAACCATCGGCCAGACGTTTTCGGTCGGATCGGTCTGGAAATCGAGAAACACCGTGCGATCTTTCAGGCGCAGCGCTTCCTTCAGCGCCGGCTCCACGTCGGCCGTGCGTTCGATACGCATGCCTACGTGACCGAACGCTTCGGCGAGCTTCACGAAATCGGGCAGCGCATCCATGTACGAATGCGAATACCGCTTGCTGTATTCGATCTGCTGCCACTGGCGCACCATGCCCAGATAGCGGTTGTTCAGCGAAATGATCTTGACCGGAGTCTCGTACTGCTTGCAGGTGGAGAGCTCCTGGATGCACATCTGGATCGAGCCTTCGCCCGTGATGCAGAGCACGTCGTCGTCCGGGTGCGCCATCTTCACGCCCATCGCGGCCGGCAGGCCGAAGCCCATCGTGCCGAGGCCACCGGAGTTGATCCAGCGGCGCGGCTTGTTGAAGCGATAGAACTGCGCCGCCCACATCTGGTGCTGGCCGACGTCGGAACAGACGAACGCATTGCCGTCGGTCAGCTCCCACGCCTTCTCCACCACGTACTGCGGCTTGATGATGTCGCTCTTGCGGTCGAACTTCAGGCAGTCTTTCGCGCGCCAGGCTTCGATGTCCTTCCACCAGTCGGCGAGCGCCGCGGTGTCCGGGCCATGCTCGGCCGTCTGCAACTGCTCGATCAGTTCCTTGAGCACTTCCTTCACGTCGCCGACAATCGGAATGTCGACCTTGACCCGTTTGGAAATGGACGACGGATCGATGTCGATATGAATGATCTTGCGCGGACGCGAAGCAAAGTGCGCCGGGTCGCCGATCACGCGGTCGTCGAAACGCGCGCCGATCGCGATCAGCACGTCGCAGTGCTGCATCGCCATGTTGGCTTCGTACGTGCCGTGCATGCCGAGCATGCCGAGGAATTTTTTGTCGCTCGCGCGGTAGCCGCCCAGACCCATCAGCGTATTGGTGACGGGATAGCCGAGCAGATCGGCGAACTGGTTCAGCTCACGCGAGGCGTCCGCGAGAATGATGCCGCCGCCCGTGTAGATATAAGGACGTTTGGCCGACAGCAGCAAGGCCACGGCCTTGCGGATCTGACCGGAGTGACCTTTCGTGACCGGGTTGTACGAGCGCAGCGAGACGGATTTGATCGGCTCGTACTGGCAAGGCGTTTTCGACACGTCTTTCGGAATGTCGATCAACACCGGGCCGGGACGGCCGGTACGGGCGATATAGAAAGCTTTCTTGACGGTCGCGGCGAGGTCGCGCACGTCCTTCACGAGGAAGTTGTGCTTCACGCATGGACGCGTGATGCCGACCGTATCGCACTCCTGGAATGCATCCTGACCGATCGCTGCAGTCGGCACCTGGCCGCTGATCACGACGAGTGGAATCGAATCCATGTACGCAGTGGCGATGCCGGTGACCGCATTGGTCACACCCGGGCCGGAAGTCACGAGACACACACCGACTTTGCCGGTGGAACGCGCGTAGGCGTCGGCAGCGTGGACGGCGGCCTGCTCATGGCGCACGAGGATGTGCTGGAATTTGTCCTGCTTGTACAGCTCGTCGTAAATGTAGAGTACCGAGCCGCCGGGATAGCCCCAGACGAACTCGACGTCTTCGTCAGCCAGTGCTTTCATGAGCACGGTGGCGCCGATAGAGTCAGCTTCGATATGGGGAGTCGTATCCGACGTGGAGAATTCCGCGCTGGGCATATTCATTTATTCACCTTTCGAAATTTCGGCAAAAATTTGATCGGGTGCTCTCTGCCGGGCTTGTGGCTCGGGTTCAAGCGGCGCGTCCAGTTGACAGGTGAGCTTCTTGGGCCACACCTCAATTGAGACAAGTCACTTATGTTGCGAACCAGCGACGATAGCGGCAGACGCCTCCGCGGTCAAGCAAATAATGCCTGCACACCCGTCGCATGGCCGCTTCGCGCGCAGACCTGACCGATGTACGGCGGCGATTGCCGGCCGCACGCCGACTCAAGTAGTCGAAAGAAAGAGCGGGTCGATATGCCGCAAGCGACGCAATGCGACATCGCGGAAAACGAGTGAATTCGCTGTTATAGGGATGCAAGCTGCATCACGTTTCGCCCCAGCCGCGCAAAAGTTTGTTAGCATCCGCGAGTTTTACGACATTTTTCGACCGATTACGCGCACGCTCGCTGCGCCGACCCCCAAACGGATGGCATCAGACAAGGAACTCGCCGATTTTCTGGCGGGCGTCGAAAGGCGCGCATTCAAGCAGACGGTCTACGCCGTGCGGGACGACGACGCCTCGCTCGACATCGTGCAGGACGCGATGATCAAGCTCGCCGAAAAATACGGCGACCGGCCGGCGGCCGAACTTCCCCTCCTGTTTCAGCGTATTCTCCAGAATGCGATGCACGACTATTTCCGTCGTGCGAAAGTACGCAATACCTGGGTGAGTCTTTTTTCGTCGCTTGGCAACGCGGACGACGAAGATTTCGACCCTCTCGAAATCTTCGAGGCCCAGCAAGGCTCGGCGGGCGCCGAGAGCAACGAGCAGAGACTCGAACGCGAACAGGTCCTGCAGTTGATCGACGACGAGATCCAAAAGTTACCGGCACGTCAACGGGAGGCGTTTCTCATGCGTTATTGGGAAGATATGGATGTCGCTGAGACTGCCGCCGCAATGGGCTGCTCCGAGGGCAGTGTGAAAACGCACTGCTCGCGGGCCACTCACACGCTGGCGCAAGCGCTCAAGGCCAAAGGAATCACGCTATGAGCTCCCTCGAAACAAAAGAACTCGAGTTCGCCCGCCAGGTGCGCCGCGCGCTCGACGAAAACGCTGCCAGCATTCCGTCCGCTACTGTCGACCGACTCGCCGCGGCGCGTCGCGCCGCGCTGACCCGCAAAAAGCCCGAACCCGTCAGCGCACCGGTGTTCGCGCCGGCATTCGCCGGCGCGGGTATCCCGTCCGGCATTCCGCAAGCCGAACTTCCGCAGCGCCGCCGCTCGCCGCTGCGCCGCTTTGCGCTCGCCTGGCCGCTCGTCGCGCTGGTCGTGAGCCTCGTCGGAATCGCGTACTGGGAAGACCAGCAGCGTACCGCCGAGCTTGCCGACATCGACGCGGCCATGCTGAGCGATGATCTGCCGCTCAATGCCTACCTCGACCACGGCTTCAACGCGTATCTTTCACGCGCCCACTGAGCGGGAGATTTTTCGGGTGAGCTACAAGCGCGGCCTGGCCGTTGTTTTCGGATGCACGATTGCGGCCCTGGTGTCGTTTGCCGCCACGTATCCGCGCTTTTATCCGGGTCCCTCCACCTCCAGTGCGCCTGTAGCCGGCGGCACCGCCACGGCCAGGGCTCCCGCGCCCACGCTCGCCGTGGATCTGCCCAGCCTGCCCGGCAGCAACAGCCCGATGGCGTGGTCGCGCCTGTCCGCCGCCGAGCACGTCGCGCTGGCTCCCTTTGCCTCCCAGTGGGACGGATTTAGCGACGAGCGCAAGCGCAAATGGCTGAAGATCGCATCGCGTTACTCGAAGATGTCGGCGGATGCCCAAAAACGCCTGCATGACCGCATGACCGAGTGGACCCGCATGACGCCGGATCAGCGCAAGGTCGCGCGGGAGAATTATCAGGTCTCCAAGGAGCTGCCGCGCGAGACGCGCCAGAATGCGTGGAAGGCGTACCAGCAGTTGCCCGAGGAGCAGAAGGAACGGCTCGCGGCCAGCGAGCGCAAGCGCCGGCCGAGCGTCGTCAGCGCGCCGCCGTCGGGCCGCAGCGAAATCAAGGGGCTCGACCGTCTGGTCAATGCCCGTGAGCACGGCGCAAGCGGCGCCGCAGCCGTGAGCGCCGCGCCCGGCGCATCGCTGCCGAGCCCCGTGGCCGCGTCCGCACCGGCCATTCCGGCGGCCGGCAGTTTCGTGCCGGCCACGCCGTTGCCGGTCTCGCCGGCCGAAGCGCCTTCCATTTTCAACGGCTCCTGACCCGGGCCGCGCCGTGTCCCAGCCGCTCACCACCTCGTCCGTGTCCGCCGACGCGCCCGGCACCGCGCCGACCGTGCGGCGACGCCTCGCGGCGCTGCTCTACGAAGCAGTGATCCTGTTCGGCGTGGTGTTTATCGCCGGTTATCTGTTCAGCACGTTGACGCAGCAACGCAACGGCCTGACCCATCACGATTTGCTCGCCGCCTGGATCGGCTTCGTGGTCGGTCTGTACTTCGTCTGGTTCTGGACCCACAGCGGCCAGACGTTGCCGATGAAAACCTGGCGCCTGCGCGTGGTCACGGGCAGCGGCGCACCACTTTCCGTGGGACGCGCGATCGTCCGCTATGTGTTCGCATGGCTGTGGTTCCTGCCGCCGCTCGCGCTGCATCCGCTCTTCGGCCTGAGCGTGCCGCAGACGCTCGCAACTGCCGGCGTGTGGTTCGTGCTATGGGCCGCAACCGGACGCTTCGATCCCCAACGTCGCTTTCTGCACGACCGCCTTGCCGGCACACGCGTGATCGACGTCGCCAGGTAAGCCGCGCATTGGGCGGCCGACGCCGACGCCGACGGGCCGCCCGTGCCAGCGCATTGGCGTTTCAGCGGATCACCGACCTCGCACGCCGAGCGCATACGGCGCGCAGACGCCACATCTGAACACCCACCGCGCGACGCTGGCCGCCGGCAAGACCTGCCCCTCCCTATGTGACGTTCGCAGTAATAAGAACTTCTCATGACTGTCACGGCACAGTCACGCGCAGAAGGCTCAATACGGGCACCGCAACTCGACGCGTGAGCCATGGACCCCAAAACGTCCGCGACCTCCCTGTTCCGCCAGACCGGTCCGAGCGTCGACCCCGTCGCGTTCCATCCGGAATCCTTCGCCAGTCTTGGCCTGCCATTGCCGGCAGCGCCGCCGTCGGACGAGCCGCAGCCCGGGCGTCACGACGACGATCACGCCGAGCCGGTGCGTTATCGCACCATCTGGCTGTCCGACATCCATCTCGGTTCGAGCGGCTGCCAGGCGCCTTATCTGCTCGACTTCCTGCGCCACAACGAGTCGGAATATCTCTACCTCGTCGGCGACATCATCGACGGCTGGCAGCTGAAAAAGGGCTGGTACTGGCCGCAGGCGCACAACGACGTCGTGCAGAAGGTGCTGCGCAAGGCGCGCAAAGGCACCCAGGTGATCTACGTGCCGGGCAATCACGACGAAGCCGCGCGTCAGTTCTGCGACCTCGCGTTCGGCGACATCCACGTGCGCGGCGAGGCGTTTCACACCACCCTCGCCGGCAAGCGCCTGTGGATCGTGCACGGCGACCTGTTCGACGGCGTGATCCAGCACGCGAGGTGGCTCGCCTATCTCGGCGACACGCTCTACACGATGATCCTCGTCCTGAACCGCTGGTTCAATCGCATTCGCAGCCGGCTCGGCTTTCCGTACTGGTCGCTGTCGCAGTATCTGAAACATCAGGTGAAGAATGCGGTGAATTTCATCTCGTCGTTCGAACGCGTCATGACGGACGAAGCGCGCCGCCGCGGCTGCGACGGCGTGGTGTGCGGACATATCCATAAAGCCGAGATACGCGATATCGACGGCGTGCTGTACTGCAACGACGGGGATTGGGTCGAAAGTCTGTCGGCCCTCGTCGAGACGTACGAAGGCGAACTCAAGGTGATCTACTGGACCGTGATGCGCTCCCCTGAAGTGGGCGTGCAAAAGGCCCGTGCAACTGCGTAGTCCTTCCAAAATATCAAAGGGCCGAAACCGATGAAGATCATGATCGTCACCGACGCATGGGAACCGCAGGTCAATGGCGTCGTGCGCACGCTGAAAAACACCACGCGCGAGCTTACCGCGCTCGGTCATCACGTCGATCTGTTGACGCCGCTCGAATTCAAAACCATTCCCTGCCCGACCTACCCGGAGATCCGTCTGTCGCTGATGCCGCGCCGCAAGCTGCGCGAGCGTATCGACGCGTTCGCGCCGGACGCGCTGCACATCGCCACCGAAGGCCCGCTCGGCATGGCCGCGCGCGCTTATGCGCTGCGTCACAAACTGCCGTTCACGACCGCTTATCACACACGCTTTCCCGAGTACGTGCAGGCGCGCTTTGGCATTCCGGTCGCCGTGACCTACCGGTTTCTGCACTGGTTCCACAAGCCTTCGCTTGCCGTGATGGCGCCCACGCCGGTCGTGAAAAGCGACCTCGAGAAGTTCGGGTTCACGAACGTGGTGCTGTGGACGCGCGGCGTCGATCTCGACATTTTCCGGCAGATGGATTCGAAGGTGCTCGACACCGCGCGGCCGATCTTTCTGTACGTCGGGCGCGTCGCGGTCGAGAAAAATGTCGAGGCGTTTCTGAAGCTGGATCTGCCCGGCTCGAAGTGGGTCGCGGGTGAAGGTCCGGCGCTTGCCGAGTTGAAGTCGCGTTATCCGCAAGCCAATTATCTCGGCGTGCTGACGCAAGCCGAACTCGCGAAAGTCTACGCCGCCGCCGACGTCTTCGTGTTCCCGAGCCGCACCGATACGTTCGGGCTCGTTCTGCTCGAAGCGCTCGCGTGCGGCACGCCCGTCGCGGCCTATCCGGTCACGGGTCCGATCGACGTGCTCGGCAACGGCGGCGCAGGCGCAATGAACGAAGACCTGCGCAAAGCCTGCCTCGAAGCGCTGAAGATCGACCGCAACCACGCGCGCGCGTGGGCCGAACGTTTCTCGTGGGCGGCTGCGTCCGAGCAGTTCGCCGCGCATCTGAAACCGCTGCCGCGCACATCGTACCGGGAGGAAAGCGCCGCCGCGTGACGCGGCGCGCGCACCGAGCCGTCCATGCCAATCAGACCATCCACTGCGGCGCGCGCGTCGACCGGCGCGCTGCGCGCCGTCGATATCGACGGTGAAACCGCCAGCATCGAACCGTTCGACGAAGTCAGCGAACCGCCGGTCACTCACCCTGGGCATCGCACGCCGGCTCTGAGCGGCGTGGAAGCCGTGACCGGCGCATCGGGCGGCGAGCGGCGCGCGGAAGAGGATCGCGCGGACATCGACGCGAAGATCGACGGCGGCCGCGCGGCATATGACGATGCGAGCGCCGATGCCGAAGACCGCGCGAACGAGCCTCTCAGCCCCGACGACCCGCTCGCGCCGTTGCCCTTCAACCCATACAAGGGCAATCGCGGCCTCACCCGCGCGTGGCACGCGATGAAAAATTCGCTCGCGGGCTTTCGCGTCGCGATTCGCGAGGAAAGCGCGTTTCGCCAGGAGCTCACGCTTGCCGCGATCCTGATTCCGTGTGGCGTGCTGGTGCCGGTCGAGCCGGTGTCGCGCGTGTTGCTGCTCGGCTCAGTGCTGCTGGTGCTGATCGTGGAGTTGCTGAATTCGAGCGTCGAAGCGGCAATCGACCGGATCTCGCTCGAACGTCACGAGCTCTCGCGCCGCGCGAAGGACCTGGGCAGCGCGGCGGTGATGGTCGCGCTCGGCATGTGCCTGATGACCTGGGTGCTGATCGTCGGGCCGCTCGCGGTGCGCTGGGTGAAAGCGATGCTGTGAGCATGGCCGTGAGCCATGCGGCGACGTGAGCTTGCCTGCGCGTCACCCGTTCGCGGCGAGGCGGCAGGCCGCGAAGAAATCAAAAACCCTGAGTATCGGATTGGTATTAGAACGCTCGGTTTATAATCGTCCGACGGTCTCACCGGAAGACGCGCTGGCATGCGCGTTTTCCTGCCCGCAAGGGAATCCGCTGCGTAAGCCGCAGGTTTGCAGACGCACAACATACCAACCGCGTCCGGGCGGATCACGCAGAAAGCGGCACGCCGCTGTGTGCTATAGCCCGGCGTCACCAGGGCCGGACGACATGGAAGCCAAACCTCCCCGCCGCACGCGCGAACGGATTCTCGAACTGTCGTTGAAACTGTTCAACGAAATCGGCGAGCCGAACGTCACGACGACGACGATCGCCGAGGAAATGGAAATCAGTCCAGGCAACCTGTACTACCACTTCCGCAACAAAGACGACATCATCAACAGTATCTTCAGCCAGTTCGAGCAGGAGATCGAAAAGCGTCTGCGTTTCCCCGACGACCACCGCGCGACGATCGACGAAATGTGGTCGTATCTACAATACATGGTCGATTTCACGTGGCGCTACCGTTTCCTGTATCGTGACCTGAACGATCTGCTCGCGCGTAACCGCACGCTGGAAACGCACTTCAAGCAGATCATCAGCCACAAGGTGCGCTTTGCGAGCCAGTTCTGCGAACAGCTCGTCGCCGACGGCGAAATGGTCGTCACGCCCGAAGAGCTGCACGTGATCGCCACCAACGTCGGCGTGATCGGCACGTACTGGCTGTCTTACCAGTTCGTGATGAACCCGCGCAAATACAACGAGCAGGAAGCCATTCGCGCGGAGCTGCATCAGGTGAGCGTGCAGATCGTGTCGCTGATGGCGCCATATCTGCGCGGCCGCTCGCGGCAGATATTCGACGATCTCGTGTCGGGCAAGCTGCCCAAACGCGAGTTTTACGACTACCTGCCGCCCAAGGAAGGCGCCGCGCCCCGCAACGAACCGAAGGACGCCTGAGCATGAAGTCGGTGTGTGTGTATTGCGGCTCGTCGAACGGAGCCAAACCGTTGTACGCGGAAGCGGCGCGCGCGTTCGGTCGCGCGCTGGTGCAAAGTGATCTCGCGCTGGTGTACGGCGGCGGCAAGGTCGGCCTGATGGGCGTGATCGCCGACACGGTGATGGCCGAAGGCGGCCGCGCAATCGGCGTGATTCCCGAATTGCTCGTCAACAAGGAGGTCGGCCACAACGGGCTGACCGAATTGCACGTGGTGCCGGACATGCATCATCGCAAGAAAATGATGGCCGATCTGTCCGACGCGTTCGTCGCGATGCCAGGCGGCGCGGGCACACTCGAAGAGCTGTTCGAAGTCTTCACGTGGGCGCAGCTGGGCTATCACCAGAAACCGGTGGCACTGCTGAATATCGACGGCTTTTATGATCCGCTGATCAGCATGCTTCAGCATACGGTCGAGGAAGGCTTCATGCGGCAGACATATTTCGACATTCTGCAAGTCGACGCCAATCCTGCCGCGTTGATCGGCAAGCTGCAGCGCTACGAGCCGCCGGTCAGCGACAAGTGGGCGGTCAAGCGCGACGCGGTTTAACGCCGCACCTGCCGTTCAGCAGCCTGCATGCGGCAGGCTGCGCCCGCCGCACCGCCTGAGCAAGCGCCGCGTTCCCTGCGCGGCGCACCACCGAGCGCATTGCGCACACTAGCGAGGTTGCAATGACCCAAGTCGTCCTGATCACCGGCGGCAGCCGCGGCATCGGCCGGGCCACCGCGCGTTTGCTGGGCGCGCAACGCTGGTCTGTCGGCGTGAACTACGCGAGCAATCTGGCCGCCGCGCAGGAAACCGTCGCCGAAGTGCAGCGAGCGGGCGGCGCGGCGCTGGCGATTCCCGGCGACGTCGCCCGTGAGGCCGACGTGCTCGCCATGTTCGACACGCTGCACCGGACGTTCGGCCGCATCGACGCGCTCGTGAACAACGCCGGCATTGTCGCACCCGGCATGCCGCTCGCCGACATGGACCTTGCACGCCTGAAACGCATGTTCGACGTCAACGTGCTCGGCGCCTATCTGTGCGCGCGCGAAGCCGCGCGCCGCATGTCCACCGACCGCGGCGGCGCGGGTGGCGTGATCGTCAACGTGTCGTCGGCGGCGGCGCGGCTCGGGTCGCCCAATGAATACGTGGACTACGCGGGCTCGAAAGGCGCGGTCGATACGATGACGCTCGGGCTCGCGAAAGAACTCGGCCCGCGCGGCGTGCGCGTGAACGCGGTGCGCCCCGGCCTGATCGACACCGAGATCCATGCGAGCGGCGGCAAGCCGGACCGCGCCGCGCAACTCGGCGCGAGCACGCCGCTTGGCCGTCCGGGCCGCGCCGACGAGGTGGCTGAGAGTATCGTTTGGCTTTTGAGCGACGCCGCGTCGTATGTAACAGGCGCGGTGCTCGACGTTGCCGGTGGCCGCTAGGCGCAGCATTGCGTTGCGTTGCCTCTCAAAGCGTTGCCGGCACGGTCTTTCATCCGCCATTCCCTCGCAAGCGCGTTGCCTCCGGCCTTCCCGTTCAGACAGAGAAATGGGGCAATGCACCTGCTTGCACCCCATGTTTCAGCTTTTCTGTAATCGTCCGTAATACTCTGAGACTACAATCGCTGCGATCGGACGCAGCCGCGTCTGAAAGACGGTGAAAAAACCAGTACACGGCCTATGCCGCCGTGTACGGCGATCAGAGATCCTCATGCACGAGAACCCACCGGTGCGTTGGCCCGCAGGGAATGGCGCGTCCGTGCCCGGCGCGTCGACCGACAGCACTCAGATGCATCCGGCAACCGGCCAGCCTCCGCATGCCGACACCGGCGCGCACGCGTCCGAAGCGCATCCGGGCACGTTGTATAACGCTGCGCCGGCTCGTCCGTCCGCGCCTGCTACACCGCACCATACCGGCGACGCCCAGAGCATTGACGCCGCCGACACGCTGACCGGCAAGAATGCACCCGTCACCCGCGCCGAACAGCGCTGGCGCGCGCTCGCGAGCGTGCGGCCGCTGATATGGCTCGTGGCGCTGGCGATCCTCTGCGCGTGGTTGCTGCCGGGCACGCTCGGCCACGATCCGTGGAAGCAGGACGAGACCTACACGTTCGGCATCGTCCAGCACATGCTGGTCACGGGCGATCTCGTCGTGCCGACCAATGCCGGACAACCGTTCGTCGAAAAGCCGCCGATTTACGACTGGGTCGCCGCCGGCCTGGCGTGGATGTTCGGCCGCTACCTGCCGTTACACGACGCCGCGCGACTCGCGAGTGCGCTGTTCGCGGGACTCACCGTGTACTACACCGCACGCGTCGCACGCCGCGCGGTGTCGGCGTCGAGCTGGTTTGATCTGCGCGTGATCGGCACGATCGCGCTGTTTGCGAGCACGCTTGTCGTCATCAAGCACGTGCACGACATGATGACCGATGTCGCATTGATGGCCGGCGCGGCGCTCGGCTTTTGCGGGCTGTTCGAACTGGTGCTCGTGCATCTGCGCGACTTCACGGGCGCATTGCCGCGCGAATCGCGCGAGCGTCAGCACGCCATTCTTAGCGGCGCGGCGATGTTCGGCGCGGGCGTCGGCGTGAGTCTGCTCGCCAAGGGGCTGTTCGTGCCGCTCGTGTTCGGTGCGACGACCTGCGCCGTCCTTGCACTCTATCCCGCTTGCCGCACGCGCAGCTTCGCCCGCGCGCTCGGCATCGCCGCGCTGGTGTGCGCGCCATTCGCGCTGATCTGGCCGGTCTGCTTCTATCTGCGCTCCGAAGCGCTCTTCAAGGTGTGGCTGTGGGATAACAACGTCGGGCGTTTCTTCGGCTTCTCGGTGGCGGAACTCGGGTCGGAAAACGAGAGCCGCTTCTTCGTGCTGCGTACGGTATTGAGCGTCGGCTTTCCGGTCGTGCCGCTCGCACTTGCGGCGCTCGCCGGTGGCGCCTGGCGGCGCTGGCGCGAACCCAGCGTCGCGTTGCCGGTGATTTTCGCGGGTACGGGCTTCGCTGTGCTGCAAAGCTCGGCGACGGTGCGTGAACTGTACATCCTGCCGTTCATCGCGCCGCTCGCGCTGGTGGCGATGCAAGGCGTGGAGTGTTTGCCGCGACGTCTGCACGCGAGCTGGGACATGGCGAGCCGCGTGCTGTTCGGCAGCACGGCGGCGCTCGCGTGGATCATCTGGTCGATCATGAGCGATCCGGTCAACACGCATGCGTCGCTGCACCGGCTCGGCCGCTGGCTGCCGCTCGACTGGGTGCTGCCCGTCAAACCCGGGCTGATGGCCGCTGCACTTCTGTTGACGTTTGGCTGGCTGTGGCTGCTGCCCATCTTCAAATACGCAGGCAAATGGCGCGGCGCGCTGAGCTGGTGCGCGGGTGCGATTCTCGCGTGGGGACTCGTCAGCACGCTGCTGCTGCCGTGGCTCGATTATGCGAAGAGCTATCGCTCGGTGTTCGAGGACCTCGGCGCCAGGATGAGCGCGGAGTGGAACGACGGCGATTGCATGGCCAGCACGGGTCTCGGCGAATCCGAGGCGCCGATGCTGTACTACTTCACGGGCATCGAACATCATCCGACCACCGATGCCGCCAGCACCCCATGCACATGGTTGATCGACGAAAGCCGCCGCACCAACGCGCGGGCGCCGGCAGGCGACTGGCGGCTCTTCTGGACGGGCGCGAGACCAGGCGACAACGATGAACTGCTGCGGGTCTTCGTGCGCACGCCGGCCAACGCCACGGCTGAGGACGACGATTAACGCACGCAGAGCGCAACCCTAGAACGACGACCCGCGCTGCTTCAGGAACTCGAGCTCGTCGGCCGTCGATTGACGGCCGAGCACGGCATTGCGATGCGGAAACCGTCCGAATCGCTCGATTACTTTTGCATGCCGTTGCGCGAACCGGTAATACGATTCGCCGCCGGGCTCGGCCAACAATTGGGTGAATAGCCGCAGCGACTCGCGCTGGCTCGCGAGTGTTTCGTCGTGTTCGAAAGGCAGGTACGCGAACGCACGATGCTGCGCGGTAGGCAACAGACGGTCAGCGCCGGCCGCGATCATCCGTTGTGCGACCGCGAGCGCCTTGTGGTCGGCGGCGAAAGCGCGCGGCGTGTGCCGATAGCCATTGCGCGAAAACTGATCCAGCACGATGACAAGCGCCAGCGCCCCCAACGGCGTGGCTTGCCAGCTGTCCAGCAAACCGTCCCGTCCCGCGTCGATGAGCGCGCCGAAGCGCTCCAGCAGCATCGCGTCGAACGCTTTGTTGCGGCGAAACCAGATCTTGCGCTCGTGGCCAAAATCCGCCGCATCGGGCGAGCCGAACCAGCACTCGAGCACCTCGCGGGCTGGCGGCGGTAATGCGGCGTAGTCCGCGGCGTAGTCCGCGACGTAGTTCGCCGCTGACCCCGCTTCGCCGCCCGCGTCAACCATTGCGATTGCGCATCCAGTCGGCGGTTTCGAAGAACGAGCCGAGCAGGCGCTCTCTGAGCGCTTCGGACAGGCCGATGTCTTCCATGGCCCACGCCATGCAGCGCAGCCACTGGTCGCGCTCGTTCGATGCGATCGCAAACGGCAAATGCCGCGCCCGCAGACGGGGATGCCCGAAACGGCTGATGTAATGATCCGGGCCGCCGAGCCATCCGCACAGGAACCAGAAGAACTTGTCGCGCGAGCCGTCGAGCGACGCGGGATGCAGCGCCCGAATCCCGGCGAATTCCGGTTCGAGATCCATCAGGTCATAAAATCGGTCGATCAGTTCGCGCACCCGCGCTTCGCCGCCGACCAGTTCGAAGGCCGTCGGCTGCGCCGCGGACACTTCGTCGTCGAGATCACTCATACCTGCTCACATCCACTCACGATTCACTTGCAGCAAAAGAAGTCACGCGTCCCGCAAAGACTGCAACGCCGGACGCGCCAGCACGTGCCGCAAGCTCAGCCAGCCGCCGACGCCCGCACACGCGATGCCCGCCGCGATGCCCGCGGGCAGCAACCACGGGTCGACGCCCAGATAAAACTCGAACACACGCGTAGCCAGCAGATAGCCGATCACTTCAGCGCCGACCGCCGCCATCAGGCCGGCCAATGCGCCCACGGCGACGAATTCGGCCACCTGCACCGCGCGCACCTGACGATGCGATGCGCCGAGCGCGCGCAGCAGCGCGGATTCTCGCATACGCTCGTCACGCGTGCCGGCGAGCGCCGCGTACAGCACCAGCACGCCCGCCGCGAGCGTGAACGCAAACAGGAACTGGACCGCGCCGATCACCTGCTGCAGCACGCGCTGAACCTGCGCGAGAATTGGCCCGGTATCGATGGCGGTCAGGTTCGGATAGGTGGAGATCAGTCCGTCGATGGTCGACTGCTTGTCCGGCGGCAGATGGAAGCTGGTGATGAACGTCGCCGGAAAATCGTGCAACGCGGCCGGCGGCATCAGCACGAAGAAGTTGACCTTGAATGAACCCCAGTCGAGCTTGCGCACGCTCGTCACGGGCGCGTCGATCTGCAAACCGGTCACGTCGAAGCGCAACACGTCGCCGGGCTTCACGTTAATCAGCTTCGCGAGTCCCTGCTCGATCGAAATCTGCGGCCGGGTCGTGTCGCCGTACCAGGCGCCGGCCGCGATACGGTTGTCGTCGGGCAGCTCGGTCGTGTAAGACAGGTTGAATTCGCGATCCACGAGACGTTTGGCGTCGTCGCCTTTGAACGAATCCGGATTCACCGGCTTGCCGTTGATCGCGGTCAGCCGGCCGCGCACCATCGGCGACAGGGTGGTGCCGGTTACGCCGTGCGCGTCGAGGTACTGCGTGACGGCCGCACGCTGATCCGGCTGAATGTCGATGATGAATTCGTTCGGCGCATCGGGCGGCGTGGATTTGCGCCAGCCTGCCACCAGATCGTTGCGCGTCATCGCGATCAGCAACAGGCACATGAGGCCAATGCCGAGCGCGGTGATCTGCAGCGCGCTCGCGCCGCTGCGCCGTTCGAGCGACGCCAGCGCATAACGCCAGCCGATGCCCGCATTCACCCGCTCGCTGCGCACCACGCGCGCCGCGCCCCACAATGCGAGCCGCGCGATCACCGCGAACACCAGCAGGCCGCCCGCAAACCCTCCCGCAACGATACCGCCCAGTTTCAACTCGCCCGCCGCGACGATCAGCAAGGCGGCGAACAGCACGATGCCGAGCGCGTACGCCGCCCACGCTGTACGCCCCGCCTCGCCCCATTCACGCCGCAACACGCGCACAGGCGGCACGCGGGTCAACGGCAGCAGCGGCGGCAAGGCAAACCCCAGCAGCAGCACCAGACCGGCCGCGATACCTTCGAGCGCGGGCCACGCGGTCGGATACGGCAGCACGACGTCGATCAGGCTGCCAAGCCATGTCAGCAACGCGAGATGCCCGAGAAAACCGAGCACGACGCCGAGCGCGCCGCCAATCAAACCCAGGCCGACGAATTCGAGCGTGAATAGCGCGCGCAGCGTCGCCTGGCTCACGCCGAGGCAGCGCATCGCCGCGCAGCCGTCCAGATGGCGACGCATATAGCGGTGCGCGGCCATTGCGATTGCCACCGCCGCCAGCAGCGCGGTAAGCAGCGACACGAGCGTGAGGAAGTGGCTCGCGCGGTCGAGCGTCTGACGCACCTGCGGCTGGCCGTCCTGCAGCGATTCGAGCGCGACGCCGCGCATCTTGCCGCCGTCCACCCTGGCATGGGCGAACCGGGCGAATTGCGCCACCGACGCGTCCGTGCCCGCCACCAGTAGCCGGTAGGTGACGCGGCTGCCGTAGGTGATCAGGCCCGTGGACTGCAAGTCGTCCTGACGCAGCATGAGCCGCGGCGAAAAATTGACGAACGAAAAGCCGCGATCCAGCTCACGCGTAATCACCGCGCCGATCGTGAACTCGCGGCTGCCCACCTTGACCTTGTCGCCGACCCGAACCTTCAGTGCGTCCAGCAGCGCCTCGTCGACCCACACCGTGCCGGCCGCCGGAATGGATCGGACGGGATGATCGGGCGCATCAGGCGCGGACGCGATCTTGAGTTCGCCGCGCAACGGATAGCCCGGCGACACCGCCTTGACCGCTGCGAGCCGCGACACGGGCTGCGCGCTGGTCGAACTCACCATGCTGGGGAAAATCGCTGTGTTCGCGGTGCTCAGGTCGAGTGCTTTTGCCTGCTGCGCGAATTGCGGATCGACGGGATGATCGGCCCGCACGATGAAGTCCGCGGCGATCATGCGTCGCGCGTCGCGCTCGAGCCCCTGGTGCAAACGGTCGGCCAGAAAGCCGACGCTCGACAATGCCGCGACCGCGAGCACCAGCGCGAGCAGCAGCATCGTGAGTTCGCCGGCGCGCCAGTCGCGCACCGTCATGCGGATAGACTGGCGCACAAGGTCAGCGCCGCTGAAACGGCGCGCCGCTGGGGCTGCGCGCAACAAGGAACCACTCGCCCTATCGCTCAATCGTGCCTGCTCCTCGCAAAACGCGACACCATGTGCGTCGCCATGCCGCGAAAGCCGCCCTGCACGCCACGCCACAAGCGCGGCAGCGCCCAGCCGGCCAGCATCAGGAAGCCGATCATCAGCACCAGAAACAGCAGCGGCACGAACAGCGCGAGCAGCATGCCGCCGACCACCAGACCGTCTTCGGCCGTGGAGGTGACGACATTCGACACCGGTTCCGGCGACAGATTGATCAGCGCACGCGTGCCCGCTTTCGCAAGATGCGCGGTGCCGGCAAGCGTGCCGCCCGCGAGCGCGGCGACCGTCAGCAGGGCCGGATCGGCGTGGCCGAGCGCGCCGGCAGCCAGCATGGCGCCGGCCGGAATGCGGATAAAAGTGTGGACCGCGTCCCACAGCGAGTCGAACGCGGGAATCTTGTCGGCGAGAAATTCAGTGAGGGTCAGCACGGCCGCCACGCCGATCACCCACGGCGACGACAACGCCGATAGCGTGTCAGGCAGATGGATCAAGCCGAGACGTTCGAAGACACCGGCCAGCAGGACCGTGAGATAAAGGCGCAAGCCGCTGCCCCATGAGAGCCCTGCAGCAAGCGATAGTGGTTCAAGCATGGCCGCCTCCAGGCGCGCTGCGCGTGCCGGGCGCTCCGGTGGCGCAACCGAGGCTGTCGGCCGCACCGAAGTCGTCAGACCCGCGCCTGACCGGCCGCGCCTGCCCAGCCGCGCTTGTCCGGCCGCGCCTGGCTCGGCCGCGCCGAGCGGGCCGCGGCCGGCCGCGGACAATGTCAGGTTGGATTTGATCCCATTATAGCCACGTTAATTCGCAGGACGCAGAGTGGCCAAAAAATGGCGAAACCGGCCGCGGCGGCCGATCGGCCCCGCCCGGCGCATGACCGCGGTGCGATGGCCGTCCGAATGGCGCGGCCTGCGCACCATAAACAACTCAGTGCCCGGACGTGAGCTTGAGTCCAATCAGGCCGATCACGATCAGCAAGGCGCTCGCGACCCGCGCCACGCTCAGCGTTTCACCCATTATCACGATGCCGAAAATGAAGGCGCCGACCGCGCCGATGCCCGTCCAGACCGCGTAAGCCGTGCCGAGCGGCAACTGCCGCATGGCCATGGCAAGCAGCGCGAAGCTGCCGAGTGCAGTCACGACCGTGAACACGGACGGCCAGAAGCGGGTAAAACCTTCAGAGGTCTTGAGGCCGGCGGCCCACGCTACTTCGAGCAAACCGGCGATCAGCAGAAGAATCCAGGACATGAGACAGCTCCATGATGAGATGGGGCCGTCCCCGTTTGTCTATGACAGAAAGTCTCGCAAGGCCGTCCTTACGAACTGAAATTATATCAAGTTGCCCCCACCAGCCGGTAGCCGACGCCCGTTTCGGTCACGATGTGTTCAGGCTGCGCCGGGTCGCGTTCCAGCTTGCCGCGCAGATGCGCCATGTAGATGCGCAGATAGTGGTGGCTTTCCACGTGCGACGGTCCCCACACGTCGCGCAGCAACTGGCGGTGGGTCAGCACGCGTCCGGCGTGCCGCACCAGTGTTGCGAGCAGGCGGTACTCGATCGGTGTGAGATGGATTGCCGCGCCGTCGCGCGTCACCTGGCGCAACGCGAGATCGACGATCACCGCGCCGAAGCGCACTTGCGGCGACTCGCTCGCGCCGCCCTGATTGCGCCGCCGCATATGCGCACGAATCCGCGCGAGCAGTTCCGACACGCCGAATGGCTTCGTCAGGTAGTCGTCGGCGCCGGCATCGAGCGCGGCGACCTTCTCGCTTTCCTGCGTACGCGCGGACAGCACGATCACCGGCAGCTCGCTCCAGCCACGCAACTCGCGTATCACGTCCAGACCGTCCGTGTCGGGCAGGCCGAGATCGACTATCACGAGGTCGGGCTTGCGCGTCGCCGCTTCGACGAGCCCCTGCTTGCCGGTTTCGGCATCGTGCACCGTGATGCCTTCGCCTTCCAGCGCCGTGCGCACGAAACGGCGGATCTGCTTTTCATCTTCAATCAAAACGACCGTGATGCTCGGGTCACTCATGAGGGGGTCCGGCCAGCGGGTTAGGGGTTAAGTCGTGCGGAACCGGATGCGCGCGTGGGTCCTGGAGCGTGTCGGGCGTGTCGAGCCGGTCAGGCGTGTCGAGCGGCTTGGAAGCATCGAGTGCTTCGAGTGCCTCCAGCGCATCCGGCGCGTCGGGCGGCGTCTGGACCGGCAGGGTGAACCAGAAGCGCGCGCCTTCAACGCGGCCGTCGGCGGCGATCCGGTTGAGCGCGCCGATTGTACCGCCATGCGCTTCCACGATCGCGCGGCAGATCGCGAGGCCAAGACCGATGCCGGGCTTCGCCGACTCCTTTTCGCCGCGCGTGAATTTCTCGAACACGCGCGTCTCCATACCGGCCGGCAAACCGGGCCCATTGTCGTCCACGTTCACGCGCACGAACGTTTGGCCGTCCGCGTCCACGGTTTGCGCGCCGATCGTCAATGGGGTGCCGGCCGTGCTGTACTTGGCCGCGTTTTCAAACAGATTGGAGAAGAGCCGCTCCATCAGCACCGCATCCAGATGCAGCAGCGGCAGATCGGCTGGCAGTTTCACCTGCACCGGATGATCCGCCAGCACGCGCCTGCAGGCGCGCAACGCGGCGCCGACGGTCTCTTCCAGCAGCGTCCACTGCTGGTTCAGTTGCAGGCTGCCTGCCTGCAGACGCGCCATGTCGAGCAGATTCGTGACGATGCCGGTCATGCGCAGTGCTTCTTCATGGATCGCGTCGACGAGCTCGTCGGTGCTGGCGTGCGGCTTGTCGCCGGAGGGCGCTTCACGCGACTGCGCGAGCATCGACGCAAAACCGACGATCGTCGTCAACGGCGTGCGCAGATCGTGGGAAATCGCGGACAGCAGCGAATTGCGCAAGCGCTCGGACTCCATGTTGACGAGCGCGTCGCGCGCAATGTCCACGTAGTGCACGCGCTCCAGCGCGAGCGCAATCTGCGCGGCGAACGCGTCGAGCATGCGCTGCTGCTCGGGCACGTCCAGTTCGCGCTCGTCGTGCAGCGCGACGGCCAGCACGCCTCGCGTGCGCATCGGCGCCTTGAGCGGCAGATACAGCGCGGCCGCGGCGGGCAAGGTGTCCGTGCCGTGCCCGGCCGGCTTCTGCTGATCGTAGACCCATTGACCGACGTCGCTGTCGAGCATCTCGCCGTCGAGCGTGATCGCCGCGTCCGGGTCCTCGATCTTCTGCTTGACCTGATCGGCGCTATCCGGCAGCAGGATGGCGACGCGCGCGCCGAACACCTCGCTTACATGGCGGCTGCCGATCCCGACGATCTGCTCGGTGGTGAGCGCCGCGGCCAGCTCGCGCGCCATCGCGTACATTGCGCCGGTACGCTGCTCCCGCCGGCGCGCGACGCTTGCCTCGCGCCGCAGGCTCGACGTGAGATGGCTGATGACGAGCGACGTCAGCAGCATGCTCAGAAAGGTCAGCAGGTATTGCGTGTCGGACACCGACAGCGACATGCGCGGCGGCACGAAGAAAAAGTCGAACGCGGCCACGCTCAGGAACGACAACACCACGCCCGGGCCGCGCCCCAGCCTGACCGCCGTAAAAATCACGCCGAGCAGATACAGCATGACGAGATTGGTCAGATCGATATGGTCGATCAACTGGCTGGCGAGCAATGTGATGCCCGCGCAGATGGCGATCGCCATGCCGTACGCACGCGGCGGCGAACGGCGTTCGCGCGCCGCGCTCAACGCTTCGCGCCACGCGTTGGCGGTGGTGTTCAGCAGGCGCCGCTGCTCGCCGCCGTCGCGTTCCGCCGACGCGCGAATCAGCGTGAGATCGAGATCGCCCGCGCATTCTGCAATGCGCTCGCCAAGCGGCCGGCGCAGCCAGCGTCCGGGACCCGTGCGGGGCGACGCGCCCGCCACGAGTTTCGACACATTGCGCGCCTGCGCGTAGCCGATCAGCGCCGTCACCGCGTTGGCGGCGGCAAGCGTGGCGGTCTCGGCGCCGAGTTCCGCCGCGAGCTTCAACGCGTTGAGCGTGCGTTCACGGCGTGCGTCCGGCAGACGTTGCAGCGCGGGCGTTTCCACGTACACGGCAATCCAGTCGGCCTTCATGCTGCTTGCAAGGCGAGCGGCCGCGCGCACCAGCATCGGCGCCTCCGGGCCGGGACCGACGCACACCAGCAGGCGTTCGCGTGCCTGCCAGATACGCTGGATGGAGCGGTCGGCGCGGTATTCGCGCATCTGCGCATCCACGCGGTCCGCCGTGCGGCGCAGCGCCAGCTCACGCAGCGCGATCAGGTTGCCCTTGCGAAAGAAGTTGCGCACCGCGCGCTCGGCCTGCTGCGGCATGTACACCTTGCCGTCGCGCATCCGGTCGAGCAGTTCCTCGGCGGGCAGGTCGACGAGCGTCACTTCGTCGGCACGATCGAACACGCGGTCGGGCACCGTCTCCCATACGCGAATGCCGGTGATCTGACCGACCACGTCGTTCAGGCTTTCGAGATGCTGCACGTTGACCGTCGTGTACACGTCGATGCCCGCATCGAGCAGTTCGTACACGTCCTGCCAGCGTTTCAGATGCCGGGCGCCCTGCACGTTCGAGTGCGCGAGTTCGTCGACGAGAATCAGTTGCGGCTTGCGCGCGAGCGCGGCGTCCAGATCGAACTCATTGAGCTTGCGGCCACGGTATTCGATTTGCGCGAGCGGCAGCACGTCCAGACCGTCGAGCAGCGCGGCGGTCTCGCTGCGGCCATGCGTTTCGGCGATGCCGATCACGACGTCCGCGCCCTCTTCGGCACGACGCCGCGCGGCCTGCAACATCGCATAAGTTTTGCCGACACCCGCCGACGCGCCGAAGAAAATCTTCAGCCTGCCGCGCTGACGCTTCTCTTCGTCGCGTTGCAGCCTGTTCAACAGTTCATCGGGATCGGGACGGTTCATGCTCAGTGGTTTTCATCATTGGATGAGCGCGGTGAGTGCATGGTGGCACGGCGGCGAGCTGGCCGCAAATCGCGGTTTGCGTGATGGTAGCGGCCGCCATGAAAACAGATGCGCCGCCACGGCATCACACCGGGCGGCGTGCGCAAGGCGGCGCTGCGCGCACGCCGGCTGACGCGTTCGTAGCGGGCGCCCCTTCACGGGGTGGGTCAGCCGCGCTTCATCTCGTCCAGCGCCAGATTCAATTGCAGCACATTCACGCGCGCCTCACCGAATATCCCGAACTGGCGACCGGCCGTGTAGCGCTCGACGAGCGCCTGCACGTCGTTCGGCGAGAGCTTGCGCGCCTTGGCCACGCGCTCGATCTGATAAGCCGCCGCAGCCGGACTGATTTCGGGATCGAGCCCGCTGCCCGATGACGTCACCAGATCCACCGGCACCGGCCTGGACATATCGGTGCCCGCCGCCTTCAGCGCGTCGATGCGGCCTTTGACTTCGTCGGTCAGCGCCGGGTTGGTCGGACCGAAATTCGATCCGCTCGACCCTTGCGCGTTATAAGGCATCGGGCTGGTCGCAGACAGCCGTCCCCAGAAATACTGCGGGGCGTCGAACTGCTGGCCGATCAGCTTCGAGCCGACCACCTTGCCGTTCTGCTCGAGCAGGCTGCCGTTGGCCTGATCGTGGAAAGCGGCCTGACCGACCGCGGTCATCACAGCGGGGTAAGCAAGGCCAGTGACAGCCGTCAGCACGACGAAAAGCACGATCAACGGACGAAACAGATTCTTCATGATGGACAATTCCTTTTTCTGGTGACTTACGCAAGGCCGCCGGTCAAACCCAGCCGAATGCGGCCAGCACCATATCGATCAGCTTGATGCCGATAAACGGCACGATGATCCCGCCGAGGCCGTAGATCAGCAGATTGCGGCGCAGCAGGATCGCTGCGCCAAGCGCGCGATAGCGCACGCCTTTGAGCGCGAGCGGAATCAGCAGCACGATGATCAGCGCGTTGAAGATCACCGCCGACATGATCGCCGACGCGGGCGTCGCCAGATGCATCACGTTCAGCGCGTTGAGCGCCGGATACGTCGTCGCGAACGCGGCCGGAATGATCGCGAAATACTTGGCGACGTCGTTGGCAATCGAAAACGTGGTGAGCGAGCCGCGCGTCATCAGCATCTGCTTGCCGATCTCGACGATCTCGATCAGTTTGGTCGGATTCGAATCGAGGTCGACCATGTTGCCGGCTTCCTTGGCGGCCTGCGTGCCGGTATTCATCGCCACCGCGACGTCGGCCTGCGCAAGCGCCGGGGCGTCGTTGGTGCCGTCGCCGGTCATCGCGACGAGGCGCCCCTCCGCCTGATGCGCGCGGATCGTCGCGAGCTTCGCCTCCGGCGTGGCTTCGGCGAGAAAATCGTCGACGCCCGCTTCGGCTGCGATCGCGGCGGCCGTCAGGCGGTTGTCGCCCGTCACCATCACGGTCTTGATGCCCATCTTGCGCAGCTCGGCAAAGCGCTCCTTGATGCCGCCCTTCACCACGTCTTTCAGTTCGATCACGCCGAGCACGCGCGCGCCCTGCTCGCTCTTCTCCGCGACCACGAGCGGCGTGCTGCCGCGTCGCGCGACTTCGGCGACGGCCTGGCTCACTTCGTTCGGAAAACGGCCGCCGTGCGCTTCGACGTAGTTCTTCACTGCATCGGCCGCGCCCTTGCGGATTTCACGGCCCGGCAGATCGACGCCGCTCATCCGCGTCTGCGCGGTAAAGGCGAGAAATACCGCCTGCAGCGAAGCCATGTCGCGCTGACGGATGTTAAAGCGCTGCTTGGCGAGCACGACGATACTGCGGCCTTCCGGCGTCTCATCGGCGAGCGACGAAAGCTGCGCGGCGTCGGCGAGCGCTTCTTCAGTGAGCCCCGGCGCGGGCACGAACTGCGACGCCTGGCGGTTGCCCAGCGTGATCGTGCCGGTCTTGTCGAGCAGCAACACGTCGACGTCACCGGCCGCCTCCACCGCGCGGCCCGAAGTGGCGATCACGTTGGCCTGCATCATGCGGCTCATGCCGGCCACGCCGATGGCCGACAGCAGGCCGCCGATGGTGGTCGGAATCAGACACACGAGCAGCGCGACCAGTGCGGTAATCGTCACGACGTGGCCCGCCTTCGCGGCCTCGACCGAGAACATCGAGAACGGCAGCAGCGTCGCGGTGGCGAGCAGCATCACGATCGTCAGCGCAACGAGCAGGATGGTCAGCGCAATTTCGTTCGGCGTCTTCTGGCGTTTCGCGCCTTCGACCATCGCGATCATGCGGTCGAGAAACGCCTCGCCCGGATTCGCCGTGACGCGCACGACGATCCAGTCCGACAGCACGCGCGTGCCGCCCGTCACCGACGAGAAGTCGCCGCCCGACTCGCGGATCACCGGCGCGGATTCGCCGGTGATCGCCGATTCGTCGACCGACGCGACGCCGTCGATCACTTCACCGTCGGCGGGGATCACGTCGCCGGTTTCGACCAGCACGACGTCGCCCTTGCGCAGATCGGTCGCGGTGGTGATACGGATGGGCGACTTCGGGTGCGGCTCATTGAGCTTCTTCGCCATCACGTCTTTCTTCGCACTGCGCAGCGACGCGGCCTGCGCTTTCGAGCGGCCTTCGGCGAGCGCTTCCGCGAAGTTCGCGAACAGCACCGTGAACCACAACCAGAGCGTGACCGCGAGGATGAACCCGGCGGGCGCTTCAGCCTGACCGCCGAGCGCGGCGACCCAAAGGATGGTGGTCAGAATGCTGCCGACGTACACGCAGAACATCACCGGATTGCGGAACTGCGTACGTGGCGTGAGTTTCTTGAACGAGTCCACGATCGCCGGGCGCAACAGCGCCGGGTCGAACATGGATCGTGTAGCGTTATGTTCAGTCATTGAATCCTCGTAATTCTCTTTAGCGCGTGACGTGCATACCGGTTAGCCGGGGCGCCTTAATGGGCGCCCATCATCATCAGATGCTCGACACCCGGACCGAGCGCCAGCGCCGGCACATACGTGAGCGCGCCGACCAGCAACACCGTGCCGAGCAGCAGCACGACGAAGAGCGGGCCATGCGTGGGCAGCGTGCCGCCCGTCACGCCGATGCGCTTCTTCGCCGCGAGCGAGCCCGCGATGGCCAGCACGGGCACGATCGTCCCGAAGCGGCCGAACCACATTGCGATGGCCGTGAGCCAGTTGTAGAACGGCGTGCTGACGGTCAGGCCCGCGAACGCGCTGCCGTTGTTGTTCGCGGCCGAGCTGAACGCATAGAGGATTTCGGAGAAGCCATGCGCGCCGGGGTTTGCGATCCCCGCCTTGCCCGCGTCGCTCAGCACCGCGATCGACGTGCCCACGAGCACCAGCAGCGGCGTGAGCAGCACGACGATCGACACCATCTTCATCTCGTAGGCTTCGATCTTCTTGCCGACGTACTCCGGCGTGCGGCCGATCATCAAACCGGCCACGAACACGGCGAGCAACGCGAACACGAGCATCCCGTACATGCCGGAACCCACGCCGCCGAAGATCACTTCGCCGAGTTGCATCAGCAGCATCGGATAAAGGCCGCCGATCGGCGTCAGCGAGTCGTGCGTATTGGCGACCGCGCCGCACGACGCCGCGGTCGTCGCTACCGTGAAGATGCCGGACTGCGCGATGCCGAAGCGCGTTTCCTTACCCTCCGCATTGCCGCCCGACTGCAACGCGTTCGCCGACTGATCGACGTGCAGCGCCGTGAGCGCCGGGTTGCCGGCCTGCTCCGCACTGATTTCGCCGAACACGCAAACGCCGAACGCGATCGTCATGGCCGCGAGCACGGCCACGCCCTGTTTGCGGTCCGAGATCATCCGGCCGAACGCGAGCGCCAGTGCGGCAGGAATGAGCAGAATCGAGAAGATCTGCACGAAGTTCGAGAACGGCGTGGGGTTCTCATACGGATGCGCCGAGTTGCCGTTGAAGAAGCCACCGCCGTTGGTGCCGAGCATCTTGATCGCTTCCTGCGATGCCACCGGACCCATGGCGATGGTTTGCGTTTTCACGGGCGTGTCGACCGTTACCGGGTTGCCTTTCGCGTCTTTTACGGCGTTGCCTTGCGCGTCGAGTTTCGGCGCGGCATACGACGTGGTCTGCAGCGTCGGCACATCCTGATAGGCCTTGAAGTTCTGGATCACGCCCTGACTCATCAGCACGGCGGCGAGAATCATCGACATCGGCAGCAGGACGTAAAGCGTGACGCGTGTCAGATCGACCCAAAAATTGCCGATGGTGTGCGCCGTATGGCGCGCGAAACCGCGAATCAGCGCAATCACCACGACGATACCGGTGGCGGCCGACAGAAAGTTCTGCACGGTCAGGCCAAGCATCTGCGTCAGGTAGCCGACGGTCTGCTCAGGCGTGTAGTCCTGCCAGTTCGTGTTGGTCACGAAACTGACAGCCGTATTGAACGCGCCGTCGACGGTCATCGGGCCGAACTGCTGCGGATTGCCAGGCAGCCAGTTCTGCACGCGCAACAGCACGTAAAGGAACGCGGCGCCCAGCACGTTGAATGCGATCGTCGCGATCGCGTAATGCCGCCAACCCATTTCCGCCGACGGGTCCACGCCCGCAACGCGGTATAACCCGCGCTCGAGCGGGCCAAACCAGCGCACCACGCGCGAGCTGCCGTCCATCACGGCGCTCAGATAACGGGACATCGGCACGGCGGCAATCAGCAGCACGACGATATAGAACCCGGCCTGCAGGACATTATTGGCGTTCATTCAATGTCCTCCGCGCGCAGCAGCGCATAGACCAGATAGACGAACAGCAGCGCGGTCGCCGCGCCGGACAGCCAGAGAATCCAGTTCATGACCGGGCTCCCTGTCCACGACGGAACTGCATCAGCTTCTCGCAGCCGGCAATCAAGGCAAAGGTCAGCGCGGCAAATAGCACGAGCCCCCCGACATACAGCACATCCATTCTTGTTCTCCATTCACGGACTTTGGATAGATGTAACAATATGTGTAACGGCGTAAAGGACGGATTAAAGCTCGGCAAACGCGTATAAAAATCGCGTAAACGGACAGGGCCGCGCCATCTGACGATGGAGCGGCCCTGCTCTGTTGCGCGGAGGTTCAGCCGCGTACGCGCGGCATCAACGCTGCGTGAAGTTACGGCAGCAGGACGGTGGACCCCGTCGTGCGGCGCGCTTCCAGGTCCTCATGCGCGCGGCCGACGTCGGCCAGCGCATAACGCTGATTGACACTGGCTTTGACCTTGCCTGACACCAGCATGTCGAACAGTTCAGCCGACATCGCCTCGTAATCGCTGCGTTTGCCGATGTACGTGAACAGCGTGGGACGCGTAAAGAACAACGATCCACGCCCGGCTAATTCCGACGAGTCGATCGGCGGCAACGGACCCGACGCATTGCCGAAGCTCACGAACATACCAAGCGGCGCGAGACAGTCGAGCGACGCCGCAAATGTGTCCTTGCCGATCGAGTCGTAGACCACCGGCACGCCCGCGCCATTGGTGATTTCGCGCACGCGCCTCGTGAAGTTTTCGTGCGTGTACACGATCGCATGATCGCACCCATGCGCTTTGGCGATCCCGGCCTTTTCGTCCGAGCCGACCGTGCCGATCACCGTTGCGCCCAGCGCCTTCGCCATCTGGCACATGAGCAGTCCGACGCCGCCCGCCGCAGCCTGAATCAGGATCGTGTCGCCCGCTTTGACCGGATACGTGCGGCGCAACAGATATTGCGCGGTGAGCCCTTGCAGCATCACCGACGCGGCCTGTTCATCGGTCAACCCGTCCGGCACCTTGACGACCTGCGCTGCCGGCAGCACGCGCTCCTGCGTATAGGCGCCCGGCGGCCGCGCGACGTAGGCGACGCGGTCGCCCACGCTGAGATCGGTCACGCCCGGGCCGACCGCATTCACCTCGCCGGCCGCTTCCATGCCCAGACCGCCCGGCAGCGGCAGCGGGTAAAGGCCTGTGCGGAAATACACGTCGATGAAATTCAGGCCGACCGCTGTCTGACGGATGCGGATCTCGCCCGCACCCGGCTCGCCCACGTCGACGTCTACCCATTTCATCACTTCCGGGCCGCCTGCCTTATCGAATCGGATTGCCTTGACCATCATGCCTCCTTGATATGTGGGTGAGTTGAGCCCGATCCGGCCGCGGGCCCACCGTTCGTCAAACCTGTTGCGTAAGGCGCAGCGTCAACACGTCGAGCACCATGCGCGCGGTGGAGATGTTCGTCGCACACGGAATGTTGTGCACGTCGCACGCGCGGACCAGCGCATTGATATCCGGCTCGTGCGGTTGCGGCGTCATCGGGTCGCGCAGAAAAATCACCATGTCCACCCTTCCTTCCGCGAGTTGCGCGCCGATCTGGAGGTCGCCCCCATGCGGGCCGGACAGCATGCGCTCCACCTTCAAACCATGCGCCTCGGCGATCCGCGTGCCGGTCGTGCCGGTTGCGATGATGTCGCAGCGCGCGAGCGTATCGACGTATTCGCCGGCCAGTCTGACGATGTCGTCTTTCTTGTGATCGTGCGCGATCAGCGCAATGCGGGTGGTCATGACCTAAGACTCCTGAAACCGATGTAATGGCGATGTGATTGTTATGGTGATGCGTTGCACTCGTGCTGAACGAGCGCGGATCGACGCGCTGATCACGCGCCGATCAGACCGTGCCGATCAGACTGTGCCGATCCAATGCGGGTCAGGCGCCGGTCAGAACGTGCCGGGATAGGTGCCGCCGTCGATCAGCCAGTTCTGCCCGGTGATATAGCCGGCGTGCACGCTGCACAGAAACGCGCACGCACGGCCGAACTCGTCGCGGTTGCCGAAGCGGCCGGCGGGGATGCTTTTCATGCGCTCCTTGCGCGCTTCGTCGACGGAAATGTTCTTTGCTTTGGCTTGCGCCTCGAACGTCACGGCGATGCGGTCCGTGTCGAACAGACCCGGCAGCAGATTGTTGATCGTCACGCCGGTGGGCGCCACCTTGCGCGCGAGCCCGGCGACGAAACCCGTCAGCCCCGAGCGCGCGCCGTTGGACAAACCGAGCACGTCGATCGGCGCTTTTACCGCGGAACTCGTGATATTGACGATGCGCCCGAAACCGCGCGCGCTCATGGTGTCGATGGTCGCGCGGATCAGTTCGATCGGCGTGAGCATGTTGCTCTCGAGCGCGCGGATCCAGTCCTCGTGGGTGAAGTCGCGAAAATCGCCCGGCGGCGGGCCGCCTGCGTTGTTGACCAGAATGTCCGGTTGGGGGCAGACGGCCAGCGCGGCCGCGCGGCCCTCCGGCGTGGTGATGTCGCAGGCGACCGTTTTCACCTCCACGCCGCTTTGCCGGCGAATGTCGGCCGCGGTCGCCTCCAGCGTTTGCGCGGTGCGCGCGACGATCGTCAGGTTGACGCCCTCGGCGGCGAGCGCCTCCGCGCACCCGCGCCCGAGTCCCTTGCTGGCCGCGCAAACGAGCGCTGTGCGGCCTGCGATTCCCATGTCCATGTGCGTATCCTCGTGGCGAGTTCCGGGAACGCGAGCGCGTCCCGGCATTGCAATGCTTTCCCCGATTCTAGAAGAATTGGTGCCGGACTGTGCCGGCGCGCGCCAATCTCCGGTATCTTCCGGCGGCACTCTTTCGGTAAACTTGCGCCGTGGCGCGTCGCCAGCCAGCTTTTCCGGCTCGCCGCACGCCGAACCGATCCCTCTAGCCGCCGTTTGCGCCCCCGCCATGACTCAGGACAGCCGTTTTCCCAATCTTTTCATCCTCGATCACCCGCTGATCCAGCACAAGCTGTCGCACATGCGCGACCGGGACACCTCGACCCGCACATTCCGCGAACTGCTGCGTGAAATCACGCTGCTGATGGGCTACGAAATCACCCGCAATCTGCCGATGACCACGCGCCGCCTGAACACGCCGCTCGTCGAAATCGACGCGCCCGTGATCGCCGGCAAGAAACTCGCAATCGTGCCGGTGCTGCGCGCCGGCATCGGCATGTCGGACGGCTTGCTGGAACTCGTGCCGTCCGCTCGTGTGGGCCATATCGGCGTGTATCGCGCGGACGATCATCGGCCGGTCGAGTATCTGGTGCGTCTGCCGGACCTCGAAGACCGCGTGTTCATCCTGTGCGATCCGATGGTCGCGACCGGCTACTCCGCCGTGCACGCGGTGGACGTGCTCAAGCGCCGCAACGTGGCGGGCGAGAATATCCTGTTCCTCGCGCTGGTGGCCGCGCCCGAAGGCGTGCAGGTGTTTCAGGACGCGCATCCCGATGTCAAGCTGTATGTCGCTTCGCTGGATTCGCACCTGAACGCGCACGCGTATATCGTGCCGGGGCTCGGCGACGCGGGCGACCGCCTGTTCGGCACGAAAAACTGACAGGGTTTGGGGCAACGCGCAAGCCATACGCTGGAAACATCGGCGAAGCACGGCAGCAACGCAAACTCCGCTCACTTTCTGCTTCCATTTCACGCACTTTCCGGCTCGTTCTCCCTCTGCCGCGCCGTCGCGGCGTGATAAAATTCGCATCCGTTCAAGAGCGGCTCAGCCTGGGTCGCTTTCCCTGAGCGGCCCGGCCTGCACCACCGCCCGGCGCATCGCGCCGTGATGCGGGACCTGCCGGGTTAGCGAAACAACGCAACAACGCAAAAGCGAAAGCGCGCATCAATGCGGGTAACGCGTTCCCGTCTGGCGCCTGCTTGAGCGGCTGAACGCCGCTGACCGCGTCGTCCCGTTTAAACCGCGCTGCCGGCCTCCGGTGCCGCTCGCCCGGACGTGGTCGGGCCGACACAGTTCCACCAGGCGGTTTGACATCGAGGCGCGCGAACACGCGTACGCGCCGGCGATCGCAACGACAATTGCACTATGCGTGCGCCCTGCCGGCGTGCGCGATGGAGAAAAGTATGGCGGGTCACTCGAAATGGGCCAACATCAAGCATAAGAAAGCAGCGGCCGACGCCAAACGCGGCAAGGTCTGGACGCGGCTCATCAAGGAAATCCAGGTTGCGGCGCGCATGGGCGGCGGCGACATCGACTCGAACCCGCGCCTGCGCCTCGCCGTCGAAAAGGCGTACGACGCCAACATGCCGAAAGACAACGTCAATCGCGCGATCCAGCGCGGCGTCGGCGGCGTGGACGGTGCGAACTACGAAGAAATCCGCTATGAAGGCTACGGTATCGGCGGCGCGGCGGTGATCGTCGACACCATGACCGACAACCGCACGCGCACGGTCGCGGAAGTGCGTCACGCGTTCTCGAAGAACGGCGGCAACATGGGCACGGACGGCTCCGTGTCGTTCATGTTCGACCACGTCGGCCAGTTCCTGTTCGCGCCTGGCACCGCTGAAGACAAGCTGATGGAAGCCGCGCTCGAAGCCGGCGCGGACGACGTCGTCACGAATGAAGACGGCAGTATCGAAGTGCTGTGCCCGCCGAACGACTTCCCGAAGGTGAAGGCCGACCTCGAAGCCGCAGGCTTCAAGGCGGAGGTAGCGGAAGTCACGATGAAACCCCAGACGGAAGTCGAATTCACCGGCGACGACGCGGTGAAGATGCAGAAGCTGCTCGACGCGCTGGAGAATCTGGACGACGTGCAGGAAGTCTATACAAACGCCTCGATCGCGGAAGAATGAGCGGTGTGCGCGCCCCGGCGGCGCGCGGCGTTGGGTTGGGCGTGGGTCTGTTTTTCGCGGCTGGGCGGGTTGCCTCGGCCGTCATGGTTTTTTAGTTTCGGGGATTCACATGAAGTTACTCGTCGTCGGTTCCGGCGGTCGCGAACATGCTCTCGCATGGAAGCTCGCGCAATCGCCACGGGTTCAACTCGTCTACGTTGCACCTGGCAACGGCGGCACCGCTCAGGACGAGCGTCTGCGCAATATCGAGATCACGGAGCCGGCCGCGCTTGCCGATTTCGCCGAGAAGGAACAGGTGGCCTTCACGCTGGTCGGGCCGGAGGCGCCGCTTGCGGCGGGCATCGTCAATCTGTTCCGCTCGCGCGGTCTGAAGATTTTTGGGCCGACCAGAGAAGCAGCCCAGCTCGAAAGCTCGAAAGACTTTGCCAAGGCCTTCATGAAGCGCCATGCCATTCCCACTGCCGAATACGAAACGTTCGCCGACGTCGCCGCCGCGCATGCTTATCTTGACGCGAAAGGCGCGCCGATCGTAATCAAGGCCGACGGTCTCGCGGCCGGCAAGGGTGTGGTGGTCGCGCAAACGCTGGAAGAAGCGCACGCGGCCGTCGACATGATGCTGTCGGACAATCGGCTCGGCGACGCCGGTGCGCGCGTCGTGATCGAAGAATTTCTCACGGGCGAGGAAGCGAGCTTCATCGTCATGGTGGACGGCAAGCACGTGCTGCCGCTCGCGTCGAGCCAGGACCACAAGCGTCTGCTCGACGGCGATCAGGGCCCGAACACCGGCGGCATGGGCGCGTATTCGCCCGCCCCTATCGTCACGCCGCAACTGCACGCGCGGGTCATGCGCGAGATCATTCTTCCCACCGTGCGCGGCATGGAGAAGGAAGGCATCCGCTACACCGGCTTCCTGTATGCAGGTCTGATGATCGACGCGCAGGGCAACCCGAAAACGCTCGAATTCAACTGCCGCATGGGCGATCCGGAAACGCAGCCAATCATGGCGCGTCTGAAGGGCGACTATTCGAAGGTGGTCGAACAGGCTATTGCAGGCACGCTGGATACGGTCGAACTCGAATGGGACCGTCGCACCGCGCTCGGCGTGGTGATCGCCGCGCATAACTATCCGGACATGCCGCGCAAAGGTGACCGCATCAACGACATCCCGGCGGAAACGGCGGACTCGGTTACGTTTCATGCCGGCACAACGCTGAAAGACGGCAAGCTGACCACGTCGGGCGGACGTGTGCTGTGTGTGGTGGGTCTCGCGGATTCGGTGCGCAGCGCGCAGTCCATCGCCTATGAGACGATCAACCAGATCTCGTTCGACGGCATGCAGTATCGCCGCGATATCGGCTACCGCGCGCTGAACCGCAAACACGACGCCAAGGCCGAAGGCAAACACTAAGGTCCGTCGAGCGCAACCTGCGTGCGGCGCCATTGGCGCTACACTGCGGGCATCGATGAAGCTTGCCGGCGGCAATGAGCGGATCGCATGGCCGCAGTCTTGTGCGGCCGCTGCTGCGCAGCCCGCGTTGCGCGAGCGGTTGCCATTCTGATTTCCTGTCGAGGTCAGCCCTGCGCAGCGCCGTTCAGCGCGCGCATGGCGGCCGCCGCGCCACCGTATCCGCTGCGGATTTTGGGACCATGCATGACGACGGAGCGGGTCCCAGGCCCTGCGGTCGCCAGTCCAGCGGCGGTCAGCTGGCAATGTCTTCACGAAGAACCTGCGGCACGACGAGCGTGTCGCCCTCTGCATCTGCATTCATGACCGATTCGACCTACGACGCACACGCCGTGCGCAGCTGGCTGCAAGGCCTGCAAACGCACATCGCCGACACGCTCGGCGCATTCGACGGCACGCCGTTCGCAACCGACGCGTGGCAGCGCGCACCCGGCGAAGCGCTGCGCGGCGGGGGCTGCACGCGCATTCTCGAAGGCGGCCAATTCTTCGAGCGCGCGGGCATCGGCTTTTCGGACGTGGCCGGCGACACGTTGCCCGGCTCGGCGAGCGCAGCGCGGCCTCAGCTGGCCGGACGTGGTTTCGAGGCAATGGGCGTGTCGCTCGTGCTGCACCCGCACAATCCGCACTGCCCGACCGTGCATATGAACGTGCGGCTGCTGATTGCCACGAGGCCCGGTGAAGAGCCGGTGTTCTGGTTCGGCGGCGGGATGGACCTGACGCCGTATTACGGTTACGAAGAAGACGCGCAGCATTTCCACCGCGTGTGCCGCGATTCGCTCGCGCCTTACGGGGCGGACCTTTATCCGCGTTTCAAGCGCTGGTGCGACGAGTACTTTTTCCTCAGGCACCGCAACGAACCACGCGGCATCGGCGGGATTTTTTTCGACGATTTTTCGGCGCCGGGCTTCGATCAATCGTTCGCCATGCTGAAAAGCGTCGGCGACGGATTCCTCGAGGCGTACCTGCCGATCATCGAAAAGCGCCGCAACATTCCGTACGGCCAGGCAGAGCGGGACTTCCAGGCGTACCGTCGCGGTCGCTACGTCGAGTTCAATCTGGTCTTCGACCGTGGCACACTGTTCGGGTTGCAAAGCGGCGGACGCACGGAATCGATCCTGATGTCCATGCCGCCTGTGGTGAACTGGCGCTACAACTGGCATCCCGAACCGGGCACCCCGGAAGCGCGTCTTTACAGCGATTTTCTCGTGCCACGTGACTGGGTATAAGGCTTTCCGAGCCATTACCGCCCATCGCGTCGATACGACAAAGGATCATCACCTGAAGCCAAACGCTCACCCTATCGCCTTGTCCCGCCGGATCGGACTGTTAGGCGGCACTTTCGACCCGATCCACGACGGCCACCTCGCGCTCGCACGGCGCTTCGCCGAGGTGCTGCAACTGACCGAGCTGGTGCTGCTGCCCGCCGGCCAGCCCTGGCAGAAAGCGGACGTTACGCCGGCCGTGCATCGGCTCGCGATGACCCGCGCGGCGGCCGGCGAATTCCTGTTGCCCGGCGTAACGGTGCGTGTCGCAACAGACGAGATCGATCACGTCGGGCCGACCTACACGATCGAGACGCTGCAGTTATGGCGTGAGCGTGAGGGTCAGGATACGTCGATCGTGCTGCTGATCGGCGCCGATCAGCTCGTGCATCTCGATACGTGGCGCGACTGGCGGCGCCTGTTCGAGTTCGCGCATATCGGCGCGGCCACGCGTCCCGGCTTCGATCTGGCGTCGATCCCGTCCGCGGTCGCAGAGGAAATCGACAGGCGCCGTGCGAGTGCCGAAGTATTGCGGGGCACCCCATGCGGCCATTTACTGATCGACACGGCCCTCGCGTTCGACATCTCGGCCACCGATATTCGCGCGCATCTGCGCGAGCAGGTCGGCCAGCGGCTCGCTTACGCGCACGGCGAAAGCCTGGCCACGAACGACGAGGACGCTGCCCACGAATCAACGCAGCCGCATTCCGCGCTGCCGGCACAGCCGCACACGCAGGCCGCAAGCCATGTCCCCGCCGCGGTGTGGGACTATATTCTTCAACATCATTTGTACCACCGGTAACCCCATGGATATTCGCAAACTGCAACGCGTGATCGTCGACGCTCTCGAAGACGTCAAAGCGCAAGACATCAAGGTGTTCAGCACCAGCCACCTGACCGCGCTGTTCGATCGCGTGATCGTCGCGAGCGGCACCTCCAATCGCCAGACCAAGGCGCTCGCTTCGAGCGTGCGGGAAAGCGTGAAAGAAGCCGGCGGCGACATCGTCAGCACCGAAGGCGAGGACATCGGCGAATGGGTGCTGGTGGATTGCGGCGACGCGATCGTCCATATCCTGCAACCGGCGCTGCGCCAGTACTACAACCTCGAAGAAATCTGGGGTGACAAGCCGGTGCGTGTGAAGCTGTCCACGCCCGACCCGTTCGGCGGTGCGCGTTCGAGCGAGTCGGACGAAGAAGACGAAGACGACGAAGCACCGGCCGCCAAACCGGCGCGCAAGTCGCCGGCGCGTCGCAAGTAAGCGCGCGAGCGCCGGTGAGTGCCGGCGGGTGGTGACATGCGGCACTGAGTCCGCGTTCGCCATTGTCACCGGTTCGCCAGTCCATGCGCCGTTGCGTTCCTGCTCGCGCGTGTCATTGCTCAAGCCATGAAACTGCACATACTCGCCGTCGGCCACAAGATGCCGGACTGGATCGCCACGGGTTTCGACGAATACGCGAAGCGCATGCCGCCCGAGCTGCGCATCGAGTTACGCGAAATCAAACCGGAGCAACGTTCGTCGGGGCGTCCGGCTGAAAGCGTGATGGCCGCCGAGCGTCTGAAGATCGAGGCCGCGTTGCCAAAGAACGCGCGCATCGTCGCGCTCGACGAACGCGGCAAGGACTGGACCACCATGCAGCTCGCCGCTGCGCTGCCGGGTTGGCAGCAGGACGGCCGCGACGTTGCGTTTCTGATTGGCGGCGCGGACGGCCTCGACCCCGACCTGAAAGCGCGCGCCGACATGCTGCTGCGAGTGTCGAGCCTGACGCTGCCGCACGCGATGGTGCGCGTGCTGCTCGCCGAACAGCTTTACCGCGCGTGGACCATCACGCAGAATCACCCCTATCATCGCGCGTGAGTGCGCTTGGTGCGCTTGGTGCGCTTGGTGCGCTTGGTGCGCTTGGTGCGCCTGAATGCGCCTGAATGCGCCGAATGGCTCCCAAGTCCGCCCGGTGCACTGGACGCGTCAAGGCGGCCGAAGCGCGCCAAGTGCGTCCGAGCTTCTGATGAATCGGGCCAGCAGCGCGTCGAGCGTCTGCGGCACGGTTATCTTGTCGTACGTCGTGCTTCAACCGCCGGCATGTCCGCGCGCATCGATCGAGACAACCCGCGCACGCTGTTGGCAAGCCGTTGCCGTTCGCTGTCCCGCCGAAGCAAGCGTGCGCCCGCCCCCTCGTTGCCTTCGCCATCGTCGTTCAATCGAGACTCATCCATGTCCATGCCAGCCCCGCTGCATCCATTCGTCTATCTTGCTTCGCAGAGCCCGCGCCGCCAGGAGCTACTGCAACAACTCGGCGTGCGTTTCGAGTTGCTGCTGCCGCGTCCGGACGAAGATGCCGAAGCCCTCGAAGCCGAGTTGCCTGGCGAACGCGCGCGCGACTACGTACAACGCGTCTGCGTCGCGAAAGCGCATGCCGCGCGCGAGCGCCTCGTGGCCGGCGCCCATGCGGCGCGGCCAATCCTGGTTGCGGACACAACCGTCACCATCGACGACGCGATTCTCGGCAAGCCGGTCGATGCGGACGACGCCATGGCGATGCTCACGCGCCTCGCCGGACGCGATCACGAAGTATTGACGGCGATCGCCGTAGTCGACGCGGACGGTACATTGTTGCCCGCCGCACTCTCCGTTTCGAAAGTGCGTTTTGCTGCGGTGCACGCGGACGCGATCCGTCGTTATGCGGCAAGCGGCGAGCCGCTCGGCAAGGCTGGCGCATACGGTGTGCAGGGACGCGCGGCGGAGTTTATCGAGCATATTGACGGGTCCTATTCAGGTATCATGGGTTTGCCGCTTTTTGAAACCGCTGCCCTTCTGCGTGCAGTGCGCATCGACTTCTAGAACAACACCATGAATGAAGAGATCCTGATCAATGTCACGCCGCAGGAAACGCGCGTCGCGCTCGTCCAGCAAGGCGCAGTCCAGGAGCTTCACGTCGAAAGAACACTGTCGCGCGGCCGGGTCGGGAATGTCTATCTTGGCAAGGTCGTACGCGTGCTGCCGGGCATGCAGTCCGCTTTCATCGACATCGGTCTGGAGCGCGCCGCGTTCCTCCATGTCGCCGACATCTGGCATCCACGCATTGCCGGCGAGCCACAGCATCAAACGCCGCATCAGCCTATCGAGAAGATCGTCTTCGAAGGTCAGACGCTCATGGTGCAGGTCGTGAAAGACCCGATCGGCACCAAGGGCGCGCGGCTGTCCACGCAGGTGAGCATTGCCGGGCGCACGCTCGTCTATCTGCCGCAGGAACCGCACATCGGCATTTCGCAGAAGATCGAAAGCGAGGCCGAGCGCGAAGCCGTGCGCGCACGCCTGACCGCCGTGTTGCCCGCCGACGAGAAAGGCGGCTACATCGTGCGAACCATCGCGGAAGATGCCACCAGCGAAGAACTGGCCGGCGACGTTGCGTATCTGCGCAAGACCTGGGCAACGATCCTGTCGCAAGGGCAGCGCATGCCGCCCACCAGCCTGCTGTATCAGGACCTGAATCTGGCGCAACGCGTGCTGCGCGATTTCGTCAACGACGAGACGTCGCGCATTCAGGTGGATTCGCGCGAGACGTATCAGATGCTCGCGGATTTCGCGGCGGAGTTCACGCCGGCGGTGTCGGCGAAACTGCATCACTACACCGGCGAGCGGCCGCTCTTCGATCTGTACAACATCGAAGCGGAAATCCAGCGCGCGTTGTCGCGCCGCGTGGACCTGAAGTCGGGCGGCTATCTCGTGATCGACCAGACCGAAGCAATGACCACGATCGACGTGAATACCGGCGGTTACGTGGGCGCGCGCAATTTCGACGACACGATTTTCAAGACCAATCTCGAAGCCGCGCATACGATCGCGCGGCAATTGCGGCTGCGCAATCTGGGCGGCGTGATCATCATCGACTTCATCGACATGGAAAATGTCGAGCACCGTGAGCAGGTGCTCGGCGAGTTGAAGAAGGCGTTGTCACGCGATCGCACACGCGTAACGGTGAATGGTTTCTCTCAACTCGGTCTCGTGGAGATGACACGCAAGCGCACGCGTGAATCGCTCGCGCATGTGCTGTGCGAACCGTGCCCGGTCTGCCAGGGCAAAGGCCAGGTCAAGACGCCGCGTACCGTGTGCTACGACGTGCTGCGCGAGATTTTGCGCGAGTCGCGCCAGTTCAATCCGCGCGAGTTTCGCGTGGTGGCGTCACAGCAGGTGATCGACCTCTTTCTCGAAGAGGAATCGCAGCACCTGGCCATGCTGATCGATTTCATCGGCAAGCCGGTGTCGTTGCAGGTGGAGTCGAATCTGAGCCAGGAGCAGTACGACATCGTTTTGATGTAGGGCCGCTCTGCGTGCGAAATCTGCCGGTTACAATCCTGCGGACCCCATGAACGGAGACGCCATGATCATTCCCGACAGATACGAAGACTGGCTGGCCCAACGAGAGCGCCAACGGCTTCAGCTTCTTGCAGAGCACGAGATCTGGGAGCAACTGGAAAGTGCTGCCCAATCAGGTGAACCGGCGCTCTTCGCAGCGCTTCGTGATCTGCCTGTCGACACCGTCGGCGCGCTGCTGATGGACATACCCGCCCGTTACCCGTTGCTTCGTCGTTACCTTCCGAGCATGGCGTCGAACGAAGTTCAGGAATTCTGGACGGGCAGCCACGGCCTCGACCTGCTTTTGCAGACATGCGGCTTCGTGCGCTCGGTCCGGGACGGCTTTCTGCAGTACACGGGACGCCGGCTATCGAACCTGCCGACGCTCGACTACGGATGCGGATGGGGGCGCATTCTGCGCGTGATGCTGTCGCTCGTCGGTCCGGAAAACCTGTTCGGTTGTGATCCATGGCACAAATCGCTGGAAGCCTGCGACGGCCACCATATCCGCGCCAACATCGCATTGTCGGATTACCTGCCGACCAGTTTGCCGTTTCCAGGGCAGCAGTTCTCGCTGATCTATGCGTTCTCAGTGTTCACCCATCTTTCAGAGCGGGCGGCCGATGCGGCGCTGGCCGCGTGCCGCAGGCATGTCGCACCCGACGGACTGATGGTGGTGACCGTGCGCCCCGGCGCTTACTGGGACAAACATGCTGCCGTGTTTGGCCTTCCCGACATGGAACAGCAGAAGCACGATCACGCCACACGCGGCTTCGCATTCCTGCCACATGATCGTGAAGCCGTGGACGGAGAAATTACGTACGGCGACACCTCCATCTCGCCGGACTATATCCGGGAAAGATGGACAGATTGGGAACTCGCCGGCATTGACCGTCTATTGCAGGACCCGACCCAAACAATCGTGTTTCTGAAACCAAGGTGACGTCGCCAGCACGACCGGCAGCTGACTGACGTTCCACGCACGGCAACCGGCGCTTCCCTCGCGCCGGATCGCAGCCCACCTCCTCCTGAGCAATGCATGTTGGTGTGCGCCCGCCAGCGAATGGCGCGAGCGCACTGTCCGTCGTCGCATCGCGCCCTCTACCTTCACCAGGCGTCGCCCCGCTCCCTCGCTGCCCGACTTCTGCGCGCCGCCGTCGCCAGTCGCAGCCTTCCTGCCCTTTATTTTTCGTTTGCCCTAGCAGGACCAACGGCGTATAACCATCCCATTGGATGTTATTTGGATGGCATGGAGATTCCATCCAGAGTCTGCCGAGGAGCGCACGTGCCTAAACTCAACCTGATCGAAACCTCCCGCCCCAAGGGCGGCGAGACCGAAAAAATCACAATCAACCTGGGTCCTGTCGACCTCGGTCAGATCGATCTGCTGGTCGAGGAAGGCTTTTACTCGAACCGCACCGACCTGATCCGCACGGCCATCCGCAACCAGCTCGCGGCGCATGCGCAGGTCGTCACGGAAACCGTCACGCGGCGCGCACTCGTGCTGGGCTTGCAGCATTTCACGCGACAGGACCTCGAAGCCGCGCAGGCGGCGAACGAACAACTCGATATCCATGTGCTCGGACTCGCCAGCATCGCCGTCGACGTACCGCCGGAACTCGCGGCGGCCACGATTGCATCCGTTGTCGTGCTAGGCGCGTTTCACGCTTCGCCCGCAGTGAAGGCTGCACTTGCCGGCCGCATCAGTTAGGCGCACCGTTCAATCAATCCGACGGCCAGAGCGCCGCATGTCGCCATGCACGCGCCTCGCCGCCACCCAGGACAACCGATACCGCCATGAACATGAATGAAGATTTCCTGAAGTCGATGAAAGACGCGTTCGACCTGCTGCGCACGAGAGGCCCGAAAGAAGCCACGGCCGCGGTGCAGCGCGCGCTAGCGGGCGGCGCTCACGGACGCGAGGCGCCAGGCACCGGACCGGCGCGCCATGAGCGGGGCGCGCCGCAGCATCCGCCCGGCATGGACGACGCCTGGGCAAACGCGAAAGCGTGGGTCGATGCGCAATGGCAGCCGGAGACCGTGACTGAGCCAGCATCCGGCTTCCATCCGGGTGCACACGCAAAAAGCGACGCCGAAGCGCCCGGCACGTTCAGCACGCACACGTTCAGCAACAGCGCGGGGCAGCGTCAATACCGGCTCTACGTGCCGGCAAGCTACACGGGCGAGCCGTCGCCGCTCGTCGTGATGCTGCACGGCTGCACGCAGAACGCCGACGACTTCGCTGCGGGCACCCGGATGAACGACGAGGCTGAGCGTCATGGGCTGCTTGTCGTCTACCCGATTCAGCCGCAATCGGCAAACCAGTCGAAATGCTGGAACTGGTTCAAGCCTGGCGACCAACAGCGCGAACAGGGCGAACCGTCGCTGATCGCGGGCATCACGCGCGAGGTGATGGCGCGCTATCGGGTGGACCCGGCGCGCGTCTATGTGGCAGGTCTGTCGGCCGGCGGCGCGATGGCGGACGTCATGCTGAAGACGTCGCCCGATCTGTATGCGGCCGCCGGCGTGCACTCAGGTTTGCCATACGGCTGTGCAAACGGCTTACCGTCGGCGCTCGCTGCAATGAAAGGTGGCAAATTGAAGCGCGCACCCGACGGCGGCGCGCCGCAACGTCCGCTGATTGTGTTTCATGGCGACGCGGATCATACCGTGAGTCCGACGAATGCCGCAGCGCTCGTCGCGCCGTTCGACACCGAAGTCACCACAGTCGATATTCCGCCGGCGGCGGCACGTGGCCGGCGTGGCCATACGCTGCACAAGCGCGTGGCGAGCAATGGCGTGGAGGCGGAGTACTGGGAAATCCACGGCGCCGGTCATGCATGGGCGGGCGGCAGTCAGCGCGGCACTTACACCGATCCGACCGGTCCCGATGCCGCCGCCGAAATGGTGCGCTTTTTCCTCGCCCATCCGCTTCAGTAAAGACGCGCACGCGCGTTCATCTGCTATGCGAAAATACGGGATACCGTTTGTGGAGCACGCATGGCAGACCCGACAACGTCCGTGTCCTCACCAGTCGAAGCCGACTGTGCAAGGGAACCCATCCACATTCCCGGCGGCATCCAGCCGCACGGCTTCCTGTTCAGCGTCGCCGAGAACGGCACCGTGCTCCAGACCAGCGCGAACGTTTCGGAATTGACCGCTACTTCCGCCGAACGTGTGCTGGGTCAACCGCTCGCGCAGATCGTCGGCGACGAATGGAGCACGCGCATCGTTCACGCGCTCGCATCGCTTCAGGAAGAAGGCATTCCACTGTACGTCGGTTCAATGGACCGTCTGCGCGCGAGCAGCGGCGCAACGCACGAAACACTGGCATCGCTCGACAACCCCTTCGCGGTCATCGTGCATCGCTACCGCGGCGCTGCCATTGTCGAACTGGAACCGGCGCGCGACACGCTCGACATATTTTCGTCGATGTATCCGCTCGTGCGCACCTTCATCAACCGTTTGCAGGATGTGGAGACGGTCGAAGGTCTCGCGCAACTTGCCGCGGACGAAGTGCAGCGCATCACCGGTTATGGCCGCACACTGGTTTACAACTTCGACGACACGGGCAGCGGCCACGTGATCGCCGAACACGTGAAGCCCGGCTACGCGTCGTACGACGGCCAGCGTTTTCCCGGTTCCGACGTTCCGGCTCAGGCGCGTGCGCTGTACGTGCGCAACCGCATCCGCCTGATCGCGGACGCTTCCTATCAGCCTGCTCCGCTCGTTCCACCGCGGCATCCGTCAACGGGGCAGCCGACCGACCTTACCTACGCGTCGCTGCGCAGCGTCTCGCCCGTGCACGTGCAGTACATGAAAAACATGGGCACGCTGTCGTCCATGTCGATGTCGATCGTGGTGCGCGGGAAGCTGTGGGGCCTCATTTCATGCCATCACGACAGCGCGCGCGTGCCGCCGTTCGAAGTCCGCACCGCGTGCGAACACATCGCGCAGGTGCTGTCGCTGCAGATCGAAGCGAAAGAGGAACACGCGGAAGCCGAATACCGGCTCGAACTGCGCCGCACGCTCGCACGTCTGCTCGCCGCGATGGCCAACACGGAAAGTTTCGCGGATGCGCTCGCGAACGATCCGAAAGATCTGCTCGGGCTGACCGCTTCGGACGGCGCCGCGATCGTGTTCGACGGGCGCGTGCTGCTGGTCGGCACGACGCCGACCGAACCGGAGATCACGAAACTGGTGGAATGGCTCGACACCCAGGTCGACGACACCTTCCACACCGACGCGCTGTCCGAAGCCTGCCCTGTTCTACAGGCCGCACCGGACTACGCGGGGCTGCTCGCCGTGTCGATTTCCAAGCTGTTTCGCAACTATGTGCTGTGGTTCCGCAAGGAAGTGGTCCAGACGATCAAATGGGCCGGCGATCCGCGCGCCAAGCTGGCGAGCCTGTCCGCTTCGCTGTCGCCGCGCAAGAGCTTCGATGTGTGGACGGATACCGTGCGCGACCGCTCGCCCGCCTGGCGGCCCGCCGAACTGGAAATCGCCGTGGAATTCCGCACGGCGCTGCTCGGCATCGTGCTGCGGCGTGCCGAGGAACTCGCGCAACTCGCACTAGAACTCGGTCGCGCGAACAAGGAACTCGAAGGCTTTTCATACACCGTTTCACACGACCTGCGCGCGCCGCTGAGGCACATTGTCGGCTTCGCGGATCTGCTGCGTGACATGGAACGCGAGCGGCTTTCCGAGCGCGGCCGCCACTTCGTCGAGCGGATCATTTCGTCGGCGCAATTCGGCGGCAAACTCGTCGACGATCTGCTGGCGTTCTCACAGATGGGTCGCGCTGCGCTGCGTCCGCAATCGGTCGATCTGAAGCATATGGTCGATGCGCTGATCGCCGACGAGGTCAAGGACGCGCCGGGTCGCGAGATTGCGTGGCACGTCCAGCCGCTCGGCCACGTCACTGCCGACGCGGTACTGATGCACGTCGTGCTCCGTAACCTGATCGAGAACGCTGTAAAATTCACTGCTACCCGCAAGCAGGCCGTCATCGAGATTGGCCGCTATCCGGGCGAAGGTGAGCTGGCGGGCCAGGATGTTTTTTTCGTCAAGGATAATGGCGTTGGTTTCGACATGCGTTACGTCGACAAACTGTTCGGCGTCTTCCAGCGCCTGCACCGCATCGAGGAATTCAGCGGCACGGGTATTGGGTTAGCGGGCGTGAAACGGATTGTCGAGCGTCACGGTGGCAAAGCGTGGGCAATCGGTGAAATGGACAAGGGCGCGGCGCTGTACTTTTCGCTGCCTCACGTGTTCATTGCCGATGCAAGTCAGGGTGAAGAGTCTGCTGCGGCCGCGGTAGCGCGGCTCACGGCGTTGTCACCGGGCAAGCGTTTCCGCCCGGTGCCGAAGGAGTCAAAAGATGAATCGAAATGAAGGAAAAAGCGTGTTGAGACCCATCCTGCTGGTGGAAGACAATCCGAACGACGTCGAACTCACGCTGATCGCGCTGGAAAAAACGCGTTTGGCCAACCCGGTCGTGTCATTGCGCGACGGCGAAGAGGCGTTGCAATACCTGCGCCGGGAAGGACCGTGGGCAGACCGCGCGGAAGAAAACCCGGCGGTGATTCTGCTCGACAAGAAGCTGCCGAAGATCGACGGCCACGAGGTACTCAAAGCCGTACGCGGCGACGACAAACTCAAGCGGATTCCGGTGGTGATGCTGACTTCGTCGCGGGAAGAAACCGATCTGCTGCGCAGCTATGATCTCGGCGTGAATGCCTATGTGGTGAAGCCCGTCGCGTTTGACGACTTCATGGCCGCCATCAACGACCTGGGCATGTTCTGGGCCGTGTTGAACGAGCCGCCGCCTTATCCGCGTTAAGCCGGCCTGCGTGAAGCGACGCCTGCACGCCGCGGCCTCGCCTTCCATGAACGCCGCTGTTCAAAAGGACTTATCGGCGGCCCATTCGCCTCACTTCGCGTAACATCTTTCACCACACGAGCGCGGCCTTTACGCACGGCGTGAGTCACACGTAGGAACAACGCTGACGCGAGCACCTAGTGATACGCCGGCAACGTGACGCGAAACGTTGCGCCCTGCCCCGGCCCTGGACTCTCGGCGCTGATCGTGCCGCGATGCAGATCCACCAGATTCTTCACCAGCCACAATCCCAGACCGAGGCCGGCCACCCGGCCTGAACCGTCAGCGCCGAACTGCTGGAAGCGCTCAAAAACGCGTCCCAGCGATTCACGATCGAGCCCCATGCCTGTGTCGCGCACAGCCAGTTCGACCCGTTCGCCGACGGCGCGCACCGTCAGTTCCACCGCGCCCTGCGGCGTAAACTTGACCGCGTTCGACACCAGGTTCCACACGACCTGCTTCATCCGGCTTTCGTCGGCGAGCACGGTAGCGGACGCGAGATCGTCCGCAATCAGTTGAAGACCTTTCGCTTCGGCATGCATGCGCATGTCTTCAGCGACGATCCCGGCAAGCGCGCCCAGATCGACCGGCTTCAGATTGACCGAGAGTTTGCCGGTGACGATCGCACCGCTGTCGAGCAGATCGTCGACCATGTGCGAAAGCTGGCGCGCGTTGCGGCTGATGACGCCGGTGGCGCGCGCGACATGCGACGGGTCGGCCGCGCGCTGCAGCAGGTCGGTCCACGACATGATCGCCGAAAGCGGTGAGCGCAACTCGTGGCTGACCGTCGTGACGAAGTGGTCCATTGCCATCGTGAGCCGCTCGCTATGCTCGCGCGCGCGCTTTTCGGAGGCGGCGATTTCGCGCTGTTCGAGTTCCGCCTCCTTGCGCGCGGTGATGTCGAGCGTAAAGCCGATCACCGAACTCAACTCTCCATCCGGCAAGAAGCGCCCGACACCGCGCACCAGAATCCAGCGGATCGAGCCGCTCGCCCAGCCAATGCGGAAATCGACTTCGAAATGATCCTGACCGGCAAACGCCTGCTTCATCGCGTCGCGAAGACGGGCACGGTCTTCCGGATGCACGATCTCTTCGAAAAGCCGCTGCTCCGTGAGCGTCGACGTCGGTCCCAGGCCAAGGTTGGTCTTGCACTGATCCGTGCATTCGATCACACCGCTGCCCGGATCGAGTTCCCACGCGCCGAGTTGCGAGAACGCAAGTGCGAACTGGAAGCGCTCCTGACTGTCGCGCAACTGCGCCTTCGCTTCGTCCGCGAGCAGCTGGCGCAATTGCGCCTGCGAGCGCAGCTTGGCCCGCTCGCGCTGTTCGCGTTCGTAGTCGGACACGCGCTCGGTAACTTCGCTCACACGCAGCGCGATATTGCCGCCCTGACCGTGCCGCGAGCCCAGGAGGCTTGCCTTGATTTTCCAGTAACGGGCAACGCGCTCGCCAGACGGGTCGTCCGCATCGGGTTCGTCGTGACGGCGGTCCGGCATTTCGTAGCGAAACAGCGGCGACCATTTCGATTCACCGACCGTGAGGTCACGCAACGCGGTCATCAGCCACGCGCGACGTGCGTCGCGCTGCTCGGCGGTGCCGAACTGGTTGACGTCGAGGATCGACTTGCCGCGCAGGTCGCTCAGCGACTGGCCTATCAGATCGAGATAGCGCGCATTGGCAAGCAGGATCTCGTAACGGCGGTTGAGAATCAGATAGGCCTCGGGTAGCGATTCGAACGCGATCGCCGCATCGAATTCGTGCGAGGCCATTGACGGATCGTGATGGCGGCTGTCCATGGGCGTGTCTCGGGCGTGTCTCGGGCGCGTCAGTCCGCGCTCGCGCAGATCGCGCGCGTCGCGCGCGGCGCCGTCCCGGCCAGTTCGATCAGGCGGTCGAACGCGTCGGCCGCGCCGCGGCACGCTTCCTCGACGCCGGCAGCCCCTTGCACTTCATCACACATCGCGCGCACGAACGCCTGCCAACGCGGACCGAGCGAGGCCCGGCCGGCGCTCAGATAGCCAAGCGGATGCGGCGCGAGACGGTCTTTCAGCTTCGCGTAGAGCACCGCGCCGCCCAACTGGGAACCTTCGATCACGTAGCAGACGCCCCAGCGGTATGCCGCGCTTTCGACGCCGCTCCACCCACGCGCAGCGCTGACCAACGACACAAGGTCAGCACGCTCGCGCGCACTGACCGACTCGTGGGCCAGATCGGCGGCGATCAATGCGAGTCGGGTCATGCCTTGCGCAGCCGGGTTCGCATGCGGAATGACCGGCGAGCGAGCGGCAGTCGAATCAGCGAACGAATGAGCATCCCGGTCAGAAGCGACCCGTGCCGCACGATGCGCGGGCGCTTGCGGCCCGTCGTCGAAACTAGCGAGCCACGGTTCGAGCGGCTCGAGCCAGTGGCGCAGAATGACGAGGTGGGCGAGGTAGTCGTGCAGTTCGACGCTGTCGACCGACAGCGGCATGATTTCATGCAGCAGTTCGTGGCGTCGCGCGGTGGACGCGCGCACCGCCGCGAGGACGTGCGCAGCCTGAGGCGCTTCGCCAGATACGCCGCCCTCTTCACCCGTAGAACGGCCGGCGGTTGCAGATGTGTCGATCAAGCGAATTGGGTTGAACATGTAAAGAAGAATACGATTATAAAGGCGCGCGCCAGGCACGGGCGAGATCCCATTTGCACGGGGTGCCTCACTGGGGGAGGCAGCGCCGGCTAGGCCGCCACCGCACAGCCGGCCTGCTCGAGCGCAGCCTGGGCGCGTTCGTGCAGATCGCCGCTCGTCAACGACGCGTCCGGTGAGCGCACCCACGCGGCGATGCGCAAGGTCGCGCCGCCATCGTCCGGGTAGTCCGCCACGCTGATAACCGGTGCCAGCGTCGAGCCCGTCAACACGCGCGGCTCGTCGGCGACCAGCTTCTTCAGCTCACCCATTGCGGCGTCGACGTCCTTGCGCTGCGCGAGACCCACCTCCACCTCGATGCGCTGCGTGCCACCGCTGCTGTAGTTGATCACCGGGTTGCTCCAGATCTGGCTGTTCGGGACGAACACGGCGTTGCCGTCGCTACGTTCGATGCGCGTGGTGAACAGGCCCACCTCGCGCACGATACCGGCGGCCGCGCCGCTGCCCTCGATCACGTCGCCGACACGGAACGGCCGCAGCATCAGCAGCATCATGCCGGCTGCGATATTTTGCAGCGTGCCCTGCAGCGCGAGACCGATGGCCAGACCTGCCGCGCCGAGCACGGCCAGCACGCTGGCCGTTGCGATGCCGATTTCGCTAAGCGCCGCCACAAACGCAAGCACTCGCACCGCCCAGGTGCCCATCGCGGCGAGCATTGGCGCAAGCGTCGGATCCGCATGCGTGCGCGCCAGCGCCTTGGCAAACATCACGCCCACGCGATTCGACACCCACCACCCCACCACGATGATGGCGACAGCAAGAACGATGTGCAGCACGTCGTGCGTGAGGCTCACCAGTAGCGACGGCTGGAAATGCAACAGACGAGAAAAGTTATCGTTCATCCGGCTTCGTCCTCCTGCATCACTCAATTGTCTTGACGTGCAAAAGCAGGATACGTTCCCGCGAATCCGTTCGACAACGAAGCGGCACGATGCTTGCGAAAACCGTCACACGGTCTCGATCGAACACTGAGACATCGTGTAACGCGTTGAACGCAAAGGTATTAACCGAATGATTCGAACGCCTTTTTAATCCGCACAGGAGCGCTGAGATGAGTGAGCATTTTAAAGTCCATGACCGCGTCAGCTGGAACACACCGCAAGGCATGACACACGGCAAGGTGGTGCGTGTCATTTCTACTCACACAACGGTGGACGGCCACGCTGTCGCCGCCTCCAAGGACGAACCGCAATACGAGGTGGAAAGCGAGAAAAGCGGCAAGCACGCGGTGCATCGAGCCAACGCGCTCCACCGTCTTAAGGATTGAAGACTCGCAACCGGAGGGGCGATGTGAGAACGCTACGCTCTTCCGGTAACCGTCAGGGCCAGCCGAGCGGCCTGAGAAGATTGCGCAGCGCGGCCACCGTCAGCGGGCGCGAGAACCAGAAGCCTTGTGCCTCGTCGCAACCCAGCGCTTCGAGCTGTGCGGCCTGCCCGGCGGTTTCGACGCCCTCCGCCGTCACCCGCAGCTTGAGCGCGTGCGCCATCGCGATGATTGCGCCGACCAGCGCCGCGCACTGTGCATCGCTGCCCATGCGCACGACGAATGAGCGGTCGATCTTGAGCCGGTTCAATGGAAAGCGCGTGAGGTAGGCAAGGCTCGAATAGCCGGTACCGAAGTCGTCCACGGCGACTTCCACGCCCAGCTCGCGCAGCCGATGCAGCGTGTGTAACGCCTGCTCGGTATCGCCGAGCAACGCGCCTTCAGTGATTTCCACTTCGAGATAGGACGGATGGAGCGCCGCATCTTCGAGCGCTTCGCGGATCGTTTCAAACAGATTCTGCTTCTGGAATTGTTGCGGCGACACGTTCACGGCGAAGCGCGGCAACGTGCCGGTCAGCCGCAGCAATTTGCCGGCGTCACGACAGGCGGTGCGAATCACCCATTCGCCGATCGGGTCGATCAGACCCGCCTCTTCAGCGACCGGCACGAACTCCGCCGGACTGATGCAACCACGTTGCGGATGATCCCAGCGTAACAGCGCCTCGACTTGCGCAATACGTCCATCGGCAAGCGTCACTTGCGGCTGATAGACCAGATGCAGCTGCTGACGCTCGACGGCCTCGCGCAGCAGGGTTTCCAGTTCGAAGCGCCGCGCCGCCTGACCTTCGAGCGCAGTGGAAAAGCGCCTGACAGCATTGCCGCTTACCGCCGACGCCGCGGACAGCGCGACACCCGCGCGCCGCATCAGCGTGGGCGCGTCGCCGCCGTCGGCTGGATAGGCGACGATGCCTATGCTCGCGGTGATATTCAGCGGCGTGCCGGCGTAATCGATCGCTTCGGCGATGCGACCGAGCGCTTCCGCGGCGAACGCGTCCGCCGCCGCGCCGGTTTCGTTGATAAGCAGCGCGAACTGTGTGCCGCCGAGCGACGCGATGGTGCCGTCGTTCGGAAAAAGACTGCGCAGGCGCTCGCCGACGATCTGCAGCACGAGCTCGGCCGCATGCAGACCGAGCGCGTCGCGCAGCTTGCGCAGATGGTCGAGTTCGGCGACCAGCACGGTAAAGCCGCAGCGATTGCGCTGACAGCGCGTGATCATCAGTTCGAGGCGTTCGGTGAAGAGCGTCTGATTCGGCAGACGGGTGACGCCGTCGTGATGAGCGACATACCAGAGGCGCGCCTCGGATTGCGCATACCGCGTCATATCGATTGCGGTGCCCACGTAGCGAGCGGGTCGGCAACCCGTTGGGCTGGAGCGCAGGGCGTCGGCAGCGAACGGCGCGAGCGCTACCACCACGCGGATACGCGGGCCGCCGCGCCGCAGATAGGTCCATTCGCCTTCGTAGCGCGACGTCACCGTGGCAAGCGGCGGCAACTCACCGGCGCGCCGCGCGAGTTCCGCGGGATCGTGCAGCGACGTAATAGTGCGCCGGCCGACCAGTTCGTGAGCCGTGAAGCCGGTCAGCTTTTCGAACGCGGCGTTGACCGCCTCGAACGTGCCCTCCGCATTGCAGATGAACATGCCATACGGCGCTGCCGCTAGCGCCGCGTGGCATATGTGCGCTTCGGCGTAAAAGTGATCGTGCATCGCGCCGGTCTCTGACATTCCTGGGATCACCTGCGATTGAGCGTGTTGCTGACGCATCCGGCGACCACGAAAACTCGGACATGGATCCGGCTTTTTCGGACAGCCGTGCTCATCATAGCGGCTTTCCTGCCGCCCGCGACGCATTGAACGCGTATTCGTGGCGCACAACGTTTGCATGGGTGTAATCCCTGATTGGCTGCCACACCACGCGTGCCGCCGGATGCCCGGCGAGCGGCGAGCGGCTGGCGAGAATCGGCGCGGCGTTGCGAACAGGTATCGCGTGCACTCATTGGTTTGCAGTTCGAGCGGAACGCTAAGAGCGGCTCGTCTGTCAGCGTCACGTCGATCGGCTTATCGGCAACTTCGGTGGGAAATGCGAGTGGATGCCCTTAGCGGCTGAGCATCTGTCAGTCGTGGCTATCGAACGTGCAGGTGGGGGCAATGCGGGGGATCGCTGAAATAGCGGCTTGAGTCAACGCAAGCTGCCGCGCGTTGCGCGCGGCGCGCGCGATAGGCGCGGCGTCACGCGTGGGGCAGCGCTGCCTCGATGAACACCGCGCACAGCGCTTCCATGCCCTTCGCGTCCTCTTCGTCGAAGCGCCCGACCACCGGGCTATCCACGTCCCACACGCCGATCAGCGTGCCATCCGGGGAAACGAGCGGCACCACGATTTCCGACTGCGACGCCGAATCGCACGCGATGTGGCCCGGAAATTCGTGCACGTCACGCACGACCTGCGTCCGACGCGTCTGCGCGGCCGTGCCGCATACGCCTTTGCCAAGCGGAATTCGCACGCAGGCAGGCTTGCCCTGAAACGGTCCGACGACCAGTTCCTTGCCGTCATGGAAATAGAACCCGGCCCAGTTCAGATCGCTGAGCGAATGAAACACGAATGACGAAAAATTCGCCGCATTGGCGATCCAGTCGACCTCACCGGCGAGCAGCGAGCGCGCCTGCGCGACCAGTTCTTCGTACTGCGCGGCTTTGGAGAGATGAGCGTTGGAGGAGACTTCGAACATGACGGCGTCCGTGATAAAAGCGGAAAGAGAACAGTGAGGCAAGCAGTGTAAAGCAAGCGACCGTTTCGTTCATGGCGCCGGTCATGCTTGTCGGGTCATCGCGCCTTCATGCATGGCGGCTTACTTGTGCGATGAGACCCATGCTGCCCGAAGCAGACCGGGTCAAGCCACGCACCTTGCACAGGCTGCTCTTTTTCCCGTGGATTCCGCGGCCAGTACTACGCGTCAGCGGCCCAATACATCGGAACTGCCCTGTCATTCCACGCCGATGATCACGCTCGACGCCTTGAAGATCGCCGTTGCCGCGTGACCGTCTGTGAGCCCGAGGCGCTCCACGCTTTCGTGGGTGATGATCGCCGTGATCTGCGCGCCGTTTGCGCTGATCGTTACTTCGGCATTCACCGCGCCTTTCGTGATGCTCGAAACCGTGCCCGCGATGCAATTGCGCGCCGACACCTGGTTCGCCGTCACGTCGACCATCACGATTACCGACGACGCCTTGACGAGCGCGAACGCTTTCTTGCCCGCCGCAAGGCCGAGTGAGGTGGCGCTGCCGTGCGTGACGATCGCGACGATTTCCAGCCCGTTCTGCGTGCGCAGCGTGACTTCGTCGTTGACGGCGCCATGTTCGACGTCGATTATTTCGCCGGCAAAGTGATTGCGTGCGCTGGTTTGCATGATGCTCTCCTGTTATGCCTGCCCCGTGGCAGGACGTCGAGGCGATGCGTTTGGACAATTGCCGAGGCGCGCCATGCGCGCCCCGTCGGAATACGGACAGTATGACGCCGCCGGGAATGACACTTCGGCCCGAATGAAACCACATCAACATTATGATGGGAGGCCGCATCACACAGCGCCCGCGCAACAATGCGGCACAATTCGCGAAAGCCGTACCAGCGTAGCTCGCATTCTGGCCTGTGACGTTTTGCTCCGTGCCGCTTTGCTTTTAGTCGCTTTGCTCTTTGCCGTTCTGCTCTTTGCCGTTCTGCTCTTTGCCGTGGTGCTCCGGACCCGTGTTTCCTCGAACTTTCCTGCCGCGTACTTCATGCCCGTTGCCGTTCCTGTCCGCCTGATCCGCCCGATCCAGCTGATCCCCGCGACCCGCCAGATCTGTCCGTCCCGCCTGAGCGCCGTCCGGCGGCTCCTACGCCGCGTGTGTGCAACGGCCGCCGCCGCGCTCGCCGCTGTTGCGCTGTGTGCGTGCAGCAATCCCGGCCCGCCTCGCGACACCCATGCGGCCGCCGATACGGTCACGCTGTTCCCGATCGCCAACTACGATCAGAACGTCGATCACTGGCTCGACCCCGACAGCGCCGACTACGACAAGCCGTTCCTCAGCGCCGACGACCAGCGTGCCCAGTTTCGCGCGCTCTATGCGCGTTATTTTGGCACCGGCAGCGGCGCGCCGTCGCCGTGGAATGCGGCCTTTGTGGCGGGCCAGGTTTATTGTCAGCAAGGGGTCGACATTGCCGGGTTGCAGCAGCGGCGTCTCGCCAGGTACGACAACACCGGCAAAAGCGGCGATGAGCTGGGTTACGGCGAGAACTTTCGTCCGCACGACAAGGCCTGGATCGACGCCATCGCGCGCAACATGAGCGTCGACCAGTTCACGCGGGACGCCACGTACCGGCCGCAGCAGCGCGCAATTGCGACGACGAGCCTGATGGTGCGCGAGTTGCCGACCACCGACCCTTCTTTCTATGACCGTCGTCTGGCCGGTGAGGGCTATCCATTCGACAACCTGCAAATCTCCGCGACGCGCCCCGGCACGCCGCTGTATGTGCTCGGCAGCAGCGCCGATGGCGCATGGCGCTACGTGCAGACGCCCGACGTGCAAGGCTGGGTGCGCAGCGAAGGCTTGGCGATGACCGACGCGCGTTTCGTCGACACCTGGCGCGCCGCGACGGCCCGATCGCTCGGCGCGGTAACAGTGGCCCTGGCGCCGGTGACGGATAGCCGAGGCGTATTCCGCTTCGACGCGCCGGCCGGCACGCTATTGCCGCTCGTGGGCGGCAGCGCGGGAACGGGGCCGGCCGGGCGAATCACCGTGCTCGTGCCCGCTCGCGGCGCCGACGGCGACGCGCTCATGCGCAGCGCCGAACTCAGCCCGACGCAGATCGCGCCGGCCCCGCTCGCAGCCACGCCGCGCCATCTCGCGATGCTGATGAAAACGCTGATCGGCCGCCCATACGGCTGGGGTAACAGCGGCCTGTATAACGACTGCTCGTCCGAACTGCAGAGCATTTTCGCGGTGTTCGGCGTCTGGCTGCCGCGCCATTCGTCCACGCAGATGAGCGCCGGGCGCATGATCGACCTGTCGTCGTCGAGTCCCGCGCAACGGCTCGACTATCTCGCGCAGCATGGCGAGCCCATGCGCACGCTGATCTACATCGGCGGCCATGTGATGCTCTACATCGGCAATACCATGCGCAACGGCGTGGCCCTGCCGGTCGTCTATCAGGATGTGTGGGGCCTGCGCCCGGCCGACGACAGCCGCCGCGCCGTGATCGGCGGCTCGGTGATCCTGCCGCTCTTCGAGCACATCCCGGAAGACGCGACGCTGCAATCGCTCGCCGGCACACGCATTTTCCAGCTCAGCATACTCGGCGCACCGACCCGTGCCGCGACGCCTGTGCCTGCGTCCGCACCGGGGTCAACCGCGACTCCGGCGACTCCAGCGCCGCAGGACGACGAGAATCCGGCCGGCTAAAAAATATTTTTCCCGCGGTGTCGATCCGGCGACCGCGTGTTCGTCGTAATGTGGAAGACCCGGCTCACTAATGTGGAAGACCCGGCTCACGCGAGCCGGCTTTTCAGCTCACGAACGTTCATCACACGGGAGACGCCCTCATGTCCAGTCCTGCTGTCAAACCGATTCCGGAAGGCATGCATTCGCTCACGCCGTATCTGATTTGTGCAAACGCCGCCGAAGCCATCGAGTTCTATAAAAATGCGTTTAATGCAGTCGAGCAGATCCGTTTGCCGGGGCCGGGCGGCAAGGTCATGCACGCGTGTCTGAAGATCGGCGACTCGATGCTGATGCTGACCGACGAATGGCCCGAGCATCATAGCCTCGGTCCCATCACGCTCAAGGGCACGCCCGTCTTCATCCACCACTATGTCGAAGACGTGGACGCGCGCTTCAAGCAGGCGGTCGACGCCGGCGCCACCGTGCGCATGCCGGTCACCGACATGTTCTGGGGCGACCGCTACGGCCAGTTGACGGACCCGTTCGGGCATTGCTGGTCGCTTGCCACGCACAAGCGCGAAGTCAGTGCGGAAGACATGCAGCAGGCGATGCAGAACATGCAGAACACGCAGTGCGGCGAGCAGTAATGCGGTGATCCGCGCGTCTGGTGCTAGCGCTTTCTGGCTGCGCTTTTTTCGGCGCTCTCCGGCCACGAGGGACTTCATAAGCCGGAGATCGCACTGTGCCTCTAGTTCGATCGCCATGCGGGCCATACGGAAGAAGCCGCGCAGTGAAGGCCATGATGAGCATGGTCAAGCTGGATATCGCCGCGCTTGAATGGGCGTTTCGCGGCGAGCGACGCGCGGGAAGCGATGCATAGGCATTGGGCGCAGACGCGGCGCCATAATGAAGCCATCGGGAATCGCGGCTGCAACCATTGGCATTAAGAACATTTGCCGAGATCAGCCGCGTTTCTCTTTTATCGGCTTAGTCAATTTCGGAACCGATCGCTCCGACAGATTCGTTGCGTGCTCTCCGCATCGACTATTATTCTTTTTGCATATTTATTCCTCGCAGATCATCAGGCTGCGTTCTCTTTCCATTAGTTTCGGAAATAAATCCAGGCCGCCCCTATTCTCATCAATTCAAGGTAAAGCAATATTTGCGTAACCAGCGCTTTAGACCGCGCTCGTCGCCCTGCGCAAGGTACTTTCGAACATAACCGGATCCACCGTAATTATTTGTAGGAGAAAGAAAGAATGTGTAGACTCATTTCACCGATTGGATTTGATGTCAATTACATAACACACTAATAGGTATTTGATTTACTTCAATTGACCTCGCCATTTCCATTCGAACGCACAATATTCAATTCACATAATGAACGCATCCGGCAGCCCGGAATTGCGTCGGCCTGAGAGGTTTATGATGAAAAGAAAAGTACTGTCGTCCAGCGTCGTCCTCGCCTTGATGTTCGGCTTGCCGCTGCAACTCGCGGGCGCTGCCACTTATTCGAACGGCACCGCTACGGCCACCTTCACCGTCACGCTCACTCTGGCTGCCAACTGCTCGATCAGCGCGAATCCGCTCAATTTCGGCAGCAACGGCGTGCTCGCGAACGCCATCAACCAGCAGACCACCGTGGCGGTCACCTGCACGAACACCACACCGTATAACGTCGGGCTCGACGCGGGCACCGTCACCGGCTCGACGGTCACCAACCGCCTGATGGCCGGCACCGCCACCGGCAACACGGCGACCACGGTCGGCTTCAATCTGTATCAGGACGCCGGCCATACCGTGACGTGGGGCAACACACAGGGCACCAACACGGTCAGCGGCACGGGCAGCGGCTCGGCGCAGTCGATCGTCGTGTACGGCCAGGTGCCCGCGCAGACCACGCCCCGGCCCGACACCTACCAGACCACCGTCACCGCCACGGTCTACTTTTGACAAGCGCCATGCGCCGGGCCGGCAAAACCGTGCGGCGCGCGGCCGCCATGCTTTTCGCGTGCGGACTCCTAGCCGCTCGCGCCCACGCCGCAACGCTGCAGATCTCGCCGGTGATGGTCGATATGTCGGCGGACGCGAACGCCACCGGCATCACGCTGAAGAATCCCGGCGAGAAGCCGCTGTTCGGCCAGGTCCGCGTGTTCCGCTGGGACCAGGCTAACGGTGACGACGCGCTTTCGCCGACTCAGGACGTCGTGGCCAGTCCGCCGCTCATCCAGATCGCCGGGCGTGGCGACCAGCTCGTGCGGCTCGTGCGCACCGCGCCCGCGCCGTCCGGCGTCGAGCAGAGCTATCGCGTGCTGATCGACGAGTTGCCCGAACCCGACACCGCGCCATCCAGCGGCGTGACGATCCGGTTGCGCTATTCAGTGCCGGTATTTGTCGAGCCTGCCGTCGACATCGGCCAGCCGAAGCTCGCATGGCATCTGTCGCGCGGCGCGCAAAGCTGGATGCTGCGCGTCGACAACTCGGGCAGAAAACGCGCGCAGATCGCGGCCGTGCAACTGATCGACGCCGCAGGCAACGCCTACCCGATCAACAAGGGGCTGCTCGGGTATGCACTCGCCGGCCGCGGACGTCACTGGACAGTCACGCTGCCGGACAACGTCGCGCAAGGCGGTCCGCTGAAGGTGCGCGCGTCGGTGAATTCGCTGCCCGCCGAGTCCGCCGTCGATGTGGACTGACCCTCGAGGCGGCAGGCGGCCATGCTGCGGCGATACAACGGCGCAGCGAAGCGCGTCCGGCAACGCATGAATCCGGCACGGCCGCAGGGAATCGACACGATGCATCGCCACGCAATCAATGAGAATGACAGGACGGCGAAAACGGCATGGATGGCCGCCGCGTGCCATCGCGCTCGCGGCAATGTTGGGCCTGTTCGGCGTGGAGCGGGCGCACGCCCAGACGCCGATGCGCTTCGCGGACAGCGGCGTGGACACGCTCGCGGCGCCGGACCGTGCGACCGCGGGCACCCCTGCGGCAGCCGCCGGCTGGCCAGTGGATGCCACGGCGGCACAACAGCGCGGCGTCGATCTCGGTGGAGGCGCGAGCGTCGCCGCGCGCGCCGCACTTCAACGCACATCGGCCTCCGTCACGGGCCGTGACCTGTATCTGGAAGTCATGCTCAATGGCCAACGCACTTCGCTGATCGCACACTTTCGCGACGTCGACGGCAGGCTCAGCGCGAACGCGAAAGACCTGAACGACATCGGCATCGACACGGAAAAGCTTCATGCCGCCGACACCGCGCAGCTCGAACTCGCGCAGATTCCCGGCCTGCGCTACCAGTACGATCCCGCCCGGCAAAGCATCGATCTGCTGGTGCCCGACGCGATTCGCAAACCGTACACGTTCGACACCCGGGAGCTGACGAAAACGCCGAACGCCACGGCCTCGCGCGGCTTTCTGATCAACTACGACGCATTCGCGCAAACCGACACGAACGCGCAGTTCGCGTTCTGGAGCGAGGAGCGCTACTTCGACCCGACCGGCGTGCTGAGCAACACCGGCATTGCGTACCTGTATCGCGACCTGCACCGCTATATCCGCTACGACACGTCGTGGAGCATGTCGAATCCGGCCACGCTCACGACGACACAATTCGGCGACACGATCTCGTCGTCGCTCGACTGGAGCCGCTCGATCCGCATCGGGGGTTTCCAGTGGCGCAGCAACTTCGCGCTGCGCCCCGACCTCGTCACGTTTCCGGTGCAGGCGCTGTCGGGCACGGCCGTGGTGCCGTCGGCGGTGGACCTGTACGTGAACAACGTGCGCCAGTTCACCGGCAACGTGCCGAGCGGGCCATTCATCGTGAACAACGTGCCGGGCATTACCGGGGCGGGCGAAGCGACGGTCATCACGCACGACGCGCTCGGCCGCACGATTTCCGCGTCGCTGCCGCTTTATGTCGATACGCGGATGCTGGCCGCGGGCCTGTCGAGCTATTCGCTGGAAGCCGGTTTCCTGCGGCGCGCCTATGGCATCGATTCGTTCTCCTACGATCCGCGGCCGGCCGTGAGCGCGACCGCGCGCCGCGGCGTCACCGATTCGCTGACGCTCGAAGGCCACGCGGAGGCGACCGGCGGCCTCGTCAACGCGGGCGGGGGCGCGCTGGTGCGTATGGGCATGGCTGGTGTCGTGAACGGCTCGCTGTCCGCGAGCGCGGGCAAGCTGACGGGCACGCAGGCCGGCATCGGTTATCAACTGATCGAACCACATTTCTCGATCGATGCGCAAACGCTGCGCGCCTACGGCAATTACGGCGATCTGGCCGCGCGCGACGGCACGCCGGTGCCCACCGCCACCGACCGCGTGACGCTTGCGCTGCCCTTTTTCAGCCGCCAGACCTTGTCGCTCAGTTATATCGGCTACCGGTTCCCCGGCGTTCCGGCGTCACGCATCGGTTCGTTGTCGTACACGCTGAATTTCGGCAATCTGGCCTCGCTGACGTTCAGCACGTACAAAGACTTCCTGCAACACGATGCGCAAGGCGTCTTCGTCACCGCGAGCTTCGGCCTTGGCAACAACACCGCGATCAATGCGAGCGTGGGCCGCCAGAACGGCCAGTCCACCTACAACGTGAACGCCCAGCGTCCGCCCGACTACGCCGGCGGCTGGGGCTGGGGCGTGCAGGCCGGCGGGGCGGGCTCGGTGCCGTACCGGCAGGCGCAGGCGCAATACCTCGGCAAATACGGCGAAGTGACGGCGCAGGTGCAGGATATCGACCGCCACGCGGGCGCGTCGCTCGACGCGACGGGCGCATGGGTGCTGATGGACAACACCGTGCTGCCGTCGCGCCGGATCGACGACGGCTTCGCGCTGGTCTCGACCGACGGCGTCGCCGGCGTGCCGGTGCTGCACGAGAACCGCGTGATCGGCACGACGGACGGCGGCGGCCATCTGCTGATTCCGGACCTGAATGCGTACCAGCACAACCAGGTGTCGATCGACAGCATGAAACTGCCTGCGGACGCGCGCATCGCGACGACGGCAATGGACCTCGTGCCGAAGTCGCACGCGGGTGTGATGGCGAGCTTTCGGATGACGCGCTACAGCGCCGCGTCGGTGATCCTGCGCGAGCCGGACGGCACGCTGCTGCCGCCCGGCTCGCGTGTGCGTCACGTGGAAAGCGGCGGCGAGACGATCGTCGGCTACGACGGCTTGACCTTCATCGAAAACCTGCAGCGCGACAACCATCTGGAAGTCGATTACGGCGCGACCCATTGCAGCGTGGCGTTCACCTACGAGCGGCCCGCCAACGGCTCGCTGCCGACCATCGGCCCACTGACGTGCACGGATGGGAAAGCGGCGCGACCCGCGGCGCCCGCACCCCCGGCGGCCAAGCCTGCACAGGCGGCGCGATGAAGCGGCTATTTCTCCTTCTCGCGCTGTGCCTGCTATTGGGCGCGCTGCCTCGCGACGCGAGCGCGCAGACTTGCACGGCAAGCCCGTCGGCACTGAATTTCGGCGATGTCAGTCCGATCAGCCTGAGTGCGGTCGCCGCCACTGGCAGCATCACGGTTCAGTGCTCATGGCCTTTGACCACGCTGACGCCCAGCGTACAGGTCTGCCTGAACATGGGCGGCACGTCGCCGCGTTATCTGGCGAGCGGCGCGAACCAGATGCAGTACGACCTTTACCAGGATGCCGCGCATTCGCTCGCGTGGGGGTCGACCGCGCTCGGCACGACGCCGATTTCGCTGGTACTCGACAAACCGGCGACGGGCACCACGGCGTCGGCATCGGTGAACTTTTACGGGCAGATTGCGGCCAGCCAGCCGGGCGTGCCAACAACAGGCAACGCCAGCACGATCTACTCGCAGACCTTGAGCCAGACGTCGCTGAACTACGGCTATTTCCTGCTGCTCTCGCCCGGCTGCGCCGCGCTGACGACGAGCGGCGGCAGCTTCGCTTTCACTGCAAGCGCGAACGTGGTGAACAACTGCCTGATCAGCGCGACGAACGTGGCGTTTACGTCCACGGGCGTGTTGAGTTCGGCGTTGAATGCGACCGGTACGGTCACCGCGCGCTGCACCAACGGCGACGCATTTCGCATTGCGCTGAACGGCGGGTCGAGCGGCAATGTCGCCGCGCGGCAGCTGCAGCGCTCGGGCGGCGGCGGCACGGTCAATTACCAGCTTTACACTGACTCCGGCCACACAACTGCGTGGGGCGACGGCACTGCCGGCACGAGCATGCCGACCGGCGTCGGCAGCGGCAACGCCGTATCGATCACGGTGTATGGCCGCGTGCCGGCGCAGAGTACGCCGATGCCCGGCAGTTATAGCGACACGATTACCGCCACCATCAGTTTTTGATCCGTGCACGCAGCCGGACGCACGCGCGACACGCTAGAAGTTGACCATCCAGACGGTCTGCTGAGCGTCGCGCGAGGCGACGAATGCAACCGGCTGCGTTGTGCCGGCGCGCGCCGGTTCCGGAGTGGGCGCGGCAGGATCGAAGCCGCCCTGGCTGATCTGGAACGGCGCACCGTGCAGGCACGACACGACGGGCTGATTCGCCACGCTGATGACAGCATCCGCGGACTGGACCATACAACTTTCCTGCACGACCAGGCTGACGGCGATCGACGCGAGTTCGGTCGGCGCGGCCTGCAACGCAGGCGGCGCGGCGACGAAGAAGACTGCAATCAGACTGGCGGCGATGCGGCGCAACAACATGGGCGTTCCTGAGACGGTGCGCGACATTCAACGGACGCGCAGATCGAAGATGCATGGTTTGTCGGCATGATGCGCCGAAAACTTGAGGCTCACGCGTACCGCCGCACGTCCATTCACTTGCCCTCGGTCACGCTCACGTCGACCTGCAAGCCGCGAAACGAGTGCGGCGCGCCATGCCACGTGCCCCACAGCGGCAACGCCTGGTCGTAATTCCATGCCACCGCCACGCGAATCAGATGACGGTTGCCGACAATGCTGTTGGTCGGATCGAAATCGACCCAGCCCGCGCCCGGCAAATAGATCTGTAGCCACGCGTGCGTGGCGCCGCCACCTTGCGTCGCGTCGTGCTCCGGCACGAACAGATAACCGCTCACGAAGCGCGCGGCGAGACCGAGCGAGCGCACCGCGTCCATCATCAGCACCGCAAAGTCACGGCAACTGCCGCTCCGGCTGCGCAATGTGTCGCCGGGACGGTTCACGCCTTTTTCCGTGCGGCGCACGTAGCTGAACGTACTCTTTATTTCGAGCGTCATCGCGCGCAGCAGCGCCATCGTGCTGCTGTCGCCCTGCCTGTCGGCCGGTTTGTCGTCGGGTTGATCGTCGGGTTGGTCTTCCGCTTTGCGGGCTCGCTTGTCCGCCGCTTTGTCACCTGCGTTGCCAGCCTTCTTTTCGCTGCTTCGGACGACGCCCGGAATCGGCACGAACCGACGCGCCCATTCGTCCACTTCCGGGTCCGGATGGCGGCGGCTGCGCGCGTTCACGAGATCGCACGCCTCCTCGTTCGTGTAGCTGAACGGCCAGTTGACCGCGTACGGTTCCAGCGCATAGTCCGGCATCGGAGCTTCGAAATGTTCGAGCGTGACCTCGCTGTCAAACCGCAATTCGCTCGCTTCGCCGGCGAATGTGGCGATCGCCACGGAGTTGTCGAATACGTCGTGCAGCCAGTGCAGACGCGTGGGGGTCGGCGTGATCACGAGGCGGTTGGTCACGAGGCGAAGATCGTGGCTTGCGCGCGGAAATAACATCATCCGGTGTTCGCCAAAGCTCACGGGCTCCGAATAGCGGTACACGCTGACGTGGCGGACCGTGAATCGTTGCGGCTCAGTCATGTGTCCGTTCGATGGATGCAACCGGGCTCGTCATGTTCGACACATCCGGCTGGAAGTTTGCGGCTGCCGTGGCAGGCGAAAGTGCCTTCTCGCGATGCGATCCAACGCGGCACGAAACGCGGCGAGGTTCAGGATACACCCGCCAAAGTTATCAACAGATTCTGTTCGCAAATCTGTGTATAACTATCCTGCAAAATCCCCAACTCATTGAGCGCGCGGCTGATTTTTCAGCGGAGCCGGAGTTGGGCACGGCACGGCGCGTGCCGGCGCGCTCATTCATGCAACGGGCTTCCTGCCGCATCGCGTGCCGCTTGCGGGGCGGCCGGCGCAGTGCGCGCTTCCTCACGCCACTGCTGCCGCGAGCGAGCCATCCGGCGCCACGCGAGGCGCGCCATTTTTACCCACCCCGACGGTCGCGGATCGGCGAGCATGCTGAGCGCGCGGGCATAGTCGAGCGTGAGGCCGGGTGTCCATGCCATCGTCGCGGCGCGTTTGCGCAACTGCGCGGCGACCCACAATTCTGGCGTCGAGATCACGCGCAAAAATGGCCGCCATCCGCCCAGGTTTCCCCACACGCGTGCCGACGCGCCCTCGATTGCCGCTTCCAGCGCGCGCGACACCGTGCTCGAACAGTTGCGGTGCGTCAGGTTATAGGTGGTGTTCTGCCGGTAGGTTTCCCAGAAACGCTGGAGCCGCGCCGGATCGTAATTGCGGATGCGGACCTGAACCGTCGACGGGCACCACGCTTTCGATTCGGTCTGATAGTCGGGCTGGAAAACGCCAGGCACGTCGTTCTCGCGCGTGGCGCGCAGCAGTCGCGTGAAGTCGTCCGGCGAGCGGTCGATTTCGACGCCGGGGTACAGGCTGATATAAATCCCTTCCGGCGATTCGAGCGCGGCGTGTCCGGTCGAAATCACGCCATTGCGGTCCACGGCTGCAATATAGCGATCGACGATCAGTTGCCGTCGCGCCTCGCCCTTCGCCGAGCCGACCGGCGTCCACACATGGACGGTCAAAGCGGCTTCGTCGGCGGCGGGCGGGCCGTCCCATTCCACCGGCTGCAGCCGTCCGCGCGCCGTGCTGGCGGCAGCGCTGGCCGCCGCGTTTCCTGTCGCGTTTCCTGTCGCGCTTGCAGCCGCGCCGGCCGTCGCCGCTTCGTGGTCCGACGACATGCCTGGATTCGACGCCAGCCGCTTCACGCGTGTGCTGAGCAGAATCAGATTCCAGCCGCCGAAGATGAGCCCGAGACCGAGGCAATACGGCACGGTGCCGACATAGTGCGTGGGGTACGGCTGGTAGAAGAAAACCGCCAGCGCGATCTCGACTGCGCCGCCCACCGTCGCGAGCCGCCAGGTGCGATAGCGGACCACCCGGGCCGACACGATCTGCAGCAGACCATCGGCAAAAAACAGCGTGCCGAAGATCATCGAGAGAATGAAGTTGCCGTGACTGTGTCCCACCAGAATCAGCGCCGCCGAGACGCTGAACGCGAGCCCCTTCGCGTAGCGCAGCGTGCGCTGGCCGCCCATGCCGGTCCATGCGACGGCAAGCGTCGCGAGTCCTTCCAGCAACAGCAGGATCGCAAAGGGCGTTATCGGAAAATAGAGTGCGCCGTCGAGCGCGTCGCCAAAGACCACGAGGCCGAGCAGCACGCTCGCCCAACCGATCAGTTGCAACGAGCGCCAGCGCGTGCGCAGATAATCGACCCCCAGCAGGATCATGACCAGACGAACCATTGCGAGTCCTCCGGGCGCGACGCATGCGCCGTTCTGTTCGCAATCTTATACACATTCGTCCGCGCCGATTTAAGCGTGCGACGGGATGGTTCGTCCACGAGCGTCGCGCATGGCGCACGAACGGTCACTGCGTTTCTTCCGGTGCTGCGTGGCCGGGTGGCTGCGTGACCGCGCGATTGCCTGAATACAGGCGCTCAGGCGACGACGGCCTGCGGCGTCGCTTTATCTTGCGCGCGAGCCGGTTCGTTGTGTTGGCCGCTGCCCTTCTCGCCGCCCAGCGCGTCGAGCAGATCGCCCAGCATGCGCTCGAGCTCAGCCGTCATCAGCGTGAAATCGGAGTCGAAGCTTTCGTCGTCGTTCTGCGCGGTGGGGTCACCCGCTTCCTTCAGCACGTCGAGCGGCGCGATGCGCTTGATCGTCAGCGAAGGCGTCAGCACGAACGACACGCGGTCGTTCCACGTCATCGCGAGCCGCATGCACTGCTTGCCCGCTTCGATGTGGCGACGCATGTCTTCGGTATCCAGCGTATGTCCGACGTAGCGCACAGTCGCGTTGCCCTCGGCGGGCGAGCGCAACTCGGTGTCCTGGTCGAGCGTGAAACCTGCGGGCCCCTCGCCGGAGAGCAGCCACTGCGTCATGGCGGCCACCGGCGACTGCGTGACCTGCACCGTGCCGAGCGGCAACTGATCGATCGATTTCACGAGCAGGCCACGCACTTCGTCGGCGACCGCCTGCGACGCTGCGTCGATCACGAGCCAGCCATTCCTGCAATCGATCCACACGCGGGTGTCGCGGCGAATGCTGAACGCACGCGGCAACAGTTCGTTGGTGACCTGCTCCTTGAGTTCGCGCATCTGCTTGCGGCCGGGTTTGAAGCCCTGCTGTTCCTCGAGGTCGGCGGCACGCGCTTTCGTGAACTGCGTGACGACCGACGCCGGCAGCAGTTTTTTCTCCGCGCGGAACATCAGCAACAGTTGGCCATTGAGCGCATACACGAGCGAGTCGGGTGCGTTATCGCGGGGCGCGGCCCATCCCTGGCTTTGCATTTCGACGCTGTTGCCGGGCGCGAACGCGTGCGGCGCCAGCCACTTCTGCATCTGGTCGGCAGTGACGGACCACGGAGCGGGAAGACGGTGAAGCTGGAGATTCTTGAACCACATGGGGCGAGGGTCCTGAGCGGGCAAAGCGCGACATTCTATCCGAGCGCCGGCATCGCGCGACGCGCCGAACCACCCGCTTACATTTTCTGCCTGCTGCTCACGACGTCACGCGCCAGTCACGAGGCGCCGCAAGAAAACGAGGTCAGCAAGGAGCCGATTAGCCGGTACTGACGGCGCTGTTGCGCGGCGCGGTTCGGGTGGAAATCACCTAGACTTTTGAGATGCGCGCAGACCAAGACGGAGGCGGTCATGGCCGATGAAACCGTACCCTGGCAGATGGTGGAATACGAGGGCTTCGAAATTCATGTGGCGGCGTTTGCGAACAGGCCGCCGGGCGCGTTGGCGCCAGAATCCGCGAGCCCGCGCTACACCTACGTGGGTTATGTCTGCCATCCCGGTGCCGATCCGCAGATTCCCGGCCATGCCGTGCCATTTCACGCGGACGGCGAGGAAAGCTTTGCCAGCGGGGAAGAAGCGCTTCACGAAGGCATCCACACCGGCCGCAGCATCGTGGACGGCACGGATCCCGATCTGACAGTCCTGCCGCTCGTGACGGGCGGCGTGTAGCCGTCTGGCACGGCGGGCGGCCGCGCGCGTTGTGCCGTTGTGCCGTTGGTTCATGCGGTCGCAGAACCATGCAGCCGCATCGAACGACCGGCCCCTCGCGTCAGCTAAAAGCGCGCTTGATACGGGACTTGAGCAATGCGCGCTGCAAGCGGCCGGTCCGTGGCGGATCGCTCACCGCGGCACCGCCGGTCACCGCCGTGCCGCGACGCAGGTAATAACGGTCGAACGTCGCCTGTGTCATCCCCCATTTGTTGAGAAACTGGCGCCGGCCATCGTTTTTCACCACCTTGCCGGTGCTCTTCTGCTGGAAGTGATAGACGAGGCTGTCGCCGACGCCGAGGAACACGCGGCAGCCGGCGTCCCACAGCTTCATCGAGAAGTCGTTGTCGCTGCTCATGCCGGGGCTCAGTTCGCTGCTGTAGCCGCCGACCTTGTGCCACCAGTCGCGGTGCACGAGCGTGGGCGGCCACGTCGCGCCGCGCCAGTCGGCACGCACGAGGCCAGGCGCGGCGGCCACCAGTTCGTCGGCGCGGAAGGTCTCGACGTCGCGCCCAAAGTTGTGCACCACCACGCACGGATTGCCCGAGTCGACCGGTTCGATCATCGTGCCGGACAACATGAACAGGTTGTCCGACGGCATGTTCGCGAGGCGTCGGGCGAGCGCGTCGTCCCAGCCGGGGCAGCAGTACATGTCGTCGTTCATGTAGACGATGTAGTTCTGCGTGGCGCGCGCCGCCGCGATATTCACCGCATGGCAGATGCCGATGTTGCCAGGCGATGCGGTGTGCTCGATACCTTCGTCGCGCACCCAAGCCAGTGTGCCGTCCGAGCCGTCGTTGACGTGCACGATGATCTGGTGCGCATGCCGCGAATGACGCCGCAAGCTCTCGATCACGAGACGCAGATAAGGCAGATTGTTCCAGGTCGGGATGATGATTGAGAACATCGATTCAGTCCGTTGAGCCTGACGCGGACGCACCAGCGGCCGCGCGCCGGCCATGAGTTTGCCGGGGATTGTACCGCCGCGCCCGTCTGCGACGACACAGGGGGCACGAACGCGCCGTGCCGTCCCAGTCGACGCGAATGCCATCGCCCATGCAGACGTGGTCTCAAAAACCGCTCTTCCGACCCTTACAACGTGCTGTAGCAAGCAATCTGCAAGGTGGGGCACGGTTATAATCCGGTTCGCCCTGCCGTCTCAAAACACGCACCCATGGTCCGGCCCGCCCCTTACCCGGAACGGTAGTGTTCATATAAATAGCTGCCTTATGATTTTTGCTCCCAGTCTGGTCTGGCTCAGCACAGTCCTGCTGTTTCTCGCGCCCGCGGTCAATCTCGTCTGGCGTGGCGGCACCGGCTACTGCTTCTTCGCAATGCTTGCGCTGGCTCTCGGCGCCGCTGTCGTCAACCGGCGCACGCCCGGCTACTTTTCAGGTCTGCGCACGTACCGCTGGTTCACCGCCGGAATGCTCGCTTTCGTCGTGACGATCGGTGTCCAGCAATTGCTGTTCGGCTACTGGATGCCGCGCCAGTTCGATGCGCTGTCGCGCTTCGTACTCGCGTTGCCGGTGTTTCTACTGTTACGCCAGCTGCCTTCCCGTCATCTGCGGATGGTCGGCTGGGGCTGCGCGGCGGGCGCGCTGGCCGTCGGCATCTGGGCAATGACCGATCAGCCCCCGGGCGGCTGGACCGACGCGAGCCGCCTGAGCAACTCGTACACGAATGCCATTCCATTCGGCGACACCGCACTGCTGCTCGCCTTTCTGTCTGTGTTTACGCTCGGCTGGGACAAACCGCGCGACTGGCGCGTGCTCGCCGTACGCCTGCTGGCGCTGGTGGCGGGCGGCTACACATCCTATCTGTCCGGCACGCGCGGAGGCTGGCTCGCGGTGCCGGTGTTCGTCGTGCTGCTCGGGATGCAATACCACTGGTTCGTGCACCGTAAGCGGCTACTGGTCGCCACGCTCGCCATTGCCGTGGTGGCCGGGGCGCTGCTGTCCACCGAGCGCGTGCAGAAGCGCATCACCGAAGTAACCACGGACTTCTCGATGATGCATCAGGGCGAGGAATACACGTCCGTCGGCTTGCGTCTGCAACTATGGAACGCGTCGGGTCAGATCTTCGAACATCATCCGATATTCGGGATCGGCAAGGGACGTCTCGTCGACGAACTGGGCCTGATGGCCAAACGCGGCGAAGTGAAGCCGGAGATCGTCAACGAGCGCGCGCACAGCGACTTTTTCTCCACACTCGCCGAAATGGGCGCGATCGGCGTGGGCTGCCTGCTGCTGTTCTATTTCGGGATCTCGGTGTATTTCTGGCGCTACCGGCTGTCGTCCGATCCGGCGATCCGCGCGGCGTCGCACGCCGGGCTGGCCGTTGCCACGAGCACCGTTATTTTCGGCCTCACGATCGACGTTCTCGTGCCGATCATGGTCACCGTACTGCTTTCGCTGCTGGTTGCCGCCTTTCTGGCCGTTATCGACGCGAGAAAACGTGAACTCGCGGCGGCGCGCGCCGGTGTGGCGCAAGCAACGCCGCAGACGCCTCGCGTCGAGGCTTGACGCCGGTCGGCTGGACGCTGGTCCAGGTCTGCTTGAATTCGCTCGCCGTTGCGCACGCGCAATGGCGAACCACACGCGCCGCGCCGCCATCCGCTTTGCGCAATCTGGTCGCGGCCCGCATGCACCAGACCCTGGCCGTCGCGCTCAGCGCGTAAATAGCCGGTACAGCGCGGCGACATGCGCGTCGACGCTCGGGTCGTACACGAGGCTGTCGAGCGGCCGCGCAATGCGTGCGTGACCACTTTGCGCACGCTCCACCGCCGCGTGGACGGCCCGCTCGAAACTGCCCGGCGAGTGCCGCGAAAATTCGATCTTGGCCGCGCCGGTGACGGTCTCCGCCGAGCCGACGTTATCGGCGATCACGAGCGGTGTGCCGCACATCACCGACTCCACGCCAACCAGTCCAAACGGTTCATAAGCCGACGCGACGACCGTGAAATCAGCCGCCCCAAAGAGCTTTTCAATCTCCTTGCTGTAGCCGGCATAGCGGATCGTCTCACTGGTTTTCGGCACTGGCCGCCCGACGACCACGAGGCATACCGGCAGCGACGTCTGCGCAAAAAACGCTTCCAGCAACGGATAGCCTTTGCGCTCATGGCTCGTCGAAGAGAATACGAAGATCACGCGATCGTCGGGCAAATCGAACTGACGTCGCACCTCGGCGCGCGCTGCATCGCTTAACGGCCGGAAACGGGCGGTGTCCACGGGCGGATACAGCACGTCGATGCGTTCAGCCGGTACGCGATAAAAGCGCTGCAATTCGCGGCTCATCAATTGCGAATGCGCGACGATCGAACGCGCGTCGCGATAGACGCGCCGCTCCAGTTCGATCTGCCATTCGTCGCTGCGACGCGGCGCACGCCCCGCGGCTTCGAGCGAGCCGGGATGCGTACCGCCGCACAACGCGACGTCCGCATGCGTGGAGTGGTTGATCGAAAACACGCACGCGGGGCGGTGCCGTTTGAGCCGCTGCTTCAGCCGCCAGTCGAAGGCGAGATTGCGCAACTTGCGCGGCGCCCAGCTCACGTTGAGCGGCTGCGCGTCGATCCATTCCGCTTCAGGCAGCGCACGATCGATTTCGCGCGCAAAAAGCGTCGGGCGCAAACCCATCCGATGCAGACCGGCAATCACGTCGCGCGTGTAGCGTTCGGCGCCGCCGCTGTTTTTCAGCGCCTGGGCGGTCAGCGCGAGGTCGGTCAGCGGGCGGCGGAGCGGGTCGGACAAGGATCGGTCTCGGCAAAGGCACGCGCGCGGCGAACGCGCGCGTGCGGATTGATCGGAGGAGCGGCAATTGTAAAGGATGCCCTCGCGCGGCAGCAGCATCGCCAACGTGACGTCGGCTGGCCACCACCCATTAAAATCGCACGAACCGCATTCATCACGTTTTTCATGACCGACAGCCCGACACCGACCCCCTCACCCGCTCGCCCCGCCCGCGCCACTTCCGACGGCGGCAGCGCCGCGCCGGATGCCGCGCGCCCGCTGGTCTCGATGCTGCTGATCGCGTACAACCAGGACAGGCAGATTGCCGACGCGATCCGCAGCGCACTCGCGCAGACCTACCAGCCGCTCGAAATCATCATTTCCGACGACGCCTCCAGCGACGGCACGTTCGCCGCCATGCAAGCCGCGATCGCCGGCTATCACGGCCCGCACCGCGTGAGCGTGCGCCGCAACTCGACGAATCAGGGCATTAGCGCCCATCTGTCGCAGCTTGCGCAGATGGCGCAAGGCGAACTGCTGTTCGTGGCCGCGGGCGACGACATGTCCGCGCCCCAACGCTGCGCGCGGGTGGTGGAGTGCTGGCTGCAGCACGGCCGGCGGCCGGACCTGATCGCGACCGATCTCGCCGACATGGACGAAGCGGGCAACGTGCACGAACACATGAGTCCAACGAGGCTCGACGACTACCGAAGTTTCGACGACTGGCACGCGCGCCGCCCGTGGCTCGTCGGCGCGGCGCACACGTGGTCGCGGCGTCTGTTCGAGCGCTTCGGCCCGATGCTGCCCGGCGCCGCCGCCGAGGATCAGATCATGGTGCTGCGCGCGATCCTGTCGGGCGGCGCGGTCAGCCTGCACGAGCCACTCGTGCGCTACCGGCGCGGCGGACTGTCGCGCAAGCGCCGCTACAACTCGGTCGAGGAACTGATCGCGCGGATGCGCCAGAGTAATCGCTATGGGCTGGCCGAGCTTGCGCAATTGCAACGCGACGCGGAGATAGCCGGCATCGGTGAGCGCATGCGCGAGGCGATGGCGCCCAAACTGGCGCGCGAGCAGTTCATTCACGCGATGTTCGATGCTCGCGGATGGGGCGAACGCGCTCGGCTGCTCGTCGGCAGTCGTGACGTGAAGCTCGGACTGCGTTTGCGCATGTTTCTGTATGCGAGCTGTCCAGCGGTCTACGCGCCGGGCATCTGGCTCAAACGGATCGTGCGGAAGAACGGGCGGTGACGGTGGCCAAAGAGGCTGGCGGAAGACGCTGGCTGAAAACGCAGGCTAAATACGCTGACTGAAAACGCTGGTTGAAAACGCCGGCTGAGGAAAGTGGCCGGCGTTAGCGCCCAGCGCCCGGCATCTGGACATATGGCAGGGCCAGACGACATGGTGCGATAAACGCCGACGCAACAGCGCCTGCACAGCGCTCCGGTCGGGCCGTAAGTCGTGCCGCGGCGCTGCCCCGGCACGACTTACAAGGTACAGCGAGGCTACGCCGCGTTCTGCTGAAACTGGATCCGGTGCAGATGCGCGTACAACCCGTTCTGTCCCAGCAATTCGCGATGGCTGCCCCGCTCGACAATGCGCCCTGCGTCCATCACCAGAATGCGATCCGCGCGTTCGATCGTCGACAGGCGGTGCGCGATGACGAGCGTCGTGCGACCCTTCATCAGCGTCTCCAGCGCGGCCTGCACGTGGCGCTCGGATTCGGAATCGAGTGCGGAGGTTGCCTCGTCGAGAATCAGGATCGGAGCATCCTTGTAGATGGCGCGTGCAATCGCGAGACGCTGCCGCTGCCCACCCGAGAGCATCATGCCGTTATCGCCGACGAGCGTGTCGATACCGTTCGGCATGGCCTCGACCGTATCCCACAAGTTGGCCGCGCGCAGCGCCGCCTCGACCTTGTGCGCATCCGCGGCCTGTCCGTACGCGACGTTGTTCGCCACGGTGTCATTAAATAGCACCACGTCCTGGCTCACCATCGCCACCTGACTGCGCAGCGCATGCAGGTCGTATTCCGGCAATGCGACACCGTCGACGAGAATGGTGCCGGCCGTGGGGTCGAAAAAGCGCGGCAGCAGGTTCACGAGCGTGGTTTTGCCGCCGCCGGACGGGCCCGCCAGCGCCACCATTTCACCCGGCGCCACTTTGAACGACACCTGGTCGAGCGTGTGGCGCTTGTGCGTCGCGTTGCTGCCATACGTGAAGGTCACGTCACGAAACTCCACTTCGCCGCGCGCGCGATCGAGTGTCTTGCCGCCGCCTTCGGGCTCGGACGGCTCGTCGATCAGGCCGAAGATCAGCTCACATGCCGTCATGCCGCGTTGCAGCGGCTGGTTCACGTCCATCAGGTGCTTCAACGGCGAGATGATCAGCAGCATGGACGTGACGAATGCAACGAAGCCGCCGACCGTAGTCTGATCCGACGACGACTGCACCACCGCGATTGTAATCACGACCGCGAGCGCGATCGACGCGAGGAACTGCGTCAATGGTTGTGCGAGGCCGCCGGAAACGGTCATGCGCATGGCGTAGCCGCGCAGGCGCTTGCTCATCGACGTGAAGCGGTCGATCTCGTATTGCTCGCCGTTATGCACCTTGACGACCTTGTAGCCGCCCACGGTTTCTTCGACGATATACGACAGTTCGTTGGTCAGCAGCTGATGCTCGCGGTTCAGGCGGCGCAAACGCCGGTTGATCTTGCCGACCAGCCAGCCGATCCCCGGCAGCAGTACGGCGACGATCAGCGTGAGACGCCAGTTCAGATAGAACAGGTAGCCGAGCAGGAAGATGACCGTCAGCGAATCGCGCACCAGCGTGACCATGACGCTCAGCAGCACGTTCAGGATCTGGTTGACCTCGAAGACGATCGCATTGATCACCGTACTCGCGGTTTCGCGCTGGAAGAACGCGACGCTCGTGTGAATCATGCGGTTGAACATTGTCAGACGCAGTTCGAGCAGGATCCGGTTCGACACATACGCGAGCAGATAGCCGGACGCATACTGCGACACGCCGCGAACCAGTGCGAGGCCGATCACCGCCATCGGCACGAACCATGCGGCCTTGTCGCTCGCGTGGGCGCCGAAACCTTTGTCCAGCAGGGGCTTGAGCAGCGCGGGAATGGCCGCGTCGGTGCCGGCGCTCACTGCCATGGCGATCACCGCGCCGACGATCACCCAGAGCAACGGCTTGATATACGGCCACAAGCGCCGGAAAACGACGGATGGCGACGACGCCTCGCCTGTACCGATGGGTTTGCTTAACGTTGGCTTCGCGCTCAAGGAATCCTCTGGGAATGCAGAACGGCGTCCGCTCGTTGGACGGAATGCCCGTCGTGCGGAGTATCGAGAAACAGCATTGTAAACGGTCGGCGACGGCGGCCGACTGCGAGCAGTAGCCCGACTGCGTCAAACGGGGGAGCCTGACGCGACGTGTGCCCTGACCCGCTGTGTATACTTGCGCGACCCGTTCCGTCCAACCGCCTTTCTCCGCGCAACTCAGGTATGCAAGAAACCACCCTCGGCGTCGCCATCATTACCCGAAACGCGGCGGCGCGGCTGGCCGAATGCCTGCAGGCCGTGGCCTTCGCCGACCAGATCGTCGTGATCGACGGCGGCAGCACCGATGGCACCGCCGGGATCGCCCGCGCTCACGGCGCGCGCGTGATCGAAGAGACCGACTGGCCCGGCTTCGGCCCGCAAAAGAACCGCGCGGTGAACGCGCTCTCGACAAGCTGGATCCTGTCGATCGACGCCGACGAAATCGTGTCGCCGGAACTGGCATCGTCGATCCGCGCGGCAATCGCAGCGCCCTCCGCGGACGTTTATGCGGTAGACCGTCTATCGAGTTTCTGCGGTCACTGGATTCATCACAGCGGCTGGTATCCCGACTGGATCCCGCGCCTGTTCAGGCGGGGTGCCGCCCGTTTCTCCGACGATCTCGTACACGAACGCCTCGTGTTCGACGTCCCGGCGCAGCGCCTGACCGGCAAGCTGATGCATTACTCGTATGAGGACTTCGAAGCCGTGCTGCGCAAGCTCGATGCTTACTCGACGGCCGGCGCGCAGCAGCGTCACGCCGCAGGCAAGCGCGGCAGTTTTGGCCGGGCGCTCGCGCGCGGCGCGTGGGCGTTCGTGCGCACGTATGTGCTGCGGCGCGGCTTTCTGGACGGTCGCGCGGGCTTCATGATTGCGGTGTTCAATGCGGAGACCGTGTATTACCGGTTTCTTAAGCTAATGCAACTGGGTAAAGAGGCGCGGCGTTAAAAGCAGCGGGTTGCCGGAGTTGGTGGAAGGCCGCGCGGCCAGAGCTTTAGAAATTGGTCGCGACGAGAACAGGCAAAGCGACCCACACAGCGACGACCGACGGGCGGCCGGGCCGCCGGACTGGCAATGCGTCGCTCGCGCATCGCCCGTGCGTCAGCGCTATCAATACACGATCTCGATCGAACTACCTGCAAATTCGCCGCGCAGCGCAGCGAGCAGTTCGTCGGTGGGCTTGACGCGCCACGCGTCGCCCAGACGCATTTCACCTTGCGCGTTTTCGCTGCGATACACCACCTGCACGGCAAGGCCGTTTGGAATCTGCACGGCTTGCCGCTGACCATTGCCCCCAAAGCCGCCATGGCCGCCGTTACGGCCACCGCCGTTCCCGCCGAAGCTCCCGCCCCCGTTGCTGCCGCCATTGTTGCGATTGCCGCCGCCACTGCCGCCATTGCCGCCACGCGACGACGCAGCCGGCGCTGTGGCCTGCGCTTCGTCCTTGCCCGCGCTATGCGCTTCGAGCACGCGGCGCAACGCCAATGCGTCTGCATTGCCATTCATCTGCACCTTCACTGCCTCGGCATAGCGGCAACGCGCACGGCCAAGGTCCATGACCGTGTCGACCGTGAAGCGGATGCCGCCCGTGAACGCGTCGTTGCGCGCCTGGCCTTGCACCACCAGCAGTTCGTCTTCCTTGAACAGCTGCTTGTGCGCTTCGAACGTCTCATTGAATACCGTGACTTCGCACTGGCCGGTGCCGTCGTCGAGCAACGCAATCAGCATCTTGCCGCGCTGGGTCATCTGCGTGCGCAGCGACGCAATCACGCCAGCCACCAGCTTGTCACGCCCTTCCTTCAGCTCGCCGATCTTTTGCCGCACGAAGCGCCGCACTTCATCCTTGTAGGCGTCGAACAGATGACCCGACAGGTAGAAGCCGAGCGCGGCCTTCTCTTCCTGAAGCTTTTTCTTTTCCGGCCATTCCGGCTCGTCGACCAGTTCGTGACCCTGTGACGGCGCGTCGCCCATGTCGAACAGACCCGCCTGCATTGCATTGGCGCTGGCCTGCTCAGCGGCTTCCATGGCGAGCGACACGGATGCGATCAACTGCGCGCGATTGGCGTGCAGCGTGTCGAACGCGCCTGCGCGGATCAGTGCTTCCACCGTACGGCGATTGACGACGCGGCGGTCGACGCGATTGCAGAAATCGAAAATGTCGATGAACGGACCGTCTTCGCGCGCGCGCAAAATTTCTTCGATCGCGTTCTGCCCGCTGCCCTTGATCGCGCCGAGACCATAGCGGATCGTTTTGGACCGCTTACCGTCCGGCTCCGCGACCGGCTCGAACCGATAAGCGGACAGATTGATGTCCGGCGGCAGCACGGCCATCTTGTTCGCCAGACAGTCTTCGAACAGGATCTTGACCTTGTCCGTGTCGTCCATGGCGAGCGACATGTTCGCCGCCATGAATTCTGCCGGATGATGCGCTTTCAGCCACGCCGTGTGGTAGGCGAGCAGCGCATAAGCGGCTGCGTGCGACTTGTTGAAACCGTAGCCCGCGAACTTCTCCATCAGGTCGAAGATTTCGTCGGCTTTCTCGCCGGTCAGCCCGTTCTTCGCGGCGCCCTGGCGGAACAGCTCGCGATGCTGGGCCATTTCCTCGGCTTTTTTCTTACCCATTGCGCGGCGCAGCAGGTCGGCGCCGCCCAGCGAATAGCCGCCGATGATCTGCGCCATCTGCATCACCTGCTCCTGGTAGACCATGATGCCGTAGGTCTCTTTCAGAACAGGTTCGACGCGCGGGTCCGGATATTCCACCACCTCGCGGCCATGCTTACGCGCACAGAAGCTCGGAATCAGGTCCATCGGGCCGGGACGGTACAACGCGACGAGCGCGATGATGTCCTCGAAACGGTCGGGCTGCGCGTCTTTCAGCATGCCCTGCATGCCGCGGCTTTCCAGCTGGAACACGGCGACCGTATTCGCTTTCTTGAGAATCGAGAACGACGCGGGGTCGTCCAGCGGGACTTGCGCGAGCGACCAGTCCTGCTTCGATGGATCGAGGCGCCGGATATAGCGCTCGGCCCAGTCGAGAATGGTCAGCGTTGTCAGACCCAGAAAGTCGAACTTCACGAGACCGACCGCTTCGACGTCGTCCTTGTCGTACTGGCTCACGACGCCGCTTTCGTCGCCCTGCGTATAGAGCGGACAGAAATCGGTGAGCTTGCCCGGGGCGATCAGCACGCCACCCGCGTGCATGCCGACGTTGCGGGTCAGTCCTTCCACGCGCTGCGCCAGTTCGAGAAGCTGATGCACTTCGTCTTCGTTGTCGAAGCGCTCCTGAAGCAGCGGCTCCTCCTTCATTGCGTCCGCGATCGTGACGTGCTTGCCCGGCTTGAACGGAATCAGCTTCGCGATGCCGTCCGTGAACATGTAGCCGAGATCGAGCACCCGGCCGATGTCGCGCACCGCCGCCTTCGCCGCCATCGTGCCGAAAGTGGCGATCTGCGACACTGCGTCCGCGCCGTATTTTTCCTTCACGTACTGGATCACGCGATCGCGGCCGTGCTGGCAGAAGTCGATGTCGAAGTCGGGCATCGACACCCGTTCCGGATTCAGAAAGCGCTCGAACAGCAGGTTGTAGCGCAGCGGGTCGAGATCGGTCACGCCGAGCGCATAGGCGACCAGCGAACCCGCGCCCGAGCCCCGCCCCGGACCGACCGGCACGCCGTTGTTCTTGGCCCAGTTGATAAAGTCCGCAACGATCAGGAAGTAGCCCGGAAAGCCCATCTTGATGATCGTGCCGCACTCGAATTCGAGGCGCTGATAATACGTCTGCCGCTGCGCCTCTCGCTCGGCCGCATCCGGATACAGCTGCTCAAGACGCTTTTCCAGACCTTCTTTCGACAGATGCACGAGGTAGTCGTCGAGCGACATGCCGTCCGGCGTCGGAAAGAGAGGCAGTTTCGGCTTGCCGAGTTCGAGCGTCAGGTTGCAGCGTTTGGCGATCTCAACCGAATTCGCGAGCGCCGACGGAATGTCCGCAAACAGCGCCGCCATCTCCTCCTGCGTGCGGAAATACTGCTCCGACGTGAAACGCTTCGAGCGGCGCGGATTCGCGAGAATGTCGCCTTCGGAAATACACACGCGCGCTTCGTGCGCGGTGAAGTCGTCCGGCGTCATGAACTGCATCGGGTGCGTGGCCACGACCGGCAATTTCAGCGACGCGGCGAGCGCCACCGCCTGCTGAACGTACTGCTCGCCGCCCGGCTGCCCGCAACGCTGCAGCTCGATGTAAAAACCGTTCGGAAACACCTTTGCCCAATGCAGCGCGTTGCGCTTCGCCGCTTCCTCATTCCCTGCGGCGAGCGCGAGACCCACGTCACCCTGCTGCGCGCCGGAAAGCGCGAGCAAACCCTCTCCGAGACCCGATTCGAGCCAGCCCGCTTCGATTTCAGCGCGGCCGCGATACTGATTGGTGAGCGAAGCCTTGCTGAGCAACTCGCACAGATTCAGGTAGCCGCGCCGGTCTTTGACGAGGAGCAGCAGTCGCGATGGTTTGTCACGGTCATCCGGATTGGTGATCCAGACGTCGCAGCCGGCAATGGGTTTGACCCCTTTGCCACGCGCTTCCTTGTAGAAACGGACGAGGCCGAATGCGTTGCCCAGATCGGTAAGGGCGAGCGCGCCCTGGCCGTCTTTGGCAGCGGCCTTGACGATGTCGTCAAGGCGCACGATGCCGTCGGCAATCGAGAATTCGGAGTGAACGCGGAGATGAACGAAGCGGGGATCTGACATGGGCGACATTGTAACTCCGCTCTTCGCCGGATTTCAGACCGAAACCTCACGTTGGCCATCCGGCTTAAGACGTCATTCGGCAAAGCCCGTGCAGCCCCGTTCTGCAGGCGATTTGCGCTAACGCAAACCCCTGGCCATCCGGCCAGGTCGGGAAAATTGCCGGGTTGAGGGATAATACGGGTTTCGCCCTATTCGACGTGGCCGCGCCGCCCTGGCCCCGCACGGCAGTTCATTGCGTCCCGTTTTTCGCACGGCGCCGGTCATTTCTTACCGCTGGACACACATGAGTATCGTCAATCTCGCCGCGTATCATTTCGCGACCATCGAAGACACCGCCGCATGGCGCCCATTCGTTACCGAACGCTGCAACGCGCTCGGTTTGCGCGGCACCATTCTGCTGGCGCCGGAAGGCATTAATCTGTTCGTCGCTGGCACGCGTGAAGCTGCAGATGCGTTCATCGACTACATCCGTCACGACGCGCTGTTCGAGGGCAAGTTCGCGAATTTGCAGTTCAAGGAGAGCTTTTCGGAGAAGCAGCCGTTCACGCGCATGCTGGTCAAGCTCAAGCGTGAAATCATCACGATGAAGAAGCCGGCCATTCGTCCGGAATTGGGCCGCGCGCCGTTCGTCGACGCACCCACGTTAAAGAGCTGGCTGGACCGCGGTCACGACGACGAAGGCCGGCCCGTCGTCATGCTCGATACGCGCAACGCGTTCGAGGTAGACGTCGGCACGTTCGACCACGCGCTCGACTATCGCATTACGAAATTCAGCGAGTTTCCCGAAGTGATCGAGCAGCACCGCGCCGACCTCGAAGGCAAGACCGTGGTGTCGTTCTGCACGGGCGGCATCCGCTGCGAGAAAGCGGCGATTCACATGAAGGAAGTCGGCATCGAGAACGTCTATCAGCTCGAAGGCGGCATTCTCAAGTACTTCGAGGAGGTAGGCGGCGCGCATTATCACGGCGACTGCTTCGTGTTCGATTACCGCACCGCGCTGAATCCCAAACTCGAACCCACCGCGACCAGACAGTGCTTTGGCTGCCGCGCGGTGGTCTCGCCCGAGGCGCAGCAATCGCCGCTGTACGTGGCGGGCAAGACGTGCCCCGCGTGTCATCCGGACGGCAAGGCAGCCCACGCCGCGTGACGGTGGCCGCCCAATGACCTATCGCGGCCGCTTCGCGCCGTCGCCCACCGGCCCGCTGCACTTCGGCTCGCTCGTCAGCGCGCTGGCAAGCTGGCTGGACGCCCGCGCGCACCGCGGCACGTGGCTCGTTCGGATTGAAGATATCGACGGTCCGCGCACTGTCCCCGGCGCAGCGCAAGAGATTCTCGCCACGCTTGGCAGCTTCGGCATGCATGCCGACGAAGCGCCGCTCTGGCAGAGCACGGGGACCGCGCGTTATCGGCAGGCGCTCGAGCAGTTGAAGGCAAGCGGGCTAATTTACCCGTGCGGCTGCACGCGCAAGGAAATTGCCGACTCGCTACTGCGCGCACACACCCGCAATACCACTCTCGCCTATCCTGGCACCTGCCGCGACGGCCTGCACGGAAAACCGGCGCGCGCATGGCGGCTGCGCGTGCCTGACGGCGACGCCGCCATCATCCGCTTTCACGACCGCTGGCAGGGCCAGCAAACGCAAAACCTCGCCACTGAAGTGGGCGACTTCGTGCTCAGGCGTGCTGACGACCAGTGGGCATATCAACTCGCGGTAGTCGTCGACGATGCCGACGCTGGCATCACGCACATCGTGCGCGGCGCGGATCTGCTGGATTCGACGGCGCGGCAGATTTACCTCCAGCGCTGCCTCGGCGTACCAACACCCTCGTATCTGCACGTGCCGGTCGTGACGAATCAGGACGGGGAGAAGCTGAGCAAGCAAACGGGCGCCACTGCGCTTGATCGCGCGAAGCCGCTCGAAGCGCTTTATGCGGCGGCCCAGCACCTCGAACTCGACATGAGTTCAGGGACGCATTCATCGTTAGAAGATTTTTATGCTGCGGCAACGGCCGCATGGGCCGTGAAGATGGATGTGCGCGTGTAAGCGCTGTTGTAAGCGCAGGCGCCACGCCTGCGGAACCATCAGGCGTGTGGCGGCTTCGCAAACGGCTCCGGAAACCGCCCTGCTACCAACGACTCCGTCACGAAGACGAAGGCGTTTTCCGCGGCATTCCGAACCCACCCAACAAGGCCGCCAGCGGCTGCTTCGACTTCTGCGGCGCGGAAGACGCCGTGCTCTCTTCCATCTTGCGAACCGAAGCCGGCGAGGGCTCATACGGTTTGAGGAAGAAATCATCCACCGGCTGCGCGCGATGGTGATGCGGCCGGTCGTACGAGCCCGACGGCGCACCCGAACGGCGACGGCCGCCGCGTTCGTCGCGCGATTCGCTGCGCTCGCGGCGCGGCGCGCGCTCTTCGTGGTGATGGCGAACCGGCGCATCCACGGTCAAGCGCTGCACGTCCAGCGGACGCTTGATGAGCTTCTCGATATCGGCAAGCTGCTTCTTCTCGTTCGGGCTACACAGCGATAGCGCGTCGCCCGACGCGCCCGCACGGCCAGTCCGGCCGATGCGGTGCACATAATCTTCCGCGTTGAAGGGCAAATCGAAGTTGATCACCGCCGGCAGTTCGGCAATGTCCAGACCGCGCGCGGCCACGTCCGTGGCGACCAGCGCTTCGATTTCACCGCGCTTGAATGCGTCCAGCGCCTGCATCCGTTCGTTCTGCGAGCGGTCGCCGTGAATCGCGGTGGCGACCACGCCGTCGCGTTCCAGACTGCGCGCGAGGCGGCTCGCGCCGATCTTGCTGTTGCAGAACACGATCACCTGCTTGAGGCCGCGCTCACGAATCAGTTGCACGACGGCGCCAGTTTTGTCGCCCTCGGCCACTTCGTAGACGATCTGCGTGACGTTGGTCGCCGTCGAGTTGCTGCGCGCGACCTCGATAGTCTGCGGGTTGCGCAGGTACGTGGCCGCCAGCTTCTTGATTTCACCCGAGAACGTGGCCGAGAACAGCAGCGTTTGACGCTCTTTCGGCAGCAGATTCAGAATGCGCTGCAAGTCGGGCAGGAAGCCCATGTCGAGCATGCGGTCGGCTTCGTCGAGCACGAGAATCTGCACCTGGCCGAGGTTCGCCGTTTTCTGTTGCACGTGATCGAGCAGGCGGCCCGGCGTCGCGATCAGAATTTCCACGCCGCGGCGCAGCTGGTCGGACTGCGGATTCATGTCGACGCCGCCAAACACCACGGCGCTGCGCAGCGCCGTGTGCTTCGCGTACGACTGCACGTTCGCGGCGACCTGATCGGCAAGTTCGCGCGTGGGCGTAAGGATCAGCGCGCGCACCGGGTGCCGTGCGGGCGAAGCGCTCGTGCTGGCTTGCGGCAGCAGCCGCTGGATGATCGGCAGCGAGAAGCTTGCCGTTTTGCCGGTGCCGGTTTGCGCGGCGCCCATCACGTCACGGCCGGCCAGCACGACGGGAATTGCCTGCGCCTGGATCGGCGTGGGCACGGTGTAGCCGGATTCCTTGACCGCTTTCAGAATGTCGGGCGCGAGGCCGAATTGGTCAAAAGTCGCAGTGCTGGGCGTGACAGGTGTGTCGGACATGGTGGCTTTCGCTAAAAATGCGCTTGGCGCGGTGCGCGCGGCAGCGGCCGGAACCGCAGAGGGCATCAGGATGAAGGCGGAGCCACGGCGTTCCGCACGGGACCCGTCAGTGTTGCGGGCAAATGCGGCCGGCTCCGGCCGGCGGAAACACCCGCCGGAAAGGCCGGTATTGTAGCACTTCAGCAAAAACACTCATGGCGCTTCTGGCGGCTTTCTGCATGGCCGGCCGGACCCTCGCGGCATGCGGGCGCGACCGGTCCGGCGTTGGGTGAGCGCACCTCCCGCCGCGCTCCGCTTACTCACCACGTCTCGCGCATCACCATCAGCCGCGTTTCGGTCATGTCTTCGATCGCGTAACGGACCCCTTCGCGCCCCAGTCCCGAGTCCTTCACGCCGCCATACGGCATGTTGTCGACCCGGAACGACGGCACGTCGTTGATCACTACACCGCCGACCTCCAGCACGTCCCACGCGCGATGCGCGTGCGCGAGCGAATCGGTGAACACACCGGCCTGCAGGCCGAAGTCGCTGTCGTTGACGGTGGCGAGCGCCGCGTCGAAGTCGTCGAAACGCTCCAGGATCGCGACCGGCCCGAACGCTTCCTTGCGGTACAGGTCCGTGTCGCGCTTCACGCCTTCGAGCAGCGTAGCCTCGAACATCGCGCCGTCCACGTTGCCGCCCGCGACGATTTTCGCGCCTGCCTGCACCGCACTCTCCATCCAGCCAGCGAGACGCTTTGATTCCGATTCTGAAATCATCGGCCCAACGAAAGTTTTTTCGTCTTTCGGGTCGCCCATCACGAGCGACTTCGTCTTCGCGATCAGCTTTTCGCGCAGGGCGTCGTAAATCTTTGCGTGGATCAGAATCCGCTGTACGCCGATACAGCTTTGCCCCGACTGATAGAACGCACCGAACGCGAGCCGGTCGACCACATAGTCGAGCTTGTCGCCCTGATCGCCGTCGACGATGGCCGCCGCATTGCCGCCCAGCTCCAGAATGACCTTTTTCTTGCCCGCCTTCTTCTTCAGATCCCAGCCGACGGCCGGCGAACCGGTGAAAGACAGCAGCTTGAAGCGCTCGTCGGCGGTAAACAGATCGGCGCCGTCCCGATGTGCCGGAAGGATCGAGAATGCGCCTTTCGGCAGGTCGGTTTCCGCCAGAATTTCGCCCATGATCAGCGCGCCGACCGGCGTGCGGCTCGCAGGCTTGAGGACGAACGGCACACCCGCGGCGATCGCCGGCGCGACCTTATGCGCAGTCAGATTCAGCGGGAAATTGAATGGCGAGATGAACGAGCACGGCCCGATCGGCACGCGCTTCACATAGCCGTGATAACCCTTTGCGCGTGGCGAAATCTCCAGGGTGACGATTTCGCCGTCAATTCGCACCGACTCCTCTGCCGCCACCTTGAACGTGTCGATCAGGCGTGTGACTTCGCCCTTCGAATCGTTGATCGGTTTGCCCGCCTCGATGCATAGCGCGAGCGCCAGTTCGTCGTAACGCTCGCGAAAACGCTTCACGCAATGTTCGAGCACGGCCTGACGCTTGAACGGCGGGAAAGCGCGCAGCGCGGGCATCGCGTCCACCGCATAGCCAATTGCCTTGTCGATGGCGGCGGCGTCGGCCATCGCGACGCGCGTGGCGACCTCGCCGCTGAATTTGTCGGTGACTTCGAGATCGGTATTCGCGGCCACCGCTTCGTTGGCAAGGTAGTACGGATAGGTTTTCTGCAACATGTCACGTTCTCCTTCGATCCTGAGCCGGCGCAGCCGTCAACCATAATGGCGGCAGCACAGACCCGCCGCCGGACATGGCCGGCGCAGACCGGCAAGACTGCTCAAAGTTGCGCGCTCAACCGCTTGATTTCGCGGTTGAGCACACGCTCGTTGTCCGAATAGTCGATCGGCAGATCGATCACGTGCACGCCCGGCGTCGCGAAACACTCGCGCAGCAACGGCGCGAATTGCGCCGCCGAGTCGATCCGATGTCCTTTCGCGCCGTAGCTCTCGGCGTAAGCAACGAAATCCGGGTTCGACAGCGTCATGCCGTAATCGGGAAAATTCATGTTCTCCTGCTTCCAGCGGATCATGCCGAACGCGTCGTCGCGCACGATCAGCACGACCAGGTCGAGCTTGAGACGCACCGCTGTCTCCAGTTCCTGCGAGTTCATCATGAAGCCGCCGTCGCCGCACACGGCCATGACCTTGCGATCCGGGTGGACGATTTTGGTCGCGATCGCGGACGGCAGACCGGCGCCCATCGAGGCCAGCGCGTTGTCGAGCAGCAGCGAATTCGGCTCATGAGCGCGGTAATAGCGCGCGAACCAGATTTTGTACATGCCGTTGTCCAGACAGACGATGCCGTCTTCCGGCGTGGTCTCGTAGACGTCGTTGACGATCCGCACCGGGTACATCGGGAAGCGGTCGTCGTGCTGGCCCTTGACGAGGTGCGCCTCAAAGTGCTCCTTGATCTCCTTGAAGCGCGTGAAATCCCAATGCTCCTGGCGCTCCTTAAGACTCTCCTTCAGTTGCCAGACCGCGTTCGCGATATCGCCGACCACTTCGATCTGCGGGAAATAGACGGGGTCCACTTCCGCGCCGAGAAAGTTCACGTGAATCACGGTTTTCTCGTTGGACTCCCCTGCGCGCATGAAGAACGGCGGCTTCTCGATCACGTCGTGACCGACATTGATGATGCAATCCGCGTGATCGATCGCGCGGTGCACGAAATCGCCGTCCGACAACGTGGCATTGCCGAGCCACATGGGATGCGATTCGTCGATCACGCCCTTGCCCATCTGCGTCGTAAAGAACGGAATGCCGGTCTGATCGACGAATTCGCGCAGCATGTGGGTGGTGGTCTTGCGGTTGCCGCCCGCGCCGATCATCAGCAGCGGGTGCCTCGCCTTCGTGATAGCCTCGACCGCGCGCGCCACCGCCTTTTCCTCGGCCACGGGACGTCGGCTGAAGCTCTTTGGCAGCGGTTTGCCGTCGCCCTCCTCGTGTGCGACGTCTTCCGGCAATTCGAGATGCGTGGCGCCCGGGCGCTCCTCTTCCGCCTGACGCACCGCCTCGCGCACCGCTGCCGGAATATTGCCGATCGACACGATCTGGCGCGTGTACTTGGTGAGCGGTTCCATCATGCGCACCACGTCGACGATCTGGAAATGGCCCTGTTTGCTCGACTTGATCGGCTTCTGGCCGGTGACCATCAGCATTGGCATGCCGCCGAGTTGCGCATAAGCCGCGGCGGTCACGAAGTTGGTCGCGCCCGGCCCGAGTGTGGAAATGCACACGCCGGTGCGGCCGGTCAGCCGCCCATAAGTCGCCGCCATGAAACCGGCCGCCTGTTCATGTCGCGTGAGGATCAGCCGGATTTTCGAGCGACGCAGCGATTCGAGCAGATCGAGATTTTCTTCGCCGGGAATGCCGAACACGTACTCGACACCTTCAGCTTCCAGCGATTTGACGAACAGGTCCGATGCTTTCATTCTGTGTCTCGCTTGATGAGAACGGCCGCGGAAAAGTGCGTACAGGCGCGCTGCCGATCGGTGGGTGCGGAAACGGGACGAGCGAAGACGACAACAACCGCGCCGACCCGCGAATGGCGAACTCGGGTGTGACACGAATACGGTGCGAAACAGCTTACTACTCGAACGGAAATGATGCGCGTGGGACAGGCAACGCCGCGAAACGCCGGCAAGAGCGCAGACAGCAGACAGGAAGCACGAGACAGAGGACAGCACGCAGGCAGCGACGAACACGCGGCCGAGTGCACCGCGCAAGGACTGGATCAGCGGTTGATCGTAATGCAGTCGGACAGCATGGGCGGCGCGTTGTCGCCGTTCGTCGCGTCATACAGATCGGCGCGTGGACCCTTGGTCCACCAGGTATAGCTGCCGGCCTGATACTTCGCGCCCGAGCCGGACAGCGTGTTGACGAACAGCAGTTGCTGCCCTTTGACCGGAACCAGCGCAAAGCTCTGGCCGTTGGCCGTGTTCCAGTACGTGACCTGCAAAATCTTGCCGGTCGCGCACGTGTATTTGTGCGTTTGCCGGTTTTTCGCCGGCATCTGCGTGAAGTTCGGCGTCGCGGCGTCCGCATTGCCGGCCAGTGCTGCGAGGGCCGCCGTCACGGTGATTGCAACCAGCCACTTTTTCATGGAGAGCCTCGTTTAATTGCCGACGGTCACATCGCGAACGGTGCGCATTCGCTTTGCTGCCGCATTTACGGATCGATCACGTCCGCGCAGGCGTCGGTGGGCGCGGCCGCCACGTGGCCGACGAGCGGCACGATCTTCAATCCAGCCGATGCCACCCGGCACGGCGCTGCGGCAAGACCGCACCCGCCAAGGCCCGCGCACAGCGCGACCAGCACGCCGAGCGCGCCAAGCCGACGACCGATGCCGCCGCGCCGTCCGATGTTGCGTTGTTCAAGCGCCATACGCACCTCCGTGCTCACTTTGCCGACACCGGGAGGATGGCCGCCGCGGCCTGGCCGGCGCGCGAACGGGCTTCGTCGGTCGTTTCGCCGGTGGCGAGTGCGACTCCCATGCGGCGCTTGACGAAACTCTCCGGCTTGCCGAAGAGCCGCAAGTCGGCGCCCGGCACCGCCAACGCCGCCGCGACGCCTTCAAACGCGATACCTGTTTCGTCCAGTTTGCCGTAGATCACCGCCGACGCGCCCGGCGCCCGCAGCGACGTATCCACCGGCAGCCCGAGAATCGCGCGCGCGTGCAATTCGAACTCGGAAAAACGCTGGGAGCACAGCGTCACGAGACCCGTGTCATGCGGACGCGGACTCACTTCGGAAAACCATACTTCGTCGCCGCGTACGAAAAGTTCCACGCCGAAAAGACCGCGCCCGCCCAACGCATGCGTGACCTGATGAGCGACTTCGCGCGAACGTTCGAGCGCGAGCGGGCTCATACGCTGCGGCTGCCATGATTCGACATAGTCGCCTGCTACCTGCACGTGGCCAATCGGATCGCAGTAATACGTGCTGACATTGCCGCTGACGGGGTCGATTGCGCGCACCGTGAGTTGCGTGATTTCGTAGTCGAAGTCGATAAAGCCCTCGACGATCACGCGCCCATGATTGACGCGGCCGCCCGCCATCGCATAGTGCCAGGCGGGTTCGACGTCGGCGTCGCTTTTCAGCACGGATTGCCCCTTGCCCGACGACGACATGACCGGCTTCACCACGCACGGATATCCGACCCTGGCGATGCCGGCGCGCAATTCGTCGAGCGAATCGGCGAATGCATAGGGCGAGGTCGGCAAGCCCAGTTCCTCGGCGGCGAGGCGCCGGATGCCTTCACGATTCATCGTGAGCTGCGTAGCGCGCGCGGTCGGGATCACCTCGGCAAGACCGTCGGTTTCGATCGCGGCGAGCGCGTCGGTGGCAATCGCCTCGATTTCGGGAACGATCAGATGCGGACGCTCTTTTTCGACCAGCGCGCGCAACGCCGCGTGGTCGGTCATGTCGATCACATGTGCGCGGTGCGCCACCTGGTGACCCGGTGCATTCGCATAACGGTCGACGGCGATCACTTCCACACCCAGCCGCTGCAGCGCGATGATGACCTCCTTGCCGAGTTCCCCCGCGCCGAGCAGCATGACGCGAGTCGCGGATTCAGAAAGCGGCGTGCCGATCCGTTGGCCGATCTGCATGAGGTCTCCAGATAAAAGTCGGATGAGGGTGGGATTGGGTAGGACACGATGTTAACATGCTGGCCCCTCGCCGCGTCTTGCGCGCGGCGGCTCGACACGGCGCGCGCCGCAGCGCTCGCGTGCGCCGCGCCTGATACGTTACCCTTACGCCTTCGCCAGTCTGAAGAGGAACGACGTCATGCTCCAAAGCTCCTCCGCGCGATGTGTTGCGCGCTTCACCCCGCTTGCGCGCCAGGCTCTCGCTGCGCTGAGCGTCGCCGCGCTGCTCGGCGCCTGCGCGATTCCGAAACATCCCGATTCCGAAGCCGCGGCGCCTGATCCATTCAATCCCGCCGCGACACAGTTGCTCGACGACACCAGCTGGGTGCTGACCGGGTGGAAGCAGGCAGACGGTGCGCCGCGCGCAGTGCCGGCCGCCGGCGAGGGCACGCCGATCACGCTCACGCTCTCCACCGCAACCGGCCAGCGTCACGCGAGCGGCTTTTCCGGTTGCAACCGCTACATGGGTTCCTATTCGCTGAAAGACGGCAAGCTCGCGTTCGGCACGTTGGGCGGCACGCGCATGGCGTGCGCGACGCCCGGCGGCCAGCTCGAAAGCGCCTATCTGAACGCGCTCAACCATATCGACCGCACCGGCGTGCAGATGCGTGCGCCGCAGCAGATGCAGCTCGTACTCGATAACGGCGATACGCTGACGTTCGACAGCCGCGCAAAGTGACGTCGCCATGGACGCGTCGACACACCGCTACGCCGACCGGAGCGACGCGCGTTGTTTTTCACCGACGGCAGGCCGCGTGCGGTCTGCTTTGTTTCTGGACGCAAGCATACTTGTGTCTGCCTTCGGAGCATCGGGCTTCGCCGGTTTAAACTCGACGGATTGCGTTAGCGCGTCCGTCATTCGTTGATGTCTAGCATGCACACGGTAGTTTTCGGCTGGTTCGGCGGGTCAGCCGTCTGGTTCATTCCTCTCTTCTGGCGGCTCGTGAAAGCAGCGCTGCCTGGCGGCGCGGGTTTGCGCGGTCCCGGCACGATCCGGCTGTGGCTTGGCTTCGTCTGCGTGATGCTCGCGAGCTGCACGCTGGAAGGCTCGCTCGTTTCCGTGGCCGGCGTCGGCGGGCTCGGTCACGCGCTGGCCGCGGGCGTCAGCCGCCTGCTGGGACATATCGGCACGCCGCTCGCGGCGTTTGCGCTGCTGCTGATCGCCCTGCCCTGGCTGATCGATTTTCGCTGGCGCGATGTTGCCGCGTGGGCCGACGGCGCATTCGGCCTTGGCCTGACGCGCGGGCTCGCCAAGCGCGATGAAGATGCGCGCCGCCATCGGACGGTCGACGACGGTTTATTGCGGCACGGTTCCTCCGCTCCCACCATGACGACGCCGCGAAGCAACGGCCGGAACGCGCGTCCGACGGCATGGCGTCCGCCCGCGGGCGGACGTGGCGCGGCGACCGGCGCAGGCGCCGCCTCGGGCGCGGGTCTGGCTGCAGGCGCAAGCCGCACCGCGTACGGCCGGGATGCGGCCGGCCGCGGTCTGGGCGCAAGCTGGCGTGCCGGCACGGACAAGCTGCGTCGTCAGAGCTCGCAAAGTGAGCCGGTGCTGCGCACGGGTACGATCAAACCGCCACGTCAGCCGGCCGCCCCCACGCCTGGTACGACCGGGGACGCGCGCGCCGACAAGCCGCGCTGGATGCCCACCGAGCCGGTTGCGCCCGCCGGGTGGCTGAGGGAGCCGGGGCTGCATGAGCCGGGGTTGCGTGAATCGAGATTGCCTGCGACCGGTTCGACCGCGCGACCCGCGACGGGTTTTAACGCGGGCGCCAGTGCATCATCCGCTACACCGGCACGCACACCCGCATCGCCAGTCGGGCGTCGCATCCCCGGTCAACAGCGGCAAGCCGGAACGCCCGGATTGGGCGCGGCGTTGGCTGGCATGGCCGGCGCGAACGCCGCTCATCCCGCTGCGGCCCAAACCGCGCGCGCGATGTCCAGCGCCGCATCCGGCCCGGCGAATGGTTCGACGGCAAATGCGGCGGCCGGGCTTGGCCGGTCGTCCGCAAGTCAATATGCCGGTGCAAGCGGCGCCACGCCAGTAAGCCGGCACACGAACGCGCGGCAACCGGTGAGCGGCACGTCGCAGATCGATCCGATCGCGAGGCAGCCGGCTCGACGCTCACCGTTGCCCGCGCCGACCTACACGCGCCCGATGGCGACAACGGAGAAGATCACACCGCCCGCGAGCGTGCAGGAAACGCTGCGCAGCATTGCGGAAAATGCCGCACGCTGGACCGACATCGCCGGCGTCAGCCTTGCGCGCAGTACAGGCAGCGCGACGGGCGCCGCGCCGGCGGCTGCCACGCCGTCACCTGCCGCCCACGAGGCCGCTGACTCGAACGCTACGCGGCCTGGTGATATGCGGCCGGTGCAGAGTGACGAAGCTGTTGAGCAAGCCGCCCGCGTGGACGCGGCTCAGCAATCCGCGCCGTTGCCCATCGGACCATCTGTTCCGCAAACGTTGCCGGCCGCGCCGGTCGAAGCCGGCGGCGAACCCGTCGTGCAATGGCCGATCGAACCGCCGGCTTTTCATCCGCCGGCGACGTCGATAAAGACAGCGCCGATCGAACGCGAAGTGGCGGATCGGTCCGACAGTTCGGAAGCGGCGCCGGTTTCGACCTTCCAGCACACTCCGGCTCAGACGCCGGTTCCCACTGAGGACCCGGTTCCAGCGACCAACCCGGTTGCGACGCCTGTAGCGGCAACACCCGCATCGGCGCTCGCCGGTACGCCGGTTCAAACCACGGCGCCCGCGGTTGGCGCCGCTTCGGATCGACTGGCCCCGCAAACACAACATGTCGCCACCCGGACGCCTTTCGAAGTCTTCGCCGCGAATCTGGAAGCCGTCGACGACGAAGTGGACTTCGGCCCGCGCGGCGAAGCAGCAGAGCCGCCGGCGCAGTTCACGGCCGGCTCCAACGCTGGGTCCGCGGTTGAAGCCGACAGTGTCACGCGCGTCGGTATCGACCATGCTCAGACTCCGGCTCCGACTCCCGCGGAAGCCGACGCCAACGCCAACGCCGACGCAGAAAACGAGACTAAGGCCCACGTCGAAGCCCAACCCGAACACGAAGCTGAACTGCACGCCGAACCCGAAGACGCTCTGTCGCCCGTTACACACAGCCCGATCGACGCGCCCTTACCCACCAACATCGTTCGCTTCCCGCACCCAGCCGCTCAGGTCATTCAGGCCGTGCAGGCCACGCCAGCCGCGCCGCCCGTCGGGATGGCGGGCACGGATGTACCGCCGGCGCCGTGGCAACCCGAGGCACCCGCAGAGCGCGTTGACGCCATTCAGCGCGCTCCGCTGCGCGGTCACGGACCGACCAGCGGTTTCGAATTCCATGCGCCGGCGGCATCGATGGTCGAGCTGCCCACGCTCGATCTGCTCGCGCGCGCCGACACCGACGTCGAACCCGTTTCCGAGGAAAAGCTCATCGAGACGGGTCTGCTGATCGAACAGCGTCTCCAGGAATTCAAAGTGCCGGTGACCGTGGTCGGACATTCGGCGGGACCGGTCATCACGCGCTTCGAGATCGAACCGGCGCTCGGCGTGCGCGGCAGCCAGATTGTCGGCCTGATGAAGGACCTGTCGCGCGGACTCGGGCTGACGTCGATCCGCGTGGTCGAAACGATTCCCGGCAAGACCTGCATGGGCCTCGAACTGCCGAACGCCAAGCGGCAGACCATTCGCCTTTCCGAGATTCTCGAAGCGCACGTCTACCAGAATTCGCATTCGCAACTGACGCTCGCCATGGGCAAGGACATCACCGGTCATCCGGTCGTCGCCGATCTCGCCAAGGCGCCGCACATGCTGGTCGCAGGCACGACGGGCTCGGGCAAGTCGGTTGCGATCAACGCGATGATCTGCTCGCTGCTGTACAAGGCGACACCCGAAGAAGTCCGGCTCATCATGATCGACCCGAAGATGCTGGAACTCTCTGTCTACGAAGGGATTCCGCATCTGCTTGCGCCGGTCGTCACCGACATGAAGCTCGCCGCGAACGCGCTCAACTGGTGTGTCGGCGAAATGGAAAAGCGTTACCGGCTGATGTCGGCGGTCGGCGTGCGTAACCTGGCCGGCTTCAACCAGAAGATTCGCGATACCGAAGCCAAGGGCAAGAAACTGGGCAATCCGTTCTCGTTGACGCCGGAGGCGCCGGAACCGCTCGCGCCGCTGCCGCTGATCGTCGTGGTGATCGACGAACTCGCCGACCTGATGATGGTCGCAGGCAAGAAGATCGAAGAGTTGATCGCGCGCCTCGCGCAGAAGGCGCGCGCGGCCGGTATCCACCTGATTCTGGCGACGCAACGTCCATCCGTCGACGTGATCACCGGCCTTATCAAGGCCAATATTCCGACGCGCGTGGCGTTCCAGGTGTCGTCGAAAATCGACTCGCGCACGATTCTCGACCAGATGGGCGCGGAATCGCTACTCGGCCAGGGCGACATGCTGTTCCTGCCGCCGGGCACCGGCTACCCGCAGCGCGTGCACGGCGCGTTCGTCGCGGATGAAGAAGTGCACCGCATCGTCGAGTATCTGAAGCAGTTCGGCGAGCCGCAATACGAAGAAGGCATTCTCGACGGGCCGGCCACCGACGGCGGCGCGGCACAGGACCTGTTCGGCGAATCGCCCGACGCCGAAGCCGATCCGCTCTACGACGAAGCCGTGGCATTCGTCGTGCGCACGCGGCGCGCGTCGATTTCGTCGGTGCAACGGCAGTTGCGCATCGGCTATAACCGCGCGGCGCGTCTCGTCGAACAGATGGAAAGCGCCGGCCTCGTGTCGGCAATGGGAATCAACGGCAGCCGCGAGGTGCTCGCGCCCGGCGCGGCGGAGTAGGAATTCAAGGCCGCTGCAAGCTTCAGCACACGCCGCGCACAAGCGCGGGCGCGTTCTCACGCCCTATTCATTGCGTGGCCATCCGGTCTCAGAATGGCCACGCTGCGATGGCTAGGACAAGCCCCGACTCGTTCTCTTTACGACGGTGATACCAGCTTGAAATCAACCGGCGAGCCGATGTCGATGCGCTTCGGATTCGCTTCGAGCAAACCGCTCTGCGGGTCGCGCCTGAACACATACATGGTATCGCTCAGCTGATTGCCGACGATCAGCCAGTTGCCGGTCGGATCGATCGCGAACTCACGCGGCGATTTGCCGAGGCTCGATTGATGGCCGATCTTTTTCAGAAGGCCGTTGGTCGGGTCGACCGAGAAGATGACGATATCGTTCGCATCGCCACGATTGGATGCATACAGGAAGCGCCCGTCCGGTGACAGGTGGATCGCCGCTGCACCCACCGCGCCCTTAAAACCCGGCTCTGCGAGCGTCATGGTCTGCACCTGCGTGAGCTTGCCGTCGTCGTAATTGAACGTGCTCACCGTGCCCGCCAGTTCGCTCGTCAGGTACGCATGCTTGCCGTCCGGGCCGAACACCAGATGCCGCGGACCCGTGCCGGCTTTCTCCTGGGTGTAGCGCCAGTCGGTCGGTCCGAACAGTCCACGGCTGCCATCCGGCGTATAGCGGTAAGAGTAAAGCTTGTCGGCGCCCAGATCCTGCGCGAACAGGTAATGGCCGTCCGGCGAAAACACAGTGGAGTGCACGTGTGAATTGTCCTGACGTCCCTTCACCGGACCACCGCCTTCGTGATGCACGGTCAGCACCGAAGAACCCACCTGTCCGTCGGCCTGAAGCGGAAATACGGCGAAGCTGCCGCCCGGGTCGGCGGCCACCGAATAGTTCGCGCTCAGCAGATACTTGCCGTCCGGCGAGATGCTGAGATAGCACGGATCATTGCCGTCCGCGGAGACCTTGTTGAGGAACGTGAGCTGGCCGCTCGCCGCGTCGAAACGGAAAGCGCTGATGCCGCCGCGCTGCGTGGCCGGACCATTGTCGCCGGGCAATTCGTTGACCGCATACACGTAGCGGCGATCATGGCTCACGACGAGGTAAGACGGGTTCACCGTCTGTGCGACGGAAACGCGTGTCGCGTCGCCCGTTTTCGTGTCGAAGCGATACACATACAGCCCTTCGCTTTTGCCACCGGTATACGTGCCCACGAGCATGTCGTACACACCGTCGGCGGGGACCGGGCCGGAATCTTGCGCGAACGCGTGCGAAGCGACAATCGAGACCATGAGCGCGAAACCTTTTATTATCGAGCGGGCGGATCGCAACGGCGCTGCACCGGCCGTGCGTCGCGAAGCAGAGAGCGACGTGGATTCAGCATGGGCCGACACACTGACGCCTGACTGTGCAACTGGGTTGGCAACTGAGGTGGCGCGCCTGGCAGCGCGTTGACGAAGAAGCATAAGTGACCTCCTGGACATCGGTTATTCGGTTTAAGCGCTTGTAATCATGTCACGGGTCTGCGGCGCGACGGGTCGAGCGTCGTGGTCGGGTCATGGTTGTCAGGCTGTTTTATCGCAGCGAGTATAAGAGCGTTACACCGGATTCTGCAGCGAAACCAGCCTGCCCACGTGCCTTATCAACCGACCGGGCATGCAGGCGCTGTCGCATGAGTAGCAAATGTCCCGCCTGACCGGGGCATCTTTTTAATCGCGTCTGACGCGTCACACACTACGGAGTCTTCATGAACGTCACACTCAGCCTGGGCCCGCTTGTTTCGCTGATCGCCGGCATCCTGATTCTGGTCATGCCGCGCCTCCTGAACTACATCGTCGCGCTCTATCTGATCATCATTGGCATCATTGGGATCTTTGGCGTGGGCTCGTCACATTTCTGAGCAGCGAAGGCAGCGGGTGACCGAGCAAAACCGCTGCCGTCGACGGACACGACCGGGCGCACCCGGGCCCGGCGCTGTCGTGTACCGGTCGTCTCAAGACGAGCGGATGCGCACGCGGCGCATGGCGCGCAGCGCGGACTTGAGAGTTGGCGGAAGTTCGGTTTGCCTCGCAGCGAGCCTGCGCGGACGGCGGCGCCTAGCCGTTGGCCAGCTGTTCGAGCCGCAACCGGCCCTGCAGCGACAATGCGCCGACAGCATATTGGCCGTCGCCTTGCTGGTAATCCCTGAAACAGGCCCGTTCGATCAGAAAGGCCGCGGCGGCGAGCATCCCGTTCCGGCTGAGACCTAGACGGCCATGATCGAGTGGCAACATCGAATCGTCGGCAAGTTCGCTGGCGGCCGAGAGGATCGTAATGCAATCGGATTTCGACGGATTCAGCATGGCTTTTTCCTCGGAAGCGGCGTCTGCATACAATGGACGTGGCCGGTTGATCCTCCGGAGCGCGCCGGAAAGCGGCCTGAAATCCGATTGTAGGCAGTCGTCTGACAGAATACCAACTCGCATTTTGCTGCATTGTGCGCTGAACCAAAACACGTTAAGCGGGTCCGGTAGTAACAATAACCCCTGGCGCGGCCGCTCGTGTTCCGCGTCACTCTGACACGCTCCTCATGCCCGCACTCATCGAAGACTATGCGCTCATCGGCGATGGCCACACGGCTGCGCTCGTCTCCCGCGAAGGTTCCGTGGACTGGCTCTGCTGGCCGCGTTTCGACTCCGGGGCCTGCTTCGCCGCACTGCTCGGCACGCCCGAGAATGGCCGCTGGCTGATTGCGCCGATCACCGACACCCCGCCCACCATTACGCGCCGTTACCGCGGCGAAACCCTGATTCTCGAGACGGATTTCGACATGCCCGAAGGCGCCGTCACGCTGATCGATTTCATGCCGCCGGGCAATGGCTCGTCGGAAATGGTGCGCATGGTTGTCGGCCGGCGCGGCACCGTGCGCATGCAGATGGAGCTGGTACTGCGTTTCGACTACGGCTTCTCCGTGCCGTGGGTCGACCGGCTGAAGCACGACAGCGGCATCAAGGCGATCGCGGGGCCGGACACCGCGGTGCTGCGCACGCCGGTCGAGTTGCGCGGCGAGAACATGAAGACGGTGGCCGAGTTCACCGTCAACGCCGGCGAGCGTGTGCCGTTCTCGCTTGCCTACGTGGCCTCGCATTTGCACATTCCGAGCGCTCACGATCCGCACACGTCGCTCGCACGCACGGAAAATCACTGGCTCGAGTGGTCGGCGCGCAGCACCGTCGAAGGCCGCTGGGCCGGCCCGATCCGCCGCTCGCTGATCACGCTGAAGGCGCTCGCCTATCAGCCGACCGGCGGCATCGTCGCGGCGCCGACCACTTCGCTGCCGGAACAGCTCGGCGGTACACGCAACTGGGACTACCGGTACTGCTGGCTGCGCGACGCCACCATCACGCTGCTCGCGATGATGCGCGGCGGCTACTACGACGAAGCGCGTGCGTGGCGAAGCTGGCTCGGCCGCGTGATGGCCGGCTCGCCCGAGCAGTTGCAGATCATGTACGGCATTGCCGGCGAACGGCGGCTGCCGGAGTTCGAACTCGACTGGCTGCCCGGCTATCAGGACGCCAAGCCGGTTCGCATCGGCAATAACGCGGTCGGCCAGCGGCAGCTCGATGTGTATGGCGAGGTCATGAACGCGCTGCACCTGGCGCGCGTCGGCGGCTTACAGGCGGACGACACCGCGTGGAACGTTCAGCGCGCGCTGCTCAAGCATCTGGATACGATCTGGTCGGAGCCGGACGAAGGCATCTGGGAAACGCGCGGCGGCCGCCAGCATTTCACGTTCTCGAAGATCATGGCGTGGGTCGCCTATGACCGTGCGATCCAGTCGGCCGAACTATTCGATCTGGAGGGACCGCTCGACAGCTGGCGTGCCACGCGCGACACCATTCATGCTCAGGTCTGCGAAAAGGCCTGGAATCCGGAGTTGAATGCGTTCACGCAGTCGTACGGCAGCAATCAGCTCGATGCGAGCGTGCTCCTGTTGCCGTTGGTCGGCTTTCTTCCGCCCGAGGATCCTCGCGTGGTCGGCACGGTCGCGGCGATCGAAAAAGACCTGATGCACGACGGTTTCGTCATGCGCTACCGCACCACCGATTACGACGACGGGCTGCCGCCGGGAGAAGGCACCTTCCTTGCGTGTTCGTTCTGGATGGTGGACAACCTGGCTTTGCAACAGCGCTTTGACGAAGCGATCGCCATGTATGAGCGGCTCCTGGCCCTGTGTAATGACGTCGGTCTGCTTGCCGAGGAGTATGACCCGGCTGCCGGGCGGCTCGTCGGCAATTTCCCGCAGGCCTTTTCGCACGTGGCGCTGGTCCACACCGGACTGAATCTGATGAAACACGAGCAGTCGATGGCGGAGGCAACAGGGCATCCGCCCGATATCGGCAGCATGGCCGACGAACTGAAGGCTGCGGCAAGCCCTGATAGCGGCACAGCAACATCGCCAGTAGCATGATTTAATGACAGTTTGCGGGCCTATGGCCCGTGGATTGCTGCATTGCACAAGTACGCCGAGTTCGCTATGATCGAATGTAATGTCGGCTGAAAATGAATGTGCCTACAACCAATCTGGCCTGACGCAACGCCAAACGCGTGTTTGCGGCGACCCCTGCAAACCGCTTAAAAACGGAGCACCCATGCTCTACCAACTGCATGAATTCCAGCGGGCGCTGTTAAGCCCTCTTACGGCCTGGGCCCAGGCTGCATCCAAATCCTTCGCCAATCCGGCCAGCCCGCTAGCCTATGTGCCGGGCGCCACCCGCCTCTCCGCCGGGTACGAACTGCTGTACCGGCTGGGTAAGGATTACGAAAAGCCCGAGTTCAATCTGCATCAGATCGTCAAAGATGGTCACAACATTCCGATCATCGAGCAAACCATTATCGAGAAGCCGTTCTGCCGTCTGATGCGCTTCAAGCGCTTTGCCGACGACAGCGACGCCGTAACGCAACTGAAAGACGAACCGGTTGTGCTGGTGTGCGCACCGCTCTCGGGCCACCATGCCACGCTGCTGCGCGACACCGTTCGCACGCTGCTGCAAGACCATAAGGTGTATCTGACCGACTGGATCGACGCGCGCATGGTGCCGCTCGAAGCCGGCGAGTTCCGGCTGGACGACTATGTTGCCTACATTCAGGATTTCATCCGCCATATCGGCGCGAAGAACCTGCATGTGATCTCGGTATGCCAGCCGACCGTGCCGGTGCTGGCCGCCATCTCGCTGATGGCGAGCCGTGGCGAGGAAACGCCGCGCACCATGACCATGATGGGCGGTCCGATCGACGCGCGTAAGAGCCCGACGTCGGTCAATTCGCTCGCCACGCAGCACTCGTACGAATGGTTCGAAAACAACGTGATTTTCACGGTGCCGCCGAACTATCCTGGCGTAGGCCGCAAGGTTTATCCGGGCTTTCTGCAACACACGGGTTTCGTTGCGATGAATCCTGAGCGTCACGCAGCGTCGCACTGGGACTATTACCAGAGCCTGCTGCGCGGTGACGAAGACGACGCCGAAGCGCATCGCCGCTTTTACGACGAGTACAACGCCGTGCTGGACATGGACGCGGATTACTATCTCGACACGATCCGGGTGGTGTTCCAGGAATTCCGCCTGGCCGAGGGCACCTGGGACGTGGCCGGTGAACGCGTGCGTCCGCAGGACATCCGGAAAACCGCGCTGTTTACGATTGAAGGCGAACTGGACGACATTTCCGGCGACGGCCAGACCTACGCCGCGCACGATCTGTGCACCGGCATTCCCGAAAAAGACAGGCGCCATTTCACCGCCGAAAAGTGCGGTCACTATGGCATTTTCTCCGGGCGCCGCTGGCGCACGATCATCTACCCGCAGCTGCGCGAGTTCATCCTCGAACACAACCAGACTGCGCCGAAGGTGGTGAAGGAAAAAGCCGAGGCGTAAGTGTCGCGCGCGGTGATTCACAACGGCCTCTACGGAGGCCGTTGCCGTTTCTGCCGCGCACGGCCGCGTGAGCAACCGTGCTGCGTGACACACTACTTTCGCAACAGATACGCGAGCAACAACTCGGTGTTCATCTGGATCACTTCGCTACGTTCGGCCGCGCCGCTAAAGTCGCGACCCAGTGTAGCCTCCAGCGTGAAACGATTCGAAACGATGTAGTAGCCCATGCCCGATAACGTCACGTAAAAACGCAGCGGATCGACATTGTTGCGGAAGAGCCCCGCGCGTTGACCACGTTCGAGAATGCCGCCGAGCGTGGCGACGATCGGCGAGATCATTTCACGGATACGCGTGGACTTCTGCATGTAGCGCGCCTCATGCAGATTCTCGTTATTGATAAGACGCAGCAGCTCGGGATGATCGCGATAGTAGTCCCAAACGAAATGCGCGAGACGCGTGACCGCCTCGACGGGCGCGATACCGTTCAATTCGAGCGTGCGCTCCGCTTCATTGAGCGCGCTGAACGCGTGCTCGAGCACCGCGGTGAAAAGTTGCTCCTTGCTACCGAAGTAGTAATAGAGCATGCGTTCGTTCGTTTCAGCTCGGCGGGCGATCTGATCGACGCGCGCGCCGAATAGCCCACCATTTGCAAACTCCTCGGCCGCCGCAAGCAGGATACGGCGCCGCGTGCCTTCAGGATCTCTTTTGATTTTCGGCTGATTCATGGTGGCATCGTCTTCGTGAGCCGCGTTATCCGGATCGTGCTGCCGGCCTCTCCTCGGCCTTTACCGACGGCACTGAGCGGGCGCGCCATGGTTGGGGGACACCCTTCTGCGGTCTTTCGAAAAAGCGCTTTGATTATGGCACATGGATTGCGGATGGCAATTGGGGAAATCGGCGATAATGTGCCATTTAGTTCAAGCTGTTCGGCCGCAAGCCAAGCTCTCTCGTCGTGACCGTGACAGACATCAACACACTCGCCGATCGCATCGAAGATCTGCTTCCCCAGACACAATGCACGAAGTGCGGTTACCCCGCGTGCCGCCCGTATGCCGAAGCTGTCGCCAGTGGCGAGGCCGGCTATAACCAGTGTCCGCCGGGCGGCGCGCAAGGCATCGCGCGTCTCGCTGCGCTGCTCGGCAAGCCCATCATTGCGCTCAATCCCGCCAATGGCGTGGAGCGGCCGCGTCCCGTGGCGATAATCGACGAACAGGTTTGCATCGGTTGCACGTTGTGCATGCAGGCGTGTCCGGTCGACGCGATAGTTGGCGCACCGAAACAGATGCATACCGTCATTGCCGAGCTTTGCACCGGCTGTGATCTGTGCGTGCCGCCATGTCCTGTCGACTGTATCGCGATGCCATCGGTCACGGGCGAAGCCACCGGCTGGGATGCATGGAGTCAGCGCCAGGCCGACGCCGCGCGCGAGCGGCATGACCGGCGCGAAGCGCGCCTCGCGCGCGAGCGCGAAGCAGCGGAAGCGCGCGCTGCCGCAAGGCGCGCGAGCAACGGCGCGAGCGATCCCTCGCAGCCGCACCGCGCTGCCGCCGGCGCTGCCGCCACCGCATCGCCCGCCGCTTCTGCCAACGCCAACGCCGACGCTGATGCCGACGCGAAAAAACGCGCGATCATTCAGGCGGCGCTCGAACGCGCTCGCAAGAAAAAAGAGGAACTGGCCGCCAAAGGCCAGGGTCCGCTGAACACCGACCATGTCAGCGCGGACGTGCAGGCACAAATCGACGCCGCCGAAGCACGCCGCCGCCGTCTCGGACTCGCCGCGGATACCGACAAGCCCTCCAGCAAACGCTAACGCATTGCACGCACACGCACGCTCCGTATGAATGCGAACAAACGCCGGGCCATCTACGAAACATTCCAGAGCATCGATCCGCATCCCACTACCGAGCTCGAGTACACCACTCCGTTCGAACTGCTGATCGCCGTGCTGCTGTCAGCGCAGGCCACCGACGTGTCGGTGAACAAGGCCATGCGCCAGATGTTTCCGGTCGCCAATACGCCACGCAAAGTGCTCGAACTCGGCGAAGAAGGCGTAACCGCTTATATCAGGACGATTGGCCTGTACCGCACCAAAGCAAAGAACGTGATCGCCACTTGCCGCATTCTGCTCGACCAGTACGGCGGAGAAGTGCCGGAAGATCGGGAGGCGCTCGAGAGCTTGCCGGGTGTCGGCCGCAAGACGGCTAACGTGATTCTCAATACGGCGTTTGGTCATCCCACGATCGCCGTGGACACCCATATCTTTCGGGTTGCGAACCGAACCGGTCTTGCGCCGGGCAAGGACGTGCGAGCGGTGGAAACGGCGCTCGAAAAATTCACGCCGCCCGAGTTCCGGCAGGACGCGCATCACTGGCTGATCCTGCACGGGCGTTATGTCTGCAAGGCGCGTCGGCCCGAATGCTGGCACTGCGTGATCGAACCATTGTGCGAGTACAAGCCGAAAACGCCGCCGCCGGATCTTTGATGTGAGCGTGCGTCATGCAGGTGGCATGCCGGGTGCGTTGTCAGCGAGCACACCGGCCACGGCGTAAAATGATGCGCTGCGTGGCCCAAGCGGCGCCACCTCCGGGTTCGGAGCACGGCTACGGCCGCCGCGTGAACGCGTGACCGCGGGCTTTGTCCGGCCGGTTATCGGGCGCCCTGCTCACGAACTGCTCATTTCCCAACGCATACAACGCACCGGTTCCACGATGTTCAATCCCAGCCGCGACGAGGTTCGCCTCTTTTTCACCGACACCTGGCGCAAGCAGCGTCAAGGCGAGATTCTGACGCCGCTGGAGGCCATCGCCGCCGACTGGATCGTCGAGCATCCCGAGTATCACGCCGACCTGACGGACCGCGACGCAGCCCAGGCGCAGGACTATTCGCCCGAGCGTGGGCAGACTAATCCCTTCCTGCATCTGTCGATGCATCTGGCGATCACCGAACAGTTATCCATCGACCAGCCGCCGGGCATCCGCGCGGCGCATGAGCGGCTCGCCGCGCGTCTCGGTTCGACGCACGACGCGCAGCACGCGATCATGGACTGCCTCGGCGAGACCATCTGGGAAGCCCAGCGCACCGGCACGCCACCCGACACCGATGCGTACCTGCAGCGTATCGAGCGGCGCGCCACACGCGATTAGCCGCTGCGCGCACGACGAAGACCTGGTCGCGCCCAAACGCCGCCACAAAACAAAACACCCCGCCGCAGCGAGGTGTTTCTTGCATACCGTTGACGCCCCGGCGCGCTTACTTCTTCTGCACCAGATCGCCGTTCAGCGATTCGACGTAAGCCGCAATGTCTTTCATATCGCCCTGCGACAGGCTTTGCACCTGCGCCTGCATGATTGCGTTGTTGCGGCCCAGGTGCGGGTTGCCGTTGCCCATCTGATACTGACGCAGCGCCCAGTAAATGTAATCGGCGTGCTGACCGGCAAGCTTCGGGTATTCCGGGCTCACCGGCTTGTTCAGATTGGCGCCGTGGCAAGCCGCACAGTTGTGGGCCTCGGCCAGTACCTTGCCATTGCCGGCGTCGGCGGCGTACGCGAGGTTCGCTGCAGCCAGACCGAGCACTGCCGCCGACGCGCATGCAGCCTTGAACACTGTGTGGAGCGCCTGTTGGGGCTTATTCATGAATTCTCCTATCCCGCAAATTTATTGGCCGACCGACTCGATGGATGATCGCAGCCGATCACTTGTCGGGATTGCTCTTCGAAGAGGCATTCTGCGCCGCGTAGTAAGCGGCGATGTCGGCAATGTCCTGGTCCGACAGCGACACGGTGATCGCGTGCATGGTCTCGAAATGGCGGTCGCCCTTCTTGTAGCCGTGCAGCGCGTTTTCGAGGTACTGCTGATTCTGGCCGCCCAGCATGGGCACGCGGTACACCTCGGGATAAGCCGTGCGGTATTCAGGAATGCCGTGGCAGCCGATACACATCGAGACTTTGCTCTGGCCCGCCTTGGCGTTGCCGACGACATCCGCTGCCTGCGCACCGGCCGTATAGCCCGCGAGCGCCAACAAGGCAGCGATCACGACGTGTTTGCCAACGAATTTGTTCATAGCATGTAACCTGGCTTGAGGGGAACGGGCGCCCAGAAAGGCAACGGCCCGCGCCGTTCTTCTTGTAGGGTAGCCACGCAGGCCAAAAAAATCGGGCTAATTGTACCGCGCCGCCGCGCGCAACGTCCACCGAGTGGGGGCGCGGGCCCCGCCGCGCGTCGCCGGCCCGCGAACTGCGCGGGCGCGCGGCCGTGGCGCAGCTCCGGCAAGCCCGCCCACCGGGCCGCCGGACACGCGCGAAGTACGCCGCCGGCGTCGCGTACGAACCGGTTTCGCGTGCGACGCCGCGGCCGACACCGCGGGTGACACCATACGCGAGCCGTTTTCAGGCCAACAGGGCTTCTGACTTATACTGGGTTTTTTCCCGAACAAGAGCACCTCGCCATGCGTTTCGAAGGCTCATCGCAGTACGTCGCCACCGACGACCTCAAGCTCGCGGTCAACGCCGCG